>JAIPJQ010000001.1 GCA_021734065.1 Fidelibacterota bacterium | reverse complement strand
TCCAGCAGATCTTGCAGCGGATAGCCGCTGAATTTGCTTTTTACTGCACGAAACCCGGCGCCGTAAACCGGGTCCGGATTTTTCAGCAGTTGTCTCACCATGAAATCACTATCCGTGTTTACAGATTCTTTTAAGTAGATATAGCTCAGATAATTACACGCACCTTCTTCAAGTTTCGGTTGATGGTAAATCGTGGTGTTCTGGGCAATCCAAATGTGCATAAGTTCGTGCGCCAGCGTGGCGCCAACGGCCAGAGGTGGGACATTGTCTAAAACATAAATGGTGTGGCTTTGATTGGTCAGCCGGCCATTGAGGGTTTGGGTGCGGGTGTTGCAGAATCCGCGGAGTTGATTGGAGTAAGCCGGGCCGGCAATATCCTTCAATTGGGTGCGATTCACCGGCTTAATGTCCACCTGGTTTAAATCAACGGTGAAGCCGTAATACCCAAGAATTCGGACCACATCGTGGAAAATGTCATAATACCGGTCTAAATCCTTTACAGCAGCCTGAAAACAGTAGGTGCAGATGTGCCGACCGTCTGAATAGGTTTCACCACCCCGGGTAGTCTGGGGCGTGATGATGCGTCCGCAATTATCGCATTCCGGGTATTCGTGGGTATGTTTCGTGTGGTAGCGATTTCCGAACGCGTCCTCAAAATAGCGTCCCTCCAATGGCTCACCACAGATGACGCATTTGGGCAGGATGTGCTGGCGGTAACAGGTCTCGTGATAGGATTTGCCCTCGTGCTCAAAGTAAATGTCCGCAATAGGCTCACCGCACCAGGCGCATCTGGATTGAATATGCTCCCGGTAGCAGTCGGGATGGTATTTCACGCCATCTTTTTCAAAATACTCGCCCCGGATCTCAGTTGAGCATACACCGCAAATCAAATCGTGTACAATGATATAGCACGCTGGATGGTAAAAACGATTATTCTCTTTATGAAATTTCCCCTCAATGGGTTTATCACAATGCGCGCATAAAAAGTGGTGGGGATGATAGAAATAGCCGTGTACCTGTACATAGGAGCCGGTGATGAGCTCGCCGCAATAGCGACAGTGTTTATCTGACCCGGTCAGCAGGGCAGTGAAAACCAGTGTGAAGAAAAGAATTCGCCGGATTGATCCGCCAAATCTCGGTAACGTATTGTTTTTAAGCATAATCATGACCCTTGTCATTCGGATACAGTCTCCCGGCGTGAAACCAAATTGCCGCTGGCTTTCATTCCTACACAATATAAATTCGCAACCATGAAAACAGGAAAAAAGAGACACACTTTTACAATAATTGTCTTTCTGCTGGCATTTTTTTACTGGGGCTGCGGTCAGGCCGGAGCTGATTCAGAAAATCAACAGGTGGAAGAAAATCCCTCACCGGGGGCGTTCACTATCGTTTTTGCCACGGGAAACCATGGTGAAACCGATCCCTGCGGGTGAAAGCACAATCCAACTGGCGGTCTGGCCAGGAAGACAACGATCATTCATCAGTATTCTCGGGAAGCTACCACATTATTTATTGATGCCGGTGACGCGCTATTTCGAGCCATAAGCGTGGCTGAGCACAATAAACCCCGTCTGGCGACCATGGCAGAGGGCATTATCAATATTTACAATGAAATGAATTGTCGTGTCATGAATGTGGGCGCCAATGATCTGGCACTGGGTGCCGGATTTATCAACCACATTCAGGATTTGGCGGAATTCCCTCTGATTTCGGCCAACATTCTGCGGAAGGACAATGGGCAGCACGCCTTTGAGCCCTATGTGATTTTGAAAACCAGTGACCAGCGCATCGGTGTGATCGGGGTCAGCATGCCCACTCCAAAAGTTGCCGAGCAGTATGAATTCGGTGATCCCATCGTCCATACCCAGGCAATTGTGGATGCCATCGCGTCGGAAACCGATGTGATCATTGTGCTGGCCAGCCTGGACGACCGCAAGACGCAACAATTGGCGGATCAGGTGCAGGGCGCTGATTTTGTGGTCTCCTCACGGTCGCTGCGGGTGAGCAGTCAGCCCAAAATGCATCGCGGAACGACGGTGATTCAAAACGGCACCCGGGGCAAATATGCCGGTGTTTTGCATGTGAAGCGCGCTGACGATCTGAGCTCGCTCCGAAATCTCACGCCCGAGTACAGTCAACTTCGATTTACCAAAGAACGACTGGACGATTTGGCGAAACCGGTTCCGGCGGGCATGACCTTGTCTGAGTATTATGCCGGTGATGGAGCCAAAACCCAGTTGGTCCAGCGCTTGGAAGCGCAGAAAAATCAGCGCGAAAAGATGATTCGCGAAACCGCCAATTATTTCTGGTTCTTACCGGTGGCGCTGTCGGAAGAAATCCCGGATAACCCGGAAATTCTTATGCAGGTGGAAGTGCTGAAACGCCAGGTGGAAACCGCCGCTTCCAGCCGGTGAAAAATTATTTGCATCAGGTAACCCGGCGCATATATTCATGCCGCTTTTTGACGCGAGAGTAGCTCAGCTGGTAGAGCACCACGTTGCCAACGTGGATGTCGCGGGTTCGAACCCCGTCTCTCGCTCATTAAAAAAAATGCTCTGCAATCGCAGGGCATTTTTTATTTCCGGCATCTTGATTGGTACAGTAGACCCTGAAACCAGCCTTCGCTGAGCTTCGGCTCGGGAAGCATGGCCAGAGTGACAGCCGGGCGTTTTTCGTCGGTAGACGAGATCCCTCCGCTACACTTCGTTCCGGTCGGGATGACAGGCAGGGCTCGTACGCGTACTCGTTCTCGTACTCGTACTCGTGAAATCCAAAGTTCCTCTTTTGAAAAAACCATTTCTCTCGTTTTAACCACGTGATGCACCCGCTAAATTAGGGCCAGATTTTTGAACCCTGTTAACCCGGTTTGAGGACACATTGAACGAACATATTCTGATTAGTCTTACAGCGATAATTGTGCTGGCAATTGGTTCACAATGGCTGGCGTGGCGATTGAAATTTCCCTCCGTCCTGTTTCTGCTGGTGTTTGGATTTTTAGCCGGACCTGTGACCAATTTTCTGGACCCGGACGCGCTGCTGGGTGATTTACTCATGCCCATGGTTTCTATTGCCGTGGCAATCATCCTGTTTGAAGGCAGTCTTACATTACACTTTAAAGATTTGCGCGCAATCGGCGGGGCGTTGGCATCACTGGTTTCCGTTGGTGTCCTTATCACCTGGGGTTTAGCGGCATATTTTGCATGGTATGTATTGGACATTAATACCACCATTGCTGTGCTTTTAGGGGCAATCCTGGTGGTAACCGGACCTACGGTAATCGGACCCTTGTTGCGGCAGATTCGTCCACTTGGAAAAGTGAATGACCTGTTGAAATGGGAGGGGATTGTCATCGATCCCATCGGTGCATTACTCACCGTGCTGGTATTTGAAGCGATTCTGGCGGGTGAAGGTCAGAATGCCGGCACTGCGGTGGCGCTAGTACTGGGTAAAACGATTGTATTTGGTGGTCTGGCCGGTGTGTTGGGTGCCGCTCAGTTGGTCATTTTCCTGAAGAAATTCTGGGTCCCGGACTACCTGCAGGAAACGCTGAGCCTGGCGTTGGTGGTCACCATGTATCTGGTTTCTGATTTAATCCAACCGGAATCGGGACTCTTTGCCGTCACACTCATGGGCATTCTCGTGGCAAATCAGAAATGGGTGGATGTGAAGCATATTCTGGCGTTCAAGGAGAATTTGCGCATCCTTATCATCGGCATCCTGTTCATTGTGCTTGCGGCGCGAATTCAGTTGGAATATTTCAATATCCTCAGCGGCAGCATGATTGTTTTTCTGGTCCTGCTGATCCTGGTGGTACGACCCGTGGCGGTGTGGCTCTCCTCATTGGGACGGGGGATGAATTGGCGAGAAAAGATTTTTGTATCCTGGATGGCGCCGCGTGGTATTGTAGCTGCTGCTGTGGCTTCTATTTTTTCCATGCGTCTGGTTGAAATCAACATGCCCCAGGCAGAACTGCTGGTGCCGGTGGTATTTTCGGTGATTGTGGGAACGGTGGCAATTTACGGTCTCACAGCACCGCTTTTGGCCCGGTGGCTGAAGGTTGCCCAGTCGGATCCCCAGGGTATCGTCATGGTGGGAGCCCATCCCTGGGCATTGGAAATCGCCAATGTACTGAAAGCCAATGGCTTTAAGGTGGCGCTGGTTGACACCAACCGAACCAACATTTACACAGCGAAAATGGCCGGAGTCGCCGCCTATCACTGCAATGTCATTTCGGAAAATATTCTCAACGAAATTAACCTGGATGGCATCGGGAAACTGCTGGCGCTCACCTCCAGCGATGAGGCGAATGCGCTGGCTGTACTGATGTTTAATGAGATTTTCGAGCGGGAAGAACTTTACCAACTGAATCCCAATCGAAATCTTACAGGACAGGGACAGCTCATGATTCCCCAACATCTGCGTGGGCGCTACCTGTTTGATGATGGTATTGATTATAAATATATCAATACACGCCATCTGGCCGGTTCAGTGGTGAAAATAACCAAGTTAACGGAAGCGTTTGATTATAAGAAATTTAGTGCCCATTACGGCGATCTGGCATTGCCGCTCTTTATTATTACCGAGACCAATGAATTGCTGGCATTGACACCGGACAAAGTGAGAAATCCGGTTCCTGGACAGAAAATGGTGATTCTGGTGGATCCCAAAATGGCTTAGTCTTATGGAATGCAAAGGCAGGGGCCACAGGCCTTAAAAAAACGAGTGATTTGGGTTGAGATGGATTCAGTTATGGGTAATAAAACCAGAAGTGAGATGACCGACCGCAGCGACGAAATATCGCGGATGATTGAGACCCAGCTAAAACGGCGTGGGATTCAGAATTCTGCCATTCTGGAAGCCTTTCAAAGGGTCCCCCGACATCTTTTTGTTCCCCGGCCACACCAGCCTGAGGCGTATGGCGATTTTCCGTTACCCATCGGGTCGGGTCAGACCATTTCACAGCCATTTGTCATTGCTTTAATGCTGGATTATTTAAATCTGACGTCCGAACATGAGGTGTTGGAAGTGGGGACCGGAAGCGGGTATTCCACTGCGCTCTTATCCACACTGGTGAAGTGGGTTGACAGCATCGAGTTTTACCAGTCTCTGTTGGATGGTGTCCGGGAGCGATTGAATCGGATGAATATAGAAAATGTTCAGTTGTGGCATGGAAATGCCTGGCAAGGACCACCGGTGAAAAAAATGTACGATCGCATCGTTGTGTGGGCCAGTCCGAATCAGGTTCCTGAAAATCTGGTAAAGGCATTGAAACCCGGGGGCAGAATGGTTGTGCCGGTTGGAAAGCATGACCAGCGGTTATATATCGTCACGCAATCAAAAGGCAAAGTACAGAAAGATTTTGTGGATTGGGTACGATTTGTTCCCTTAATTAATGGAGACCCTTTGTAATTTTTTATCATACCGTTTAGATTAAAGGTTCATTGAGCCACTATAAGGAGCCGGAAATGAAAAAGCTGTATAAGTCGTCCACCAATAAAGTTTTTGATGGTGTCTGTGGAGGTATCGGTGAATACTTCACCATTGACCCGGTGATCATTCGCATACTCTGGATGTTGCTGGTCGTTTTTGGCGGGACGGGATTTATCGCCTACATCATCGCCATGTTCATTATTCCACGGGAGAGTGAGGTGGATGCAACGGAAGAAGCTGCTGAGGAGGTGGTGGAACCAGAATCAGAGCCTGACACCATGCACCATACTAGTCGCCTGTTCGGTTCTCGCTTTTGGGGCGTTCTGCTCATCGTAATCGGTGGCTTGATGCTGCTGCGCTATATTGATCCGGTATGGTCCATTTTCAGCGTGATGGGCAGATTCATGGTGAGCATCATTTGGCCGGTGGCCTTAATCCTTTTGGGGATTTATTTGGTGATGCATCATCGTGGCGAAGGTCATTTCATTACCGGCTGGTTCAAACCCGAAGGGAAATTGATCCGAAGCAAAACGGATCGTCGTATCGCCGGTGTTTGTGGTGGTCTGGGAACCTACCTGGGTATTGATGGTAATATTGTCCGTATCCTGTGGGTTATGGGCTCACTAACTTCCATGGGATTTGGAATATTGGCTTACATCATCATGGCGATTTTTGTACCCGAGGAAACGTAAAATCATTGTCTGTTAAATCAGTGTACAAACGGGGCGTGCATTTTCAGAGCCTGGTCACGGCTGGGAAACGACGCGTAAAAAGAACTGAACCGGAATACCCGGTAAAGTGGTCTAAGAAACTTGGGTTTTTGCGAATCGCCCTTTTACTCGCATGCATGTTGTTCTTATTCGCTCCGGCCATGATGACCGGGCAAAACCGTTACGCACCGGGAATCTTTTACACTTATCCATCCGGAAAATATGTCTATCACATTCATGTGTCCACCTGGCACACCTATTTTGCCACAAATGATGGTGTCCTGATTTACAATTTCACCCAGGATGAGTGGGAAGATCCGATTTCGCTGAGCAATGGCCTGCCGCAAATCCCGGCCATGTATGTTTATGGAGATGACGAACAGCAACTGGTTTGGGTGGTGACACCTAATTTTGTGACCCGTTATCGTCTCTACAGCGAATGGGCAAATAGCAGCCGCTTACCACCGCAGTTGATAGGCAAAGAATTGCAGGTTGGTATCACGCCCAAAGGTTTTGCAGTTGGAAATCAGCAGGGGCAGATCGCGTTGTTTGACGGTACGACCGGTGATTTTAGTTATTGGATGACCGATACAGCTGAAGTGCGAAGCATCCGCTACGCTTCAAAAATGCCGGCGGGAATTCAGAGTATTCACCAACTACCACTTTTCAGTATGCCGGGTCAATCTCAATTCACGGCCAGCGGTGAAATCGAAACGGACTACTTTCGTAATTTCCGGGTCACTACGGTGGGAGAGGGACCGGCCAGCCAGGTCTTTGTAGGGACCAATGGCGGTGGCATTTACCAGGGTAATTTGCGAACACAGTACTTAGAACCACTCTACACAGGATTATTGGAGCCGGGCGTGATGAGTCTGAATGCTACCCCCGATGCCATTATAACTGTGGGCGGAATGTTGGGGTTAACCACCATATCTGATCTGGATAAATTCGAGTATTTTCGCGCCAGCACACAACCGGGATTGGCACCCGGTCCTACCTTCATTTCCAGTATTAAAAATCAGGGGAAGGATCTCGTTATCGGCGCCCGGGGCGGTGTATTAAAGCTTAACCCAGCAAAGAAAAACTGGACACAGGTCATTAGTTCCACCAATCTGGAAGGTCGCCGCATCTATGATATTGCAGTGCATCAGCGCCTCATGGCAGTAGCTACCGGCCAGAATTTGTATTTGAAATGGGGCACAGCGCCGCTTACCACGTTGTTTCAGGAGCCCGATGGAATTCCCATCTACTCTTTACTATTTCACAATGACACGCTCTGGATGGGCACACTGTATGGCTTATACCTGTACGATGTAAATTCGGAAACTTTGTTAACAGCAGAGTCCGACATTTTACTAAATGGCCCCGCACCCGGCGCCTCTACGCCTGTGTATGAATTGTGCACTTACGGTGATGAAATCTGGATGGCCACCAATCGCGGTATGGCGAGCTATAACACCAAAGCAGCAACATGGGCTGTGTTTCCCTCTCCGGTTGAATATTTGACGCCCCGGGGACTTGTGGTGGACTCATCAGGTGTCTGGGTAGGGACAGAGCAGGGGCTTCGATTCCTCAATCCGGAATCGGGGTTGTGGGCTGTATTCACGGTTTCCGACGGACTGGCTTCCAACTTTATCACTGACCTAGCAACCACTGACAACTATATTTGGGCAGGTACCGATCGGGGCCTGACACGCATTTACCGGAAAGGTTTGAGATTACCGTGATGTCCTTCAAAAGGCTTTTCTTTCTATATCTGCTGCTCTTTAGTGCCACATTGACGCTGTATTCTCAGACCAGGCAGGAAGAGGAGTTGATCGGCCTGCCGGAATTTTCTTTTATCGGAATTGCTTCGCCAATGGCCGACCGAGTGAAAATCCAATTGGATATCCAGGTCTCCGTACCATACAACCAGATTCAGTTTATCCGTCACGAGGGTCAGTATCACGGGAAATATGAAGTCGGTATCACATTTACCACAGCAGATGAAATCAAAATTGCCGGACGCATCGTCAAACGGAATTTATACAGCGATACGTATGATGACACCCGGGATGAGCATCGTCTGGATATCATCACCGAGCCATTCATTCTGCCCGCTAAAGATGTGAAAGTCACGATTCGTGTTACCGATCTGGATACACGGAAGACCAGATTTCTGGATGATTCCCGCGATTATTCCGACTTTTATCAATCCGCACTGGTGCTGGGCGATGTGGGTATCATCCGGTCCCATTACGAGGAGAAGGGTACGCGGCATACGGTCTTCTGGGGTCATCAGCTTCCGGAACCATTGGACACAATCAATTTTCAAGCCCGTCTCATCGGTGATAGCGGTCCCTATGACATTCAATACAGACTGTTGAAAGAGGAAACACCCGTCTATTATCTCAGCAGCAAAATCAACACGCTAACAGCCGTTGATACGCTGTTGAATTTAACCATGCCCACAAAAAAAATGAGCTTTGGGCAGTACTCGCTTGAGCTGAGTGTGCGGAAAGGGGAGGGAACCACGGTAGCGTCCCGCGCTCAATTCCGGGTACACTGGCGAGGTGTCAGTGGCAGTATCCAGAATTTACCGCTGGCTATCCAGCAATTGCGATATATCGCATCTGAAAAACAGGTAAAAAAAATGCTGAAAGCCGATGACGAGGAAAAACGCCAACTTTTCCTCCAGTTCTGGCACGAAAAAGATCCCACGCCCAATACGGTGGAAAATGAATTGATGGATGAGTATTATCGCCGGGTGAACTACGCAAATGAGCATTTTTCCAGCATTCGGGAGGGCTGGCTTACCGATATGGGAGCGATTTATATCCTGTTCGGTCCCCCCAATGAAATTGAGCGCCGCCCCTTTGAAATGGATATGAAGCCCTATGAAATCTGGTACTATTTCGACATTGACCAGCAATTCATTTTTGTTGATATGACCGGGTTCGGTGAATATCGCTTATCCCAACCTTACCGCTTTTTACGCGACTGGGAATATCATCCCTAATCATCAATCGAGAGGTCCCATGTCCATCGCCCTAACTATGTATCAATTTCTGGTTGAGAAGGGGTTTTTCGATGAAAATCCCAACCAGGAATATGCGGTAAAAATCCTGCTGGGATTGAACGAACGCCAGCGCCAAAAACTGCCAGAATCTGCTGATTTTGAACGGAAAGCCTCCGACCAGCCACCTTTGCAGGGCGATGTGGATTTGGAAATTTTCGTGGACGGTGCAGCCGACTTGCATAAAAAATCAGCCGGAATCGGCGGTGCGTTTTTCCGAAAGGGCATGGAACTTTACAGCTTTGCTGAATATTTACCGGATGCCACCAACAACCAGGCTGAGTATACGGCGCTTTGTAAAGCTTTGGAGATTGCAGCCCAGTTTGATGTGAAATCCGTACGCGTGGCATCCGATAGTCAACTCATGGTCCGCCAGTTGAATGGCGAATACCGTGTGAAACATGCCAATATGAAGCCGTTGTATGAACGGGCGAAACAACTGGCGGGAAATTTTGAAAAAATTGAATTCGTTCATATTTCGCGTAATCTCAACAAGCTGGCAGACAAACTCTCCAAAATCGGTATGAGTCAGACAAAAGGGTCCCAAACCAGGGCAAGCCAGTAACCGAATTGAAATCATGATTGAACCCAACCTACGGAATGAATAATGACACATGACGCGCTCCTTGAAGTAAAAAACCTGAAGAAATATTTCCCCATTAAAAAGGGATTGTTTTCCAAAACAATCGGGTATGTGAAAGCGGTGGATGGGGTTTCATTTTCCATTCGTCGCGGTGAAACACTGGGCTTGGTGGGGGAGTCGGGTTGCGGAAAAACCACCACGGGTCGCTCACTCCTGCGATTGATCGAGCCCACTGAAGGTCAGATATTTTTTGAAGGGCGGGATATCACCAACTTGGAAAAAGAGGGCATGCGAAAGATCCGGAAAGATATCCAGATTATTTTTCAGGACCCCTATTCCTCGTTGAATCCCAGAATTACCGTGGGCAGTATGTTGTCGGAGGCCATGTTCCAGCACAAGATCGCTCCAAAGAAGGAAATTCAGGCTCGTGTGGGTTATTTATTGGATCGGGTGGGAATGTCGCCCAAGCATGCAACGCGGTATCCCCACGAATTTTCAGGTGGCCAGCGCCAGCGTATCGGAATCGCCCGGGCGCTATCGGTTGAACCAAAATTTATCGTCTGCGACGAACCCGTGTCTGCCTTAGATGTATCGATTCAGGCTCAAATTATTAACCTCCTGCAGGATTTGCAGGAAGAGTTCAATCTGACCTACCTGTTCATCGCCCACGATTTGAGTGTGGTGGAGCATATCTCCAACCGCGTGGCGGTCATGTATTTGGGGCATATTGCGGAAATTTCCAAATCATCCGAACTTTACGAAGCACCCAAGCATCCTTACACCCAGGCGCTCTTATCAGCAGTGCCGGTACCGGACCCGGACCATGAGCCTGATCGCATTTTACTGGAGGGTGATGTCCCGTCGCCTTCCAATCCACCACCGGGATGCACCTTCCATCCCCGGTGTCCCGTGGCTGAAGCGCAATGCAAAATTACAGTTCCCCAACTCAAAGCCATTCCCGGTGATCACCAGGTTTCCTGTCTGCTTGTCGATGACGAGGGGAATGGCCCCGACATTCGTAAAAGAGAAGCTCAGGTCGCCTGAGTGGGTTTGCGAATTGGCATTGCGGGAAATATCGGTGTAGGGAAATCCACACTTACGGAACACTTAGCGCGTCACCTTAAAGCCAAACCACATTACGAACAATTCCAGGGAAATCCGTATCTGCAGGATTTTTACCGCGATATGGAGAGCTGGGCTTTTCATAGCCAGATCTACTTTCTTATCCAGCGGGTGAAGGAAATTCAGGCGCTCGCCGGAGAGACTTCGGATTTGGTTTTGGATCGGACGATTTACGAGGATGCGGAGATTTTCGCGCGTAATCTTTATCAGCAGGGCAAAATGGCGGAACGGGATTTCAAGACCTATTACGGCCTTTATGAAACGGTGAATCATCTTCTGCCTGCTCCGGATTTGCTGGTATATCTTGCTGCAGAAGTTCCCACCTTGTTACGACGAATTCAGATCAGGGGGCGGGAAAGTGAAAAGCAGATCAGTCCGGAGTACATGGAACAGTTAAATCAACTGTATGAAGACTGGATGGGAAAAATTTCACACCGAATTCCTGTTCTACGCATTCAAACCGACTCGTTTGAATTGACCCACGTAAAAGATCGTGAAACAATCTTTCGAGAAATTGAGAGTACCCTGAAGAGACCTGAAGTGCCGATCCATAATGCGCATTTTCAGCATGTGCCATTTGATGAGACAATCAGGACAAAAGCACGGGCTGCTCATGGAAATAATTAATGCCGAACTATCACTATAATAATCTGGAAAATAGTGATTTCTGGGACTTTCATTCGAGTCAAATGGAATTTAAATTTGGGCGTGATCGGACTACGGACACCAACCAATCCGGATCGAGCCTCCGTGATCTCCCGGCTGTGGTTGTAGATATAAGAAAATTAGCAGGTTATATTAATCTGCTCCTGGAGTGGAATGCTGTGAAAGCGAAGGAAGTGGGGTTAGTGCATTGGCAGGCTTGGTAAGCTTTATGGGTGGTGACCTGGCCATAGATTTGGGTACCGCCAACACGCTGATTTATGTGAAAGGCCAGGGAATTGTCATCAATGAACCCAGTATTGTGGCCCGTTCGCTAACCACCGGTAAGGTGATCGCGGTGGGGAATGAGGCCAAGGACATGCTGGGCAAAACCCACCATGATATTGAGACAATCCGGCCGCTGCGGGATGGCGTGATTGCTGATTTTGAAATGGCCGACGGCATGCTGAACGGCTTTTTGAATAAGCTTAAAATGAGTAAGCTATCCCGGCCAAAAATGGTCATTTGCATTCCCACCGGAATCACCGAAGTAGAAAAACGGGCGGTGAAGGATTCGGCTGAGCGACGCAATGCCCGGGAAGTTTATCTCATCGAGGAACCCATCGCTGCGGCTATCGGAATTGGTATTGACATCAGCCAGCCCGTGGGCAGCATGATCGTGGATATTGGTGGCGGCACCACTGAAATCGCCGTGATCGCGCTGAACGGCATTGTGACTAAGGAATCCATCCGTATTGCCGGCGATGAGATGGACGAAGCGATTATCCAATATTTTAAGCGCGAACATAATTTGCTCATTGGTGAGCGAACGGCCGAGCAGATTAAATGTACCGTGGGTTCCGCCATGCCGGCTGAAGATGTGATGATCAGTGTTAAAGGCCGCAACATGGTGGCCGGTATCCCAAAAACCATTGAAATTTCGTCTTCGGAAATTCGGGAAGCACTCAAGGACACGGTTGATTTGATCGTGGATGCCGTGAAGCAATCACTGGAGCGGACGCCACCGGAACTGAGTTCTGATCTGCTGGACAGGGGAATCATTTTGGCCGGTGGGGGCGCTTCGCTGAAAGGGTTGGATCAGAGAATGCGGCTGGAGACTGATTTACCGGTGAATGTTGCCGAGGAACCGTTGTTGGCAATCGTGCGGGGAACAGGTCTTGTTCTGGATGATTTGGAACGCTTCAAAGATGTACTCTATTAATCCCGCCCCAATCTAAAAGACATTCCAATGCAGCGTATTTATGATTTTTTCTATCGTTTCCGTGCGATAGCTAACCTGCTATTGGTGCTCTCTTTTTCCTTGTTGCTTATTTTTTATCAGGACACGCCCCAGGTGCGGTTTATGCGCGGTAAAGTCATGGACTCTGCCGCGGTTTTGTATACTCCCATTGAATGGTTGGACACCGTATTCACGCTCCAGTATGCCTATGAAGAATTAGAAAAAAAATACATCACCTCCCAAATAGAGTTAAATCGTCTACAGGCGCTTGCTGCTGAGAACGAAAGACTCCGGCAGGCATTGGGCTTCAAGCAGACCAGCCTTTTTGAGGTGATCCCGGCCAATGTCCTCTCGAAATCAGGCACCAGCCTGCTCACCAGTATTTCGGTTGACCAGGGTGCCGAAGACGGCGTGGAATTGCTGGCACCGGTGGTGGATGCCAATGCCAACCTGGTAGGGAAAGTTGTTGCCCTGGGAGATGCGTCCAGTTTGGTTCAACTGATTCACGACCGGAATTTTCGGGTCTCGGTACGGGAAATGCGAACGCGGACTATCGGGATTTTGGGATATTACGATCCGGGCGTCTTTCGCATTGAAAATATTCCTCTGAATACCAATGTAGCGATTGGTGATTCGGTTGTGACTTCCGGATTTAGTGACATTTTTCCACCCAATATTTTCGTTGGTGTGGTTCAACAAGTTGATCCCGGGGTGGAAGGTTATGTGAAATCCGTGCAGGTGGAAGTGGCTACCGATTACCATCGGCTGGAAGAGGTTTTTATTCTGAAGAAAAATGAAAGCTAAACACTTCAACTATATCATCGCAGCGATTGTCGCCATGCTGGTGCAGTGGATGCTGCAACCCATTATTGCCATCGGTGGTATCGGACCCAATTTTTTGGTGATTTTCATTATTGCCATGGCGTTGAGGTTCGGGCCCATTCCGTCTGTGTGGACCGCGTTTGTTTTAGGACTGGTGAATGATGCCCTTACAGCCACGGATCTCATGGGGCTCACCGCATTCGGTCTGGCAGTGGTTGGCTACATTGCCGCACAATTCAAAGGGCATTTGAATAAAATAACGCCCATTCTACAGTATGTGATTCTTTTCCTTATCGTTTGTATTTATTACCTGGTCAATGACTTTATCGCTTATCAGTCACTGGATTGGCGATTCACCACGATTTTACTGGGTCACATTCTACCGGCATCTGTTTATACATTTATCATGCTGTTCTTTGTCTCCTCCGTGACACAGTTCGGTGAAGAATAATGCTCCAGGATCGTAATGTCTTAGAATACTGGCGCAAGCTGACAGCCTACCTCATTACCCTTATTTTATTCGCGATTTTGGGCGGACGCTATTACTGGCTCATGATTGCAAGCCATCAGAAATACGCTGAGAAAGCCACCAGCAATCATATTCGTGAAGTCCCAATCGAAGCGCCCCGGGGTATTATCTATGACCGCACCGGGCGTATTCTGGCGGATAATCGACCTTCCTATTCGGTGAATGTCATTCCCATTGAGATTCGGCGGCATCCGGAGACATTGACCCTTCTGGCGGATGTATTAAACACAACAGAAGAAGAGCTGAGCAAAACGGTGAAGCGTTACCAGCGTGGCATGTTTACAGCGGTGAAGATCCGCAGCAAGGTTTCCATTGATATTATCTCCGTTCTCCAGGAACACAATCTGGAATTGATTGGCGTGACCTACGCCATTGAACCCACGCGGTTTTATCCCACAGATGTTCAGTTAACGCATGTGTTGGGGTATGTGCGGGAAATTGACGCCGAAGATTTGAAACGACTGGATCGGGAAACCTATGCGCCCGGAGATGTGGTGGGATGGAAAGGTGTAGAAAAGTACTATGAATCCCACCTGCGTGGCGAACGGGGATATCGTTACAATGTGGTGAATGCTTTTGGTCAGGAGATCGGCGAGTCAGACTGGCGAAAACCCATACGACCGGTAGCGGGGAATAATCTCCACCTGTCCATTGATGCGGATATCCAGCGGATTGTGGAACAGGGCATGGGCGACTCATCCGGTGTGGTGGTGATTTTGAATCATGCCAATGGTGATGTGGTAGCCATGGCCAGTGTTCCCGGGTATGATTTGGATGTGATGTCCAGTCGTCTGGAGCCGGAGGTCTGGCGGAAGTTACTCACTGACCGGCGCAAGCCATTGTATGATCGGGCTCTGCAGGGGTTGTATCCGCCGGGTTCTACATTTAAAATCGTAGCGGCGGCTTATGCCCTGGAGCATAACACTGTGGACCCTGAAAAGACCGTCCTTTGTCGCGGATCGTATCGATTGGGAACACGTTCTTTCGGTTGCTGGAATCCGGCGGGTCATGGCCGGGTAGATTTGGAAACAGCTATCGAGCAGTCCTGCAATATCTATTTTTATCATCTGATTCAGGATATTGGATTGGATCCGTGGGCTGGTCTGGCTGGGCAATTTGGGTTTGGTCGTATTACAGGGATTGATTTACCGGATGAAAAAGCGGGGATTGTTCCTGACACCCGCTACATGGATCGCGAGTTTGGCGTCCGAGGGTGGACTATCGGGAATCTGCTCAATTTTGTTGTGGGACAGGGAGAAGTTTTAGCCACCCCGATTCAAATGGCCCAGTACGCGGCTATCATTGCTCAAAAAGGGACACTCTATAAACCCCATTTGCTGAAGTATGTCACTGATGGTGAAGGCCGGATGGTTCACACCTATTCGAACACAGCCCATACGATTTTACAACTGGCCGATACCACCTGGAAACAGTTGCACCGGGGAATGAACCTGGTGGTGCAGAGTCAGAAAGGAACTGGCCGTGCGGCGCGCCAGAAAAATTGGTCTTTATATGGAAAAACGGGCACTTCCCAGAATCCCCACGGTGAGGATCATGCCTGGTTTATTGGGTTTTCGTTGGATCCAAAATTGCCGTATTCCTGGGCGATTTTACTGGAAAATGGCGGGTCCGGGGGTGGCAAAGCGGCTCCCCTCATGGGAAAAATGTTGAGGGAAATCGCAAAACTAAAGAGACCAAAGGGATAACCCGGAGTTGATGAATTAAATGCCCAATATATTTCAGCGACAATTAAGAGATTTTGACTGGGTGTTGTTTTTATTGGCTGTGCTAATTGCCATGGCCGGTTTGATTTCCATCTATAGCACCACCCTGCAGCAGGAAGGGTTGCTGGAGCGCAATTATTTTGTGCGGCAGATTGCCTGGTTCCTCATTGGAATAGTCCTCATCTTCGGAATGGCATTTATTCCGAAAAAGCTGGTCTTCAATCTGGCTTATATCATGTATGGCTTTGGGATTCTGGCACTTTTGGGCACATTTCTGGTGGAGGACACCAACGGTACCTACCGCTGGTTCAGAATTGGCGGGTTCAATTTCCAGCCTTCCGAATACATGAAGATTGTGGTGGTGATTACCTTAGCCAAATATTTCTCGGATCACCACCGCCAGATTCAGCAGTTCAAACAGCTCATTCCGCCGCTCCTCATGGTTTTGCTCCCCACAGCTATCGTGATTCTACAGCCGGACCTTGGCACCGCTTTGGTATATATAGCCACACTGATTCTGGTACTTTTCTGGTCCGGTATTCGCCCCCTTTATTTCTTTTTACTCTTAGCTCCGGTCATCTCCATGCTGGCCGCATTCAATATATTCACATTCTTCGTGTGGATGGCGATCCTGGTGCTGGTGCTCTACATCGGTCAGTCAAAACTATGGTTTGCGGGTATAAATTTTTTCCTGAATGTCTTTTTAGGTGGTTTGACCAACTTCTTGTGGGGAATGCTCAAACCGTATCAGCAGCAGCGCATCTCATCCCTGTTTAATCTCGATGCCGATCCATTGGGAGCCGGTTATCAGCTCATCCAGTCCATGACCGCTTTCGGATCGGGTGGGATGTTTGGCAAGGGATTAGGGCAGGGGACGCAGACCCACTTGAAATTTCTACCGGAACAGCACACCGATTTTATTATGACCGTTTTAGGAGAGGAACTGGGTTTTGTAGCCGTTATTCTGGTGCTGGCGCTATTCCTGTTTTTCACCTTACGCTTGATCTCTATTGCTTATTCAGCCCGCACACGGTACACATCGTTGATATTATTTGGGACCGCGTCGGTTTTTCTGTTTCACATCTTTGTCAATCTGGCCATGATTGTAGGGTTAATGCCGGTAACCGGTATTCCCTTGCCATTCATGAGTTATGGTGGTTCGTTCATGTCCACCTGTTTTCTGCTGCTGGGAATTTCTCAGAACTCGCTTTCCGGGAATCGTGTGTGATGATCGATAGTGGCATGAATTTATAGTATTGGGGCAGTCTAAATTGTTAATTTTAAAATATCAACTAAAGGAAAATGTTTTTGGATACCCCGCTTAACCCGTTAAATTTTGCGTCGAATGTGTATGGCCCGCCTAATCCGTTTCTCTGGAGGAAGATTTTCATGAATCGCAACCTGTTACTCATTGGATTAATGGCACTGTTCTTCGGCTTATATGGGTGTGGTAGCAGTGCTCCCGATACAAGTGAAGAATTGGTCAAAATAAAAGCGGATTTAATCCGTGCCAGGGAAGCCGCAGCCACTGCTAACAAACAGGCTGCCGATTTGCAGGCCAATATGGTTGAATATGAAAAAGAGATGAAAGCATTACGCGAAACTTATGATGAAGACCATAAGACCATGGAGGATCTGTACAAGCTGCAGGCTGAGACCAAGGCGACCCTGCTCTCTCTGAAAGATGACCTGAATACCAAAGTGGAATCGCTGAAAGCCGAATTGGGAGAAGGTGCGGATACAGAACGGTTAAAAGCGCAACTGGACAGCCTGGCGCAATTGATGGATGATTCCATCGCCGAAGAATTTGCAGCTTTGGATAGTGAACTGACTGCGCAGGGAGAGTCGATCCATGCTCTGACGAACCGCCTTGACAGTCTGGAATCTCAGATCGTTGATACAGATTCACCTGTGGATAGTCTGATGGACGGTTTTGCTGAATTTCAGGTTCAGGTGTATGACGAACTCATGGCTTTTGAAAAGGACATGAAAACCATCCAGCAGCATGTTCGGGCCCAGGATAGTTCTACATACGATATTCTGAGCCAGTTGGTTCTTCTGGAGAACAAAATTCTCTCTCTGACAAACTCCTTTAACGAAATCATGAATATGACGCCGGCGCAGCAGGTGCAGGCAACTCCTCAGACTTCCATGCCCTCCTCTGATTACCAGTCTGATTACACGCAGAGTTCCCATCAACGCCCCCGAATGAGCGAGGAAGAGTATAAAAAACAGTACATTGATGCGCTGAGTAATTACCAAAATGGTAATTATAATGACGCTATTCGCATGTTCAATTCGCTCATCAACACCAATCGTAATCACGATTTGGCCGATAATGCCCAGTACTGGATCGGGGAGTGTTATTATGGTGAGGACAATTATCAGCGATCACTGGTAGAATTCCAGAAAGTGTTCGATTTCCCCAATTCCAACAAAGCCGATGCCGCTCAATTCAAGATTGGATTGTGCTATCTCAATATGGGCAATGTTTCACAAGCCCGGGCTGAATTTCAGAAATTCCTGAATCTTTTCCCCAATAGTGATTACACCCAAAAAGCACGGGAAATGTTGTCTAAATTATAATAGACCGCTCGTACTTAACCATAACCTCTTGAATAGATTGCTAAACATATGCCCCGACGAATCTACTTCCTGACGACTGAGATCGACCCGTTTGCCCAGACCTACCAGTTGGCACCATTCTCCAATCACATACCAGCGGTCTTCAACGAAAAGAAACAAGACATTCGCATCATTTCACCGCGCTACGGGTTTATCAGTGAGCGCCGGTATATCATCCGGGAGGTCATTCGTCTGCGCGAAATTGAGGTTGAGTATAAAGATGAGATGTTGATTGGTGCCGCCAAGTCAGCATTCGTTCCCAATACAAAAGTGCAGGTCTATTTTCTGGATTACCTGCCCTACTTTGGCAGCACAACCAAGTCTTTGTATACAGTTCGCGGGGGACGATTCAATCAACGCAACGCGGAGAAGTTTTTCTATTTCGGAAAAAGCGCTATTGAGAACCTGACCTATCTCTATTGGCAACCGGAATATCTGTTTTTGAATGACTGGACCTCGGCGATTGTGACGATATTGATGAAAACCGTGTATAAAGATGAAGAGTTTTTTGCGGGAATGAAGACCGTGCTGAATCTCATTAATCCGGTAGAAATGGGGACCGTTGAAGAAAAACATTACCGTATGGCTGGAATTGATCCTGAGATCACGGAAGGCTATGAGAATAATCTGCTGGCTCTGGCGGTCAAGTATGCCGATGAGATTACGGCCATTTCGTTTCCCGATTCAGATGTGAAAGAAAAAATTAATCAGAACCAACAGCTGAGCATGGCATTAGAGCAGGAACAAAAAACAGTGAAGTACTTTTCATTGTCCGATGACTCAGAAGAAGGATGGCGAGCTCTCAGTGCCCAGTTTGAAGAATATTTCAATATCGAAGTTTGATCGAGTCTCCCACGAAAACATGATGGGTATGAACATTTTCAAGTGTCCCACGCTTGAGAGAAGAGTAGGATGACGTGCATGCGATTTAGGCGAAAAATGGAATTGAGTATCATTGGATTGGCAATCGTTGCGTTCATGGGTTGCGAAGATCCGCAGTCGCTGAATAACATTTCGGTGGTGGATAACCCATTTGTACAGCGGACGGACACGCTCTCGCAGGTAGTAAGTATCAGTGCCTTTCAGGATTCAGTGAATTGGTCAAACGTGAGCCGGCTTGTAATGGGCAAACTTCCCGGGTATAACACCGGCATTCATTTTAAAATACTTTTAGACAGCGCTCTGGTGGACAGCGTCACCTTTGATTCCGTGTATGTCCGGTTTGAGCGAGACCTGCTATATCGCGCCGATCCCGATGATCAGACCGTGCCTGGTCCGGTAGATGTGAATCTGTACGACGCTTCGGGTATGACACCAGACGCAGAATCAGGTGCTTGGGGTTCTCCTATCAGGACAATACAGATGAGTTTTGGTGGCAATGATACCACCCTCCAGATCGATCTGGATCGGGATTCTGTGTTGAGCACTCTCCAGTATGACACTTTGAAAACCATGGAGTTTGCCATGAATCTGCCGACTGTTACCGATATTATTCAGCGCTTTTATTCTGCGGAAACCGCCTTCCCACCTAAAGTCTATTTCAAATATCCAACCCTGGACACCGTCATTTCACGGAATATTCTCTACGATGCGTCGGTGGTTTCCTGGAATCCTGCCGATCCGGGACTGGATACCACCCAATTTGAATATGTGTCGGTGTTGGGCGCTCAAAAACTTCAAGTCCGCTTGAATTCGGACAGCCTCACGTTTCCTGCAGGAGAACAACTTCAACATGTCATCCGTGCCTTGGCAACGCTCACTGTGGATTCAACCGCATCGAAGGTATACTTGCAGTCCAAAGTTGATTCCATCCCGGCCGTTGCGCTTACACTGCGGCAGTTGGATGCAGATACCTGTAATTGCAATGCCGTAAGTTTCAATTTCAAATCTGTGGATAGTGGCCAAACCAACTATACAGTAACCAGTATCATGCAGGAAGCGGTGGCAGAGCCCGACAGCACTACCAGCTTCTTCATTCGACCCCTTAATGCAGGGTTGGATCCGGGACTATTGGCGTTCCCCAAAAATCCGGCCGGACAATCTGTCTTGAACGTCGTCGTGACCTCAGCGCGGGTGGGTAAACCATGAGTATTTCGAAATTCATTCTGAACCTGGCAGCTCTACTTGTTTTGCAGGGCGCACTCACTGCGCAACCGCTTTTGCAGGCCATTGGATATGGAAATTTTCGGGAAAACGGATCCGCCATAGAAGCCGGACTCGGGTACGCTACCACGGCACACTATGATTCCGTTAATTTCCTCCCTAATAATCCGGCCAGTTGGCATGATCTGAGAACGGTTAAAATTCTGACCGGTGGTACAGTGGGGCTGCACCTGTTATCTGGTGATGCCCTGTATCAACCTACCGGTTCCTCAATTGCCTCTCAATATCAACGCATGACACGCTTACAGTTGGGTTTTCCCATCGGTCAGCGAATTTACGCGTCAGTGGGGACGGAACCCGTTACAGATATGGCCGGGCAGTTTAAAGATGTCACGGATACCAGTTTCACTGCACCGGTTTTGACCGTAACAAATTCCGGTGGTGTATGGAGTATGTTTGTGGGTGCCGGCGTTAAAATTAACGAAAAGATTAGTTTGGGCCTGAAATGGCACCGTCTCACAGGCTATTATGCAGAGGAAGCGGTTCAGTATTATCCGGACCTTTCCACTAACAGCAGTTCTAAACTCTCCGGTAATATCCGGGGGAACTTGCTGGAGCTTGGCGTGCAAGCCCACCTGTTCTCCAACATGCTTTATGGCGTCACCGTTAACCTTCCGGTAATAGAACCCTCTTTTAAGGGTGAGGTAACGCTGACCGGTTCACCCAATACAGTGTCCTATTCTGAATCAATGCCGGATTGGCCGGCACGACTGGCCATGGGCGTGGAATACAAATACTCAGAGCGTGTGTACTTTTTGATTGATTTAAGCCAGCGTTTTTTCAGTGAAGAGGCGTTTCAAAATAGTCATCTATTCAAGATCCCCGAATCCTGGGACGATAATGTGAACTCCTCTTCGTCATTTAATTCAGGTCTGTTGATCAGGCATAGCGATCTCGTAGGTACATTTTTTGAACGGACCGATTGGCGCATGGGGTTTTATCACAAAATATTCTACGCCTCACCTTCCCCGAACACGTATATTCGCGAAACATATTTGACAGGGGGATTGGGGGTCCCATTACCGCAGAATCGGTCACGCCTTGACTTTTCGCTTGGCGTGGGTAAGCGCGGGGGATTATCCGGGTATCCGGAAGAAAATTTAGTGAATTTTAAAATTAGTATTCAAACCAGTGAACTCTGGTTTACAAATGCTAAGCGCAGATGAGAAAGGGATGCATCTGATGAAAAGCAGAATCTGGACGATTGCTATTGTTGGTTTCGTGGGCTTGGGAATGATGTTGTCGGCTTGTCAACCGCCATCAGGCATGAGCGAGGAAGAGATGGCGTTGCGGCAGAAGGCTTATAAAGATTCAATGAAAAAAGCCAATATGCGTGAGTGTATGAAATTTTTGAGCTTCGCTACGGAATACTACAAAAATAAAGACTACGAAGATGCGTTGAGAAATTATCAGAGGCTCTTCGAATTGCAGTGCGTAGATGAAGAATTGGCACGCGATGTTTTTGTTTTCGTCGGCAACTCCTACCGGGAACTCAACCAGCTTGATACGGCATTATACTACTATGATCAGGGGCTTGCTTACATCCCTGAAGACGCCTATTTGCGCCAGAGCAAGATTTATACGCTGAAACTGATGGGAGATGCCGATGGGGTCTTGGCTGAAAAAGCAGAATTGCTTCGTTTTCAACCCGAAAATATGAAACTGGCTGAAGAGCTGGTGGATGAATATCTCCTGAACAAGCACTATGATGAGGCCAAAGCTCTGGCTCAGCAGATTTTAGAAAAGGATCCTAACAACCGGAATGTCCAGAATATTCTCCGGGAAGCCATGGTTGCCCTGGGCGAGGATATTTTTGATATGATCAAAGCCCGGTATGAAGAAGACCCGGCCAATCTCCAGAATATCAATGAGTATGCCGGATTGCTCATTGAACGGAATAGGATCACCGAGGCTACCCGGGTGCTGGAACACGCCGTGGGGGTAAATCCGGACAATGAGAGCATTATGCGCAGGCTGGTTGACGTGTATAACTCCAAGGGCAATGCCACAAAAACTGTGACGGTATTGCAAAAATTGATCAAGCTCAAGCCAAACGACACGGAGTATCAGTACCAGGTGACGGAAGCGTACCTGAGCACAGGCGATCACAAATCTGCTCTGAAACAAGCCGAAACCATCATTAAAAACAACCCCAAAGACGGCCGGGCGTATGCGAATCGCGCAAAAGTCTATGAAGAAATCGCCAATGCCTGTACCGGCGCAGCTCCGGATTTCAGTGACAAACTGGTATTTAATATGGCCTACGAGGATTATGTACAAGCCCGTGACCTTCGCTATTCCAAAGTCCAAAACAAAATCGATTTTCTGGGTGAAGCCCGAATTCCCCAGAAGGGCGACTGGTTTTTCTACCGGGACGATTATGTGGATAAACAGGGCAACGCAGCGCCACAAAAAAGTTGTTATAGCTGGCTGACCCGTAAAGTGAAGGCGCCGTAAGCTCATTTTTTGTTCAGGAGTGGAAATATGTCGCTGGTAATCGGTTCGGATCATGCTGGTTTTGAAGCCAAGCAAGACCTGATTGCTTTTCTCACAAAGCATGGTTATAAAGTGATCGATAAGGGCTGCGATTCGCCGGAATCTGTCGATTATCCCGATTTTGCCTTAGCTGTTTCCAAGACTGTACAATCCGGTGAGGCCGGGTTGGGAATCCTCATCTGCGGTACCGGTATAGGAATGTCCATAACAGCTAATAAAGTTCCGGGTATCCGGGCTGCGCTGTGTACCAGTGTAGCGCATGCAGAACTGAGCCGCCAGCACAATGACGCGAATGTCCTTTGTCTGGGAGCCCGGCTCCAAAGCAGGGGAGAACGGGAAGAGATTACCCGGGCATTTTTGGATGCTGAATTCGAAGGTCAACGACATGCCAGACGGGTTCGTAAAATTCATGACATAACGGGGTGCTGATATCATGTTAGAAATATTACGACAATCCGACCCTGAAATATTTTCAGCGATTAAACATGAACGGGATCGCGAAGCGGGAACGCTTGAGCTCATCGCGTCAGAAAATTTCGTGAGCCAGGCGGTGCTGGAAACGGCCGGCAGTGTCATGACCAATAAATATGCGGAAGGCTATCCCGGGCGGCGCTATTACGGTGGCTGTGAGGCGGTGGATGAAGCAGAAAGTTTAGCGATTGAGCGCGCCAAAAATTTATTCAGCGCAGGTTACGCAAATGTCCAGCCCCACTCCGGCTCACAAGCCAATATGGCGGTTTATTTTACCTTTCTGAATCCGGGCGACAGGGTTTTGGGAATGGATTTGGCGCATGGCGGACACCTGACCCATGGCAGCCCGGTCAACTTTTCAGGGCGATTTTTCAATGTCCTGGGATACGGCGTGAAACGGGAAACCGGGTTTATTGATTACGACCAGGTGCGTGATCTGGCGATGGAACACAAACCCCGCATGATCATTGCCGGTGGCAGCGCTTATCCGCGCCATTATGATTTCAAGCTGTTTCGGGAAATTGCAGCTGAAGTGGGCGCTTTCTTAATGGCAGATGTTGCCCATCCCGCAGGGTTAATAGCTGCCGGTGAACACCCAAGTCCATTGCCCCATTGTCATGTGGTCACATCCACCACACACAAAACACTGCGGGGGCCCCGCGGTGGTCTGATCCTGTTGGGAGAGGATTTTGAAAATACATTCGGTGTTGTCGCACCAAAATCAGGTCGCACCCGGATGATTTCCGAACTTTTGGACAGCAATGTGATGCCCGGCATTCAAGGCGGACCTTTAATGCACATTATTGCGGCAAAAGCGGTGGCCTTTAGAGAAGCATTACAACCGGCATTCAAAACCTACGCGAAACAAATAATTGCCAATGCCAAAGCGTTGGCGAATGCGCTCATCAATCACGGGTATGAATTGGTGTCGAACGGGACTGACAACCATTTAATCCTGATGGATTTAACACCGAACGGTATTTCCGGTAAAAAAGCTGAACGTATGCTGGAGGAGGCGGGAATTACCGTGAATAAAAACATGGTGCCATTTGATGAGCGCAGTCCGCTTATTACCAGCGGCATTCGAATCGGTACGGCGGCCCTCACCACCCGCGGATTTACAGAAGCAGAAATGACACTGGTGGCCGATTATATTCACCGCGTCCTTTCCAATCCGGATGATGATGGGGTGAAGCGAACGGTTCGGAATGAAATTAAAGCAATGACCGACAAATTTCCTTTATATGCGGATATTTTATGAATTGCCCTAAATGTAAAAAATCGGATACACGGGTTGTCGATTCCCGGTCTACACAGGAAAACACAGCGATCCGGCGCCGACGAGAGTGTCTTGAATGCCATTACCGCTTTACCACGTACGAATATGTGGAATCGGAAGCGATGATGGTGATTAAGACGGATAATAAACGGGAAGCTTTCAATCGGGATAAAATCCTGAAAAGCATGGTGGTCGCCTGTAACAAACGGCCAATCACGCTTGATGCGCTCAATGCTCAAGTGGATAAAATTATTCAGGATATCAATGACCTCGGGCAGCCTGAAATCTCCTCCAAGAAGATTGGCGAAATTGTCATGGATCATTTAGCGAATCTGGACCAGGTTGCCTATGTGCGCTTCGCCAGTGTTTACCGGCAATTTCGTGATGTGGACGCCTTCCGGGCTGAGTTAGACCGAATCTGATCCATTTGATGAATTCCCCATGATCCGCGTTGAAAACATCCATAAACGATTCAATGAAAAGCATGTGCTGCGCGGCGTCAGCCTCGTGGTTAATGTCGGGGAAACGCTGGTTGTGTTGGGGAAAAGCGGCGTGGGGAAGAGTGTTTTGCTGCGATTGATCCTGCGGTTAATGGAAGTGGATCAGGGCCGAATCATCATTGATGAGAAAGACATTTCCACCCTCACTCCCAAAGAGATGAATGAAATCCGATTGAAATTTGGCATGCTGTTTCAATCGTCTGCTCTTTTTGACAGCATGAATGTGGAAGACAATGTGGGTATCGCGCTACGGACATTGACGGAGAAACCCGAAAAAGCAATTCACCAACGGGTAGCAGAGTGTTTGAAGATGGTGGATCTGGAAGGCACAGAAAATCTGTTTCCGGCAGAACTAAGTGGGGGAATGCGAAAACGGGTTGGTCTGGCCAGAGCTGTAGCCATGAATCCCGCCTATCTGCTTTATGATGAACCCACTACCGGCCTGGATCCGGTCATGACGGAATCCATCGCTCAAATTATCCGTAAATTGCAGCGGGAACTCAATGTCACCAGCATCGTTGTGACACACGATCTGCAGACGGCATTTTCCGTGGCCGATAAGATGGCATTGCTTCATGAAGGACGGATTCAATTGGACGGGTCCATTGATGAGGTACGCGATTCCAATGACCCGGTTGTAAAAGAATTCATTCGTGGGTACGCCCGAAAACACAAAGAAGAGGTTCACCACATTGATGATTAATGAAACATTACTGGAAATCCTGCGTTGTCCTGAAAGCATGCAAACATTAAGCATTGCTGAGACGGCGCTCATTGACAAGGTTAACGAGAGGATTAAAACCGGATCCCAGAAAAATGTTGGTGGAGAGGTGGTTGAAACGCCATTGACTGCTGGTCTGGTGCGGGAAGATGGGAAGATTCTATATCCCATCCGTGACGATATTCCGGTTTTGCTGATTGATGAAGGAATCAAGCTGGCATAATGCGGTGTAAATTCGCAGCGTGAATAAAAATACAATGCCAAACCTCTTTTGTTGACACACCATTTTGAACCGTCTATATTCGCCGCATAAACAGGGGATAGCCTATCGAGACATTGGTAATTCGGAGCTAGAACAACCAGATGACATGAATGAACCACTTACGGATTGAGTGGTTTGGTCTCGAAAGGCACGAAACCGGATGTTGAAGCGTTCGGTTTTTATTTTTAGGAGGATAAATGAACCATAAAGGTCGAATTTTAATCGGAATAATGATTGGGCTCCTGGGGAGCCAGATTGCATATAGTCAGAGTACTGCAGGTGCTCTGTTCCTGCTGATTGCCCCGGGTGCCCGTGCCGGTGGAATGGGTGAGGCACAGATTGCTGTAGCTGATGATGCCTATGCCAGCTACTGGAATCCGGCCGGCATGGCATTCCAAACCGGGTATGAACTTTCCGGGATGCATGTGAAATGGCTGCCTGGTCTGGCTGATGACATGACATATGACTTTCTGGCTTATCGCCAGAATGTGAAAAATATTGGTTCCATTGGGGGACACATCATTTACCTGGATGCAGGGACACAAACCCGGACCGATTCCGAGGGGAATGTGGAGGGGACATTCTCGACTTATTTCACAGCGGGTGCGCTAAGTTACAGTGCATTACTGACAAATACCTCAAGTATAGGTTTAAATGCGAAAATTCTGTACCAACATCTCGCAGATCGGGCGACAGGAAGTGAGCAGGGGAATCCCTGGTCCACTGATTTTGGTTTTGATGTGGCTTACTTGAAGCGGGGAGCCGGCAACGGATTGTACGATTTTGCGGCCGTGCTCACCAATATTGGTCCCAAAGTGTCTTTCATTGATGAGGACCAGGCTGACCCCATGCCCACCACGCTCAAACTGGGGATTAACCTGCATGTGGTGAACCAGGAACATAACAAACTCAATATTGTGTACGATGTCTCGAAGCTGGCTGTGGCATCCTACCCGGCGATGGATTGGGATGGCGATGGCTGGGTTGGCGGTTACAATGAAGATGGCGTGGGTAATTTTATCAATGACGAACCGGCCGCTACTAAAGGGTATGACTATAATCAATCTGGTGATTTGGAAGCAGCCCACACAGACCCATGGTATATCGCCCTCGTCACATCCTGGCTGGATGATTGGTACCTGGGTGGTGATTGGGATGAGAATAGTGATCGTCGGATTGGTGGTTGGGATATTAACGGCAACAATACTTTTCAGGAAGACCAGGTTATTGATGGTGACACAGTAACTGTGATTATAAGAAAATATGGAGATGCCGGGTACGGTGCGTACAACAAAGCTGGAAAATTAGAAGTGGGTAATCAGGCTGACCGCACTTTTAAGCGTGAACTTGAATCACTGGTCCACAATATCGGCGCCGAGTATTGGTACAATGATCTGTTCGCCATTCGTGGGGGCTTGTATTACGATAAAACCGGCTCCATTGTCTCTCCTACATTTGGATTCGGACTGCGTTTCGGGAACTTTGGGTTTGATTTTGGCTACACAAGCGCTAAAGCTGAAACGGACCCATTGAACAATACCATGCGCTACTCATTATCCTATAAGTTCTAAATCAACCATTTACAACGCAGGCTACATGCAAAAACTCGGCTTCACTCAATTCCTGCCGATACTCCTTGGTGCCATTGTACTTGGGGTGGCCAGTCCGCGAGAATTGCTTTCACGGGAATTAATAATCGCCGCTGTGCGGGTGGAATTTCAGCCCGATACCTCATCAGGAACCGCCGGGAATGGACAATTCGTTTACAATCCCGACTTTGAGGTGGATTGTCCCGATTTCAGCATGGACCCGCCACCCCATGATAAAGTCTATTTCCACGATCAATTATCAGCCGCTAAAAACTACTGGAACCGGGTTTCGCAAGGTGCTGTGGATATAAATTTAGGTGCATCGGTGATGATGCCGGCGGGGAATACCGAAGCCTACCTATTGCCGCATGAAATGGCATATTACCATCCCTTTGACCGTGATTTCGACGCGGATGCAAAGCTGGCGGCCTTTGTGGAGGATGTGGTAGCCGCGGTGGGAACTGATATTGATTTTACCCAATTCAACACTTTCGTCATTTTCCATGCCGGGCTGGGGGGCGATTTTGAGTTTGCGCTGGACCCTACACCCGGAAATCTGCCTTCAGCGTATTTCTCCACTGAGGAACTGACTGCTCAGGGTGTTAGTGCTAATGTTCCCAATGCATTGATTATACCTGAATCCCAGAACATGCTGCATTTTCCGGAAACCAGGGAAATGTTTCTCGACGCAGAGGACCCCTGTTTTTATCAGTTTGGCCTGAATGGCACCCTGGCGCTGATGCTGGGATTTAGACTGGGCTTGTCACCTATGTATGACACGGAATCCGGGCGGGCATTGATCGGGAAATTTGGATTGATGGATCAGGGGGCGGCGAATATGCAGGGGGTCGCGCCTGCGGAGCCCAATCCATTCAGCCGCATTCAGCAGGGGTGGGAAGCGCCTGAGCCAATATTTGTAGGGGATACCGTCCAAATTCACATCAATGCTGCCCCATTGAAATTTCAGATTGCGCCGCAGGAGTATTTCCTCATCGAGAATAAGCAGCGTAATCTGCACCCCACGCCCGCCGGGTACAGAGAATGGATTGTCAACACGGATACTGCCGGTGTCCAAATCGCAAATTCAGGCGTTGTTCTGCAGACTGACGAACCGGGAGCAGGGTATCCGGGAAATGGCCTGCTCATCTGGCATGTGGATGAGAATAAACGTTACACCGATGCAAACCCCAATGGTGGTTCCGTGCAAATGGTGGATCTGATGGAGGGGGATGGCGCGCAGGATATGGGAAATACGACCCGTATTTTGTTTGGTGAATTTCTGGAGGAAGGGTGGTGGTTTGACCCGTGGTTTGCCGGAAATGTCGGCTGGTTTGACCTGAATCGGAATCAGCGTGCCACACCGGATAGTTTGGTGCGGTTTGGCCCCGATACCCGTCCCAGCACCATATCCAATACAAGCCGTCCCAGTCATTTGGCATTGGAAAAAATTTCACGGCCGGGCGAGACAATGTCATTTGTTGTCACCTCCAATCGCCTGGCAGGTGATCGGTTTGTTGAACGTGTGTATGGAGCAATGCCAGATGACATTCCCACCGTGGTGGGCAAAATGCGGTCTCAGGATACACTGGCACTATTTCAGGTCAATGCTGCGGGGAATTTCACACCGTCCGGGAATGTTTCAATTCCGCTGGACAGCGTATTCAAAGCGGCTGTGGATTCCACACTGCTTTTCCATTATCCCTACTTTGTGACGAATACGCCAGCTGGTAATCGTTTCTACGATATTCGTGACGGAGATGTATTTACCGACCCGTCCCAGGCACCTGTATCGGGTTTGAGTGCCGAAGCGTCCATTCTGTCCTACTGGGTGAATACGGCTGATTCGGGCTATGTTTACAAAATTAATACAACGCTGAATCAAGCCAGCCGTTATGCTGTCCGACCTGATTCTATCCTGGGAATGATCGGTGCTGGTCAAATCATTGCCACGGACAGTCTGTATCACAACCACCCGGGAATGACTGATCACGCGATTGCGGTTGATGGCCGGGGTTTTTTACCCCTGGAGTTCCAGACTACAAATGACGGTGATAATTGGGGCTATTTATACGCCAATACACAAAGCGAATTGGTCTATCACAACAGCAGTAATGAAATACACATGATTACGACGGAGCTTCCTCGCTTTGCCACACCCCTTCACGCTGATACCGGCCCGGATCCGGAATTTTTACTGGTCTATGATGATCAAATCAAGGTAATATCGGTGAACGGGACGCTATTTCCCAACTCACCCTGGTCGGTGGCTGAATGGATTGGAAACCCGCTGATCGGTTGGTTCACCGGTGGGGAATTGCCTGAAATCTTTCTCCGCCATCCGGATGGTTGGTCTATTTATAACATCAAGGGGAAGCTCATCGACAGCGGGTCATTATCACAGGTTGAGCCTGACAGGGAATTGGAAATTTTCGTTACCGGGAATGAGTCCTGGCAAATCATTGGCGGGAACAGCACATCATTAAAATTTTCCAGTCCGGGAGACATCCGGCAGCCGCTCTGGTCCGCGGCGCGTAGGGGAAATGGTGGTTCCCAGCGTGTGCGCAGTATTCTGCCTCAAAACCCGACATCCGATACGCTCATGGATAAAACCAGCGTTTTCAATTACCCCAATCCGGTACGCGGGGATGCCACCACCTTCCGGGTGCTGCTGGGGGAAGCCGATGGGTGGGAAGTGGACATTTTCTCCCTTTCCGGTGGCCGGGTCGCACGCTTACGATCCACAAATCCAACGCGGAATACCTATAATGAACTGGTATGGGATACATCAAGCATAGGAAATGGCGTATATCTGGTCCGGGTGGAAGCGACTGGTTCTGACGGCAGTTCAACCGGCAAAATTTTGAAAGTAATGGTTATCCATTAGTACGATTTCTTCACCAATGAATTCCCGATTCCACCCATTTCCCCATCTGCACCTGTTTCAAGTCCTGCTGCTGGTCATTCTAACACCGATCATGATTCTGGGACAGTTTGGCTATAACCACCCCGAATTGAATTGGCACACCATTGAAAGCGAACATTTTATCCTTCACTATCATGACGGGACGGAATGGACGGCGAATGAAGCACTCCTTATTGCTGAAGATATTTATCCGGCCATTACCGCGGTCTATAACTACGAGCCTTCTGAAAAAACCCAGCTCATCATTCGCGATACGGATGATTACGCCAATGGCGGCGCTTATTACTATGACAACAAGATTGAGATTTGGGCAATGCCGCTGGATTATTCCCTGCGCGGTTCGCATTACTGGCTCCGGGATGTCCTGACCCACGAATTTACGCACATCATCTCCCTGCGGGCTGCCCGCAAGTTTGGCCGGAATGTCCCGGCGGCTTATTTCCAGGTCATCCAATACGAGCCGGAACGCCGCGATGATGTTCTCTATGGTTACCCCAATGGAATCATGTCCTATCCGTTGCCGGGCGTGGTGGTCCCCATGTGGTGGGCAGAAGGCGTCGCCCAGTACCAATCCAATGCCACACGCTACGATTGGTGGGATAGTATTCGCGATATGATAATCCGGGACCGGATTTACCATGATGAAATCCCCTCCTTCACGGAAATCAACAGCTTTGGCAAGGAGGGTGTGAAAAATGAGGCGGTGTATAATCAGGGCTTCAATCTGGTTCACTTTTTATCGAAACACTGGGGTGAAGATATCCTGGACCGGATTACCCGGAGACTGAGTTCCCCGGTGAATTATTCCTTTTACCAGGCGGTTGCTGCCGAAACCGGCTTATCTAAGCGTCAACTTCATACTACCTGGCAAGATTCGTTACAGAAGACCTATGCAGCGCTCATCACCGATCCACAGCGCACACCGGTGCATATTATTCAGCGTGACGGCGCCACCAATAGTCATCCCCGTTTGGCACCAGGTGATAGCATTCTGGGTTTTATCAGTAATGCCGGTCAGAGTTACATGTCGCTTACGGGATTCTACCTGAAGCGGGATGGTGATGAGCCGCTGTTGCTGGTGCCGGGAGCGGAAGGATTTGACTGGGCCCCGGATGGTGAGCGCGTGGTAATCAGCCGAAAAAATTTCTGGGACGGAGGACTGGTGGTTCCGCCGGCCATGCGCAACTCATCATCACCCGGATTCCCCGCACATCAGCACCCGGCAAGTCTGAAGCATCAGCAGAATTGTGACCGGTGCAGCTTTGCCTTGACAGGGTCACGCTTCAATGATCTATTCGTTCGTTCCATCCATCCGGATAGCAGCGAGAAGCAACTCACCTTTGGCGAGCGTGCCAAGAATCCGGCCTGGTCACCGGATGGCAGCAAAATTGTTTATGTCGGATTGCATGATGGTACCAATAATCTGAAAATGACGTTTCCTGACCACCCGGATTCATCTATTACACTCACCCGCATGCTGCCGGGAACACAGGTTTTTACCCCCCGATGGGTGGACAATACGCGCATCGTGTTCGACTATGTGACCACGTATAATCGGGACATTGGTATTTTTGATCTGGATGCGAATTCCTGGGAACCGCTGCTGGAGAACGAATGGGATGAGAGAGACCCCTATCCATTAAATGAAACGACACTGATCTATGCTCATGACCGTTCAGGTGTGTTTAATATTTATGAGCGTGACCTGAAGACGGGCAGGGAAGCAGCACTGACCCATGTGGTGGGCGGGGCTTTTCAGCCGGAATTACACGGTGAAAAGCTGGTTTATTCATTGTACGACAGTCTGGGTTTTAATATCGCAAAATTAGACCAAAGCGATTTTTACGACGAATCCATTGCCCGGACTGGTTACGGCGCACCTTCCATGCCGGTTTTTTTCCGGCGTGATCTGCCTGCGAAGGATTGGACTCGGCATGAAAAACCATTATCCCATGTCCCGTATGAATTGCGGTATGGTCCCATGTTCATTTTGCCGCGGGTCCAGGTGGACATTGACAAGTCTAAAAACAAGACGGTTGTAAAACCCGGACTCTATTTCTTTTCCAATGAAATTTTGGATAACTATCTTCTAATGGGCGGTGGTGACATTGGTCTGAATGGCGATTCAGATCTGTTTTTGTTGGCGGAATACCATGGTTTTTTACCAACACTGTCGCTGGAAGTCTATCACATGACCCGCAATACGCGGGAAGAATTAATTTACTACAACAACGTGTATACTGCAGAGTCTGATATCAAATTTAGACTGACAGCGGCGACGCTGAAAGCCGCGGTACGATTACCGGATACCCATTATTTGGACGCAGATATCACTGCGGGGACTTACAATACTTACATTGATGACCATTTGATTCCTTTGCCTGGTGATGATGGGAATCTCGCTGTAGGCGGCTTATCCTATGACTATTTTAAGGGGGTTGATTGGGGATTGCACTATCGGTTCGCCGGGTTAGCCGTACGGCAGGAAAGCAGCATTAATCCTTCCGGTGTTCAATTTGATATTTCGTTGCGTGACAATTACCATAATTTCATGGACCAGTTCGGGTACAATGAGGACACGGGCAGTTGGGGTGAAATCTATAATCTCTACCACTACCAGCGGCTGGATATGAAGTATTTTTACGGCAAGCGTCTGGGGCAGAATTCAAAAACCGTTTTGTCATTAAATACCGACATGACAATTATCCCGCATAATCATTTGGATGATTTTTTCTATGACTTCGGGGGCGGTCTGCCGGGTTTACGGGGATATCCGTTCTATGGATTGAGCGGAACCCGGAAAGCGGTGTTTACCGGAACGCTGAGATTCCCCCTGATGCGAGATCTGTACCTGCCTGTGGCACAATTTGCGCTACAGGATATTTATCTGGGTATTGTGGGACAGATTGGCAGCGCCTGGACAGGCGACGCTGGCGCCAGATTGGATTCACCGCGAGAAATTTCCAGCCTGATCCAGAATGACCTGGGCAATTCGCGCTGGCGTAAGGATGTGGGACTGGAATTACGATTGAGTGGATTCTCCTTCTATGGGTATCCCACTGCAATCGAATTTTCCGGTTACTATGGGCTGGATCCACTCTCGGTACAAACGACAGAAACGACCTACCAGTATGGCCGGGAAATGCGCTATTACTGGCGAATTTTGTTTGGGTTTGAGTAATGATACGACATTCACTGATTGCAAGAATTTTGGTGCTATTGACAAGCGTTTCTCTGGGTATGGCTCAGTTTGTCGGAAGCCTGGATGGTGAGCCCCAGCCGCTACCGCGTGAGATGCAGGCGAATTTTGTTAAATCTCTCGTTCTTCCGGGCTGGGGACAGTTGAGTGAAGGGCATTATAAACGCGCCGCGGCCTTCGCGCTGGTAGAAGCCGGTATGATTTCGGGGCATTATTTCTATCTAAAACAGGAGCGACAGGCGATTACCGACTATCAGAATTTTGTGGATATATACTGGGATTTTGACCTGTGGCTTTCAGAGGAAACGATTATTAACGGGCAGGTGCATCACTGTGGATTTATCCAGACGCACGCCATGGATTATGAGACCATCGACGGCATTAAATATCCGGTAAAGGACAGGCATTATTACGAGAACGTCGGGAAGTACAACGAATTCATCTGCGGCTGGGATGATTACGACAAAGACAACATTGATTCTACCGCCCATGGTGAATTATTAACACCTCATAAATACGAGTATTCGCTCATGCGCCGAGCCGCCAATGATTATGGTAAAAAAGCCAAGCATACCGTGACGATACTCATGTTCAACCATCTGATTAGCGCTTTCGAAGCGGCTATCGGTACCGATATTACCACCTATGCAAGTAAAAATTGGCAAGCCACACTTCTACCCGATACCCACATTAACCGACGCGGTCTCCAGGTTGTGGTGACATTCTGAACCAGACGCGATGAGAGAGGGATTAAACTTTATGGTAAAATGGATAAAGCTGACTGTTCTGAGCCTGCTTACCCTGTGGATTTTCCAGGGTTGCGCAGGATCCAAGCCCCAGTTTGATGTGAATAACATTGAGCAGGAATACGAAAAAGGTCTGGAACTCATGGAGAAGAAAAACTGGCTGAGAGCGGAGGAGACCTTCACCTTCATCGTGTACAACGATCCGGTGGGTGTGTACGCTGATGATGCTCAGTTCCAGCTTGCAGAAACTCATTATTTCCGGGAAGAGTACCTTATTGCCATCGATGAATACAATCGATTGATCAACCGTATGCCTAACTCGCCCTTCGTTGAACAAGCCAGTTGGCGAAAGGCGGAAAGTTACTACCTGTTATCACCCGACTACCGGTTAGATCAGACCCTTACAAAACGAGCGCTGAAAGAGATGCAAAACTTCATTGACCTGTTCCCGCAAAGTGAACATGTGCCCCGGGCGACTGAACATATTGTGGAGATTCGGGAGAAACTGGCGCATAAGCTGTATGGATCCGGGATACTTTACCTGAAGCTGCGGGAGTGGGATTCAGCGTTACTCTATTTCAATGAAATTTTAGATTTGTATTATGACACAACCTACCGCGAAGCAGCGCTGGTGGCAAAAGCGGAAGCCCTGGTTGGTAAAAACGAGCTGGATGAGGCTGAGCAGATCATGCGCCAGGTGAATCCGGAGGACTTGGAAAAGTCCAGTCGAAAACAACTCACCCGCGCCTACGAAGAGCTGCAGGAGAGACGGGCAGAGGCGTCCGATTAAGGAGTACGGTGCTTGAAGATGTGCCTTTTCGGCGGGACATTTGATCCGCCTCATAATGGTCACTTTATCATTGCAGACGCAATTCGTCAGACGCTGGATTTGAATAAAATAATCTTTGTGCCCGCCTATAATCCACCTCACAAATATACCCAATTTCCGATTACACCCGTTGAACATCGCCTGGCCATGCTTGAATTATGCACGCGTTCCGATGAGCATTTTGAAATTAGTGACATTGAAATCCAGCGTGGTGGCATTTCCTACACGATTGAAACCATCCGACAAATCAAAGCGGACAATCAATTGAACGCTGAGGAAATCTATTTTCTTATCGGGTCCGATTCCCTGGCTGAGTTTAAATCCTGGTACCACTGGCGGGACATTTTGCAGGAATGCAAAGTGGTGGTCGCCCGGCGTCCACGTTTTGAAAAAGAGGCTATTGATCCTGAAATTCTGGAACAGGTTTTGTTCCTCAACCTACCCAGAATTGAAATCTCCAGCACGGAAGTGCGGGAACGATTTCTGAAAGGGCAAATGACGCGATTTTACATCAACGATGCGGTTTATGATTACATTGAAGCCAATGGATTATATCGCATTCCATGACCTCCTTATTAAACAGCTATGGACCGGTAAGTAGCTATATATTCATTCTGATTAGTGTAGGGTTATTGTTTTACGGGGCTGACTGGCTGGTCCGGGGCGGCGCGCAGATCGCTCGCCGGTTTGGCGTCCGGCCGTTGGTGGTAGGACTTACGATTGTGGCGTTTGGAACCAGCCTGCCGGAATTTGTGGTGAGCTTTTTTGCTGCCATGCAGGGTTCATCAACCATTGCCATCGGGAATATCATTGGCAGCAATATCACCAATATCGGCCTGATTCTGGGGCTTAGCGCTTTAGTATTTCCAATCGTAGTCTCGTTTCGAACCATGTATCGCCAGTTGGCGGTGATGATCGCTGTGGTCATTTTGCTCTATCTGTTCGCGTTGGATGGTATCGTCAGTCGCTGGCAGGGAATTTTCATGGTGATGATCCTGCTGGGATATATCTACTACCTGTATAATCATCCGGATGAAGCTGTCGTTGAACCGGTGGATGAGGTTTCGGATAACCTGCTAAAAAGCATCGCGCTGGTCATCTTTGGGATCTTTGGTTTAATGCTCGGTTCCCGGCTCTTTGTGGACAGCGCCATTTGGCTGGCCGAATTTTACTACATTCCGGAAGTTATTATCGGTCTCACAATCGTGGCGTTAGGGACCTCGTTACCCGAATTAGCGACCTCCATGGTAGCCGCTTTCCGTAAGCACAGTGATATCTCTCTGGGGAATATTGTGGGGAGCAATATTTTCAATGTCCTGTTCATCATGGGTGGTGTCAGTGTTTTCAAGCCCCTGAAGGTGAACGAAACCCGCGTGAATCCGAATGGAATCCTGACCGAATATTTTCCCCACTTTGAATACCTGTTCATGCTGGGATTATCCATCGTATTGATGGTGTTATTGCTACGAAACCGTATTGGTCGATTGGCCGGTGTCATTTTCCTGGGAAGCTATGTATTCTTTTATTTCTATTTGTATCAAAACCTTTAAAACCATGTAGAATCACTTTTAAACCCATGCGTGCCAAAGAACCTGAAATCATCCGGACCATCATTCCACCCTATAAACGGCTGGCTCCTTATTACGATCAGCTAATGGATTATATCGATTACGATATCTGGGTGGAAGACATTTTAAATTTCATCCGGGAAGATGGTTCGGTGAAAACACTTTTAGATGTATCTTGCGGAACGGGTTCCATGGCCATCCGGTTTGCGCGTGCCGGAATGCAGGTGTCGGGAGTGGATATTAGTCCAGAAATGATAGGGGAAGCGCGGAAGAAGGTTCACCAGGCAGGACTGGCGGATGGAATTGAATTGACAGTGGGGGATATGCGGGACATTCAATATTCCAAGCCATTCGATCTCATGATCAATCTCCATGACGGTTTGAATTATTTACCTGATGCTGGCGTAGTGAATACCTTTTTTCAACATGCCCACGATCTGCTCCGTCCGGAGGGTTGGTTGATCGCTGATGTGGTGACACCGTTGTTATGCGAGAATCATTTCAAAGGGTACAGGGAAATTTTCTCAGACGAATCGGGTGGTTATGAGCGGGTAACCGATTATGACAGTGGTACCAGAATCGCTTCGACGATTTTCACATTTGAGATCTCTCCCACAGAGATCCAGGTAGAGGAACACCTCCAGCGCGCCTATGATTTGGAGGAAGTGAAAGCCATGTGCAAGGCAAGTCCGTTTAAGAAATATCAAATTTTAGATGACGAAGATTTTCGCCCGGCAGATGGTTCATCAGAACGATTTTATGTTATCTTACGCAAAGCATGATATCCTTTAAAGATGTGAGTTTGCGCTATGATCGTGGCGCCGGTGTAAAAAATATAAATTTCCAGGTACAGCGGGGTGAATTCGTGTACCTCATCGGTCCGTCAGGCGCCGGGAAGTCCACACTGCTGCGCATGTTGTATATGGACATTTTCCCCAACACCGGCTATGTGGAAGTTGATCAGTTCAATTCCAATACCATCAAGCGACGCCAGATCCCCAAACTGCGCCAAAAAGTGGGGATGATTTTTCAGGACTATAAACTCCTGAATGATCGGGATGTCTTTCAGAATGTGGCACTGCCGTTGGTGGTCATGGGTGCATCTCGTCGGGACATTGATCGGCGAGTAACAAAAACGCTGGAGGAGGTGGGACTCACACATCGTAAGCACTATTTCCCCGGGGAACTATCCGGTGGTGAACAGCAGCGGGTTTCCATCGCCCGGGCTATTGCCAAGGATCCACTGGTATTGTTAGCGGATGAACCCACCGGAAATCTGGATTATGGGGTGGCGCAGGAAATTTTAAATCTCCTCTGGCGGGTGAATGCCAAGGGAACCGCGGTTTTTATGGCGACCCACAATATTGAGCTAATCAAGAACCGACCAGCACGGACCTTTCGATTAAGTCATGGTGAATTCAAAGGGGAATTGTTACCGTGAACCTGGGATTCATTTTTCGGGAAGGATTCAGTGGATTTTCCCGCGCCAAATATCCTTTCGTGGTATCGGTGGTCACCATCGCCATCAGCCTCACCCTCATCGGTGTGAGCATTGTGATGGGAGATAATGTCTTCAGCTATTTTCGGAATCTGCAGGCTGATTTCGATGTTCAGCTATTTTACAATCCCAATGCTACCCGTGACCAGCAGGCGGCAGCTCTGGAATTCTGTAATACCTATCCCGGCGTTGTCTACACACGATACATTTCAAAACACGAAGCCATCGCTGTTTTCCAGGAAGAGTTTGGCGAAAATATCTTCGAGATTCTGCAGGACAATCCATTCCCGCCATCTGTGCGCATTGGGTTTGACCGCTACCATCAGAATACCGGCTATATTTCGGGGTTTACCGCCAGCTTGGAGCAATTGCCCGGCGTGGAAACCGTCACCTTTCACAAAGCCCTGTTTTTAAAACTTACCTCCATTCTGCGCATTCTGACTATGGTGGGTGGAATTTTTCTGCTGGTTTTGTTTATAGCCGCTGTTCTACTTTCCTCCAATACCATCAAATTGATTATTCTGGCCAGGTTTGACTGGATTGAGACCATGCGTTTGATTGGCGCGTCTGATTTTACCATTCGTGCACCTTTTTTGGTGGAGGGCGCTTTTCAGGGATTTTTAGGCGCTGTTCTGGCCATGGGGGCAATCCATGGGATTGAGGAGAGCGTCATCAAGCTTACCAGCCTGAATCTTGCCTCACGACTCATTCAGTTTCCCGAGGTCATTTTAATACTTCTGGGTACCGGAATTATCCTGGGAATTCTGGGAAGTTACCGGGCGGTACGCCGCTTTATCTACCTGGTTGTATAAACCCGAATAAACGCCCAACTATCAGTCATTTACCGATTTATACCTTGACCTCCGAGAGGGTCAAAATTATTTTCCCGAGCCATGACGGAACGGGTAATGAATAGGCTTGAAACACTGTCAGAACGGGAACGTCTGATCCTGTATTACGTGATTCAAAACTACATTCAGGACGGACAACCGGTTTCCTCGCGCAGTTTGTCCGAATTACCCGATTTGAAAGTCAGCAGCGCAACCGTTCGCAACATTTTATCTCGTCTGGAATCCCAGGGTCTCTTAACGCATCCCCACACTTCTGCCGGTCGAATTCCCACGGAGGAAGGCTACCGATTTTATGTGGACCATTTAATGATGATGCAGACGCCAGGCCGGGATGTACAGATCGAGCTGGAAGCTTTAGTGCATCAGTTCGCCCGTGACCTGGAGATGCTCATTGATAGGACGAGTCATTTTTTAGGGGAAATGTCAACGGCGCTGGTGCTCATCAGTTTGCCAAGCTATCTCGGTGCCCGGGTCAGGGATATCAATCTGGTAGAACTGAGTAGTCAACGCGTGCTAATCGTGGTACAAATGACTTCCGGTCCGCTGAAAACCGCCGCGTTGCAGGTGGATAGCCGGCTGTCACCGAGACTGCTTAAGGAGGCGGAAACCATCCTGCGGGATCTGTTCGTGGGGCGTATGTTATCTGAAATTGACGATACCCAGAGCGAAAATCTACCTCAGCTCAGTTCTGAATACCATTTTGTTCGTCAGATCCTGGATAATGCCTTTCAAATATTTCGCAGCCTCACCAATACGGAATACAAGTATTACGGTACGCACCAGCTTATTCAATATCCTGAATTCGCAGATTCGCGTGAAATTGAGCCGGTTTTGGAAGCGGTTGAGGAGGGGCGTGTTTACCAATTACTTCCCACCACGCACATCAGCGGTAATCCACGCATTATGATCGGTGGTGAAATCGGCCTCTCTGCGTTAAAACAATTTTCCCTGGTATCCAGAAAATATCGTAACCCATTTATGGAAGGCAGTATCCATATCCTGGGACCGACACGAATGGCGTATGATAAAATTTGTGGTCTGGTTGAGTATACAGCCGATGAAGTAGGAAAAAACATAGGAGTGGAAATACTCGAATGACCTCTGAAAAAGAGCAGCAGATCAAAGAAACAAATGGTGAACAGGTGGAGCAGGATCGTGCATCCACCCGTAAAAGTAAAAAAGCCAAGTCAACCAAAGATAAAAAGAAAAAACAATCAGCCGCTGAGCAGGAAATCGAAAAGCTGAAAGGTAAAATTACCACGCTTGAAACAGAACTGACGGTAGCGCTGGAAGCGAAAATTCTGGCGGAAGACAGAATGAAAAGAGTTGTGGCTGAGTTTGAAAACATGAAGAAGCGTCAGGAGCGTGAGTTTGACCGGGCACTCAAATTTGCCCGGGAAAATCTGATCCGTGAGCTCCTGCCATTGTTGGATGATTTGGAGCGTTCAGCCCAATTTGATAGCGACGGAACTCAGCAACAGGAGGCTGAGGACGATACAAAAGATTCACATAAAACTGGCATTCGTATGATTTATGAACGATTCCTGAAGTATTTGCAGGATGTGGGCGTGGAACGTTTTGATCCTACCGGCGAGCCATTTAATCCGGATATTCATGATGCCATGATGACCCGTCCGGCAGAAAATGGTGATTCGGGTATTGTTGTGGAAAGTTTTCAGCCCGGGTATAAAATGGGCGATCGCATCTTGCGGCACGCAAAAGTCATTGTCAGTGAGTAACAGAGTTAGGTAGTATGTCAAAACGAGATTATTATGAAGTATTGGGTGTGTCCCGCGATGCCAGCAAAGATGAGATCAAGAAGGCCTATCGCAAATTAGCCATTAAATATCATCCCGATAAAAACGCTGGTGATAAAACCGCGGAAACGAAGTTCAAAGAGGCGGCTGAAGCGTATGCCGTTCTGAATGACGAGAACAAGCGCGCCCAATATGACCAATTTGGGCATGCGGGTATGCAGGGCGGTGGCACCGGAGGTGGATTTGGAGGTGGATTCAGCGGTGGGATGACCATGGATGATATTTTCGAGCAATTCGGAGATATTTTTGGTGGTCATTTCGGCGGATTCGGAGACTTCTTTGGTGGTGGTGAGCGGCACGGTGCACGGCAACATCGCGGGAGTGATCTGAAAATCCAGTTGAAACTTACGCTGGAAGAGATTGCCACCGGAGCGAGTAAAAAGCTGAAAGTACGCCGCTGGGAAACCTGTGAGAAGTGTGGTGGCGACGGAGCCGAACCCGGAAGCGAATTACGGACTTGCCCCACCTGTCAGGGTATGGGCGAAATTCGTCAGGTTCAGCGCTCTATTCTGGGGCAATTCGTGAATGTTCGTCCCTGTACCAGTTGTGGTGGGAAAGGCAGAATCCCGAGCACCCGCTGTCGGGCTTGCGAAGGCGAGGGGCGCGTTAAAGGCACGACTGCAATAAGTGTAAATATTCCCCCCGGTGTGACGAGCGGTAACTATATTACCATGCGTGGAGAGGGTAATGCTCCGCAACAGGGAGGCGCACGAGGCGACCTCATTGTTCTTATCGAAGAGGCTGAACACGATATTTTTATCCGGGATGGTGATGACATTCTCCTGGAAGTAGAAATCAGCATACCCCAGGCAGTGATGGGTGATCAAATCGAAATCCCCACACTGGGCGGCAAAGTGAATATGAAAATACCAGCCGGGATTCAATCGGGAAAGATGTTACGACTGAGAAATAAAGGCATACCGCGTCTAAACAGTCATTATGTTGGTGACCAATTAGTAAAAGTGCAGGTAAAAACACCTGAAAAACTCAGCCGCGAGGAAAAAGAGCTTTATGAAACGCTGGCCAAACTTGACGGCCAACCCCAAAAAGGCTCCGGACTTTTCAGAAAGATTAAATCGGTACTGTAATGGTTTTTACAAACTTTACCTCCCAGGAACGGATGGTCTTACTTTTCCTTGGTGTCACGCTTCTGGCAGGTGGGGTGGTGCGATGGACGAAGATTCAACAATCTCCTGTCCTTCAGATTCAAACGGCCAGTGTTTACGAGGAAATGTCGACATTTCAGGCAGTCAGCCATGAATTGAATTCAAATGCTGCGAGTACCGAACCGACGTCAGGCGAAAAACTGGCAACCGATGGTAACATTAATATCAATCAGGCTGATGCTGCCACTCTGCAGCAGTTATCGGGAATTGGTCCGACCCTTGCAAGCCGCATTGTAGACTTTCGTTCTGAGCATGGACCATTCACTCAAATCGAGGATTTGATGAAGGTGAAGGGGATCGGGACAAAGATGTTCGAGAAAAATTCACAGATTATCAGCGCCGAATAGGTAGGGAGGCTCCGTGGCTGACAAGAATACCGTCCATACGATTAACACGATTGTTATCGTTCTGCTGGTTCTCATGCTCATCGCAGTGATTTGGTTACCCACAAAAATCTGGAATGAAGAAGCCGATTTGCGGGATATTGCGCGAGAACGCATGGTTGCGATAAACACGGCTGAAAAGGCTTTTTATGTTTTATCCGAATCATACACACCCGATCTGGATGTCCTTTTCAACGTCGTGAATGGCGTCTATGACAGCGTTCGAAGCGCGCAAGCTGATTCTGGTCAAAGTTTTGTCGGAGAAAAGCGGTTTGTCTTTCCCCAGGATTCGGTAGTAATCCATTACACACCTGAGTATGAAGGACGCTATACCGAATTGCATCGTGAATTGTATGAAGCGCTGAATCCCAGCCATTATCTACCGGCGGAGCGTGTTGCCGAATTTATTGAACTTGTCCGGGCACGATTTGAAGAGGGCAACTTCGTGGGTGAACAAACCATGCAGATCGGCGAAGACAGTTTGCGATTCCATGTTCCTGAACGGTTCGATATCCTGTATCAAAATGGTAAGTTCCGTATGTTCAATGTGTTAACCGGATCTGCCACCAAGGACAAATCCTTCGCGAATCCGTTGGTGGAGGCGGTCATGGATACGGTCCTGGCTAATGAGGGTTTGCGGGGAGAGGTAAGTTTCCCAAATCTCTATGAGGCCATCACCTTCGAGTACACGGTTGCACCGACCCTCCCGGATTTGCTGGAAAAAACCAAAATCAAATTACGCAAGCATGTGAAATTCGATTCTGAAGACTCGCTGACCTATGGTGAATCAATCTATGATGAGGCTGTGGAACGCGTACTCGCTTTAAGTGAAATTCCCGTCGGGTTGGATATTCCGGTAACGGATTCGACCGGGCAGGAGATAACGCTTTCAGCAACCGTTGACATTGAAAACATGCAAAAAGGGCTGGATGAGCGACTAAACACGCTCTATAAAGACATTTCTGGTGGGTATAAAGAACCGCATAAAGAAATTGCCCGGAGGTTGCTGAGCATTGTTTCCGATTCGCTCAACAGTAACCCGATATTCATGGGAAGCAAGAAGGTCACGCTGGATTTGAGTGACATTGTTTTCACGGTAAATATTGGTCCCAGTATCGCGCTGAACCAGATCAAGATCAACAAGGATATTTATGTCCAGTTAGCCCCGCGGCTTATTGGGGTGGATGAAGACGAAGCTTCAATTCATTTGGTGGAACTCGTGGCTGATACGGTGCGGAAACGTAATGATCAGGTAGATTGGCAGGTCTACGCCATACCACAGGATCAGTATAATGTGAATGTCCCTCGTCGGGTCTTACGGATGTATGATGACATGAATATGGAATTGTACGAAGCGCTGACCGGTAAATTCAGCAATGTAAATACCCATACGAATTATATTGTGCAAACTACGACACAGATGGCCGCCAGTGATACTACAGACTTTATGGGAGAACATGTGATTTATCCCGATACCGTCACCGTGGATGTATCAGTAAAACCCGATTATACGACCTTATATGACTCAATTTTTGTTAACACAAAGGATACTGTCATCGAATTTTCCGATAGTTCATTCATCGGTATTTATTCTCGTGGTACAATGCCTTTGGCAGAGGTTACTGACCCGGTCGAGATTCCCTTTATCGCTTCTGGTCCGACGGGAGAACTGCGTTACCAGGCTGGCATGGCTGATTCTGTCCGGGAGTATTTTGTGGCGGAAATCGGTGAAGCGACCCGCACCGAGCGTGCGCACCTGGGAGAGAATTCCTATGTGGTGCACTTCACGGTGGACAGTGTGCTCATGGGGCTTTACCAGTTTACAGCTCTTGAAGATACCACAGCATCACTGTATACGTCTGTGTCACCACGATTTATTGTAGGCATTCAGGAAAAATCCATCATTATGGCGAAAGATTCATTCGCCACCTGGCTGGATACTATGGTGGCAAAGAAATTCACAAAAATTGAAAAGAAATACCCGTATAGACTGGTCGCGGATATGAAACACTGTCCGGTAACCGGGCTTCCATTTCGCGTAACTATTCGCAATCAGGTGAACTTGAGAATTGAATCGCCCCTGGAAGGTCAATCGGTGGAAACCAGACGGAACCTCTTTTTCACACAGGTTGATACCACGGCCGGGCGCATCATTGATGGCGAATTAAGCTGGTCAAACGACTAATTAACCTAAAACGAGTGGGGTAACCGCTCCCCATGATCGGTACACAATTTACAGATGGCCTGGTGCGTTACGCACAACTGGTAGACTATCAGGGTTTACCATATATTGAAGCGCTGGGTAACTTTTCTACCCAGGTGGATATGAATCCCAGTCGCTGGTCGCGCACCAATATTCGGTATGAAATAACTGAGATCGTTGAGAAAATCAAATCGAAGGTGGATTTCCCCGATCGCCAGGCAATGGCTGTGGTGGAGAGCCGCTGGTTTCCCCATATGTTTCAAAAGGTGGATACAGAGCTTCCCGGCGCTGATCGGGAAAAATTCCTGAACTGGCAATTTCATGAAGCATACGACCTGGATCATCGTGATTTTCAGATGGTCCATCAGCGTCTGTATGGACGGAATGATACGCATTACTTACACTATTTCACCGTAGCCATCCCGGAAGAATTTCGTCAGACATTTCATATTGGATTTGATAAAGCCGGACTAACCCTCAGCCGGGTGGAACTGGATAGTCTCTCTGCAGTGGATATGTTATCCTACGCCGGTCATATCCGCCATTTGGAGCGTACGCTTTTAATCGGCTGTGAAGGCGTACAGTACCACATGATTCAGATTGATCGGGGTGAAGTAACCGGGACAGCGGATTTTTCCATCGGGAAAAACAGTGGGATTGGATTTGACGTGCTCCGGGGCGACTGGGCGGATATTGATCGTATCATCATTTTTCTGCATACGCTGTTGAAAGGGAACCCGCGTCGTACCAGTCCGGTGGATCATACCTATCTATATGGACGTCCGTTAGAATTGGATCGGTGGGAGCGGCTGCTCAGGGGACCGGAAGTTTCGCTCTTCAATCCCACACAGGTATTTCATCTGCGAGAAAGCAAAATCCGGAATGGAAGCCAGTACACCGAGCTACTGGGAAGTATCAGCAGCGTGATCCGGGAGCGCTTTCGTGAAGATTGATCTTCTTAAGGATAAGGGATTACTGGATCCACAGGAATTCCAGGAGCGCGTGGCTCCCAATCTCCGGACCGATACGCAGATTGAACGCGCCGATCACGATTCTAAAGCAGCAAAGTCCAATACCAGAAAACCAGAACCTCCACCAATCCCACCGGTTGTTGATCAACCCAAAGAATCCGTAAAAGGACTTTTTGTGGTTCTGGGTGCTCTGGCGATTATCATTGTGCTGGGGTTTTTGTATAAACAGGGCACGCTGGATCCAATAATTGCTGAATTCAAGCCCGTCCCAGCGGTGGCAGACACTGCCGATACTACGGGTGAGCGAACTGATTTCCCCTTCCTGTTGGATTCACTGGAAATCCTGCGCATAGAGGACAGCCTTTATACTGTCTTAGCGGATTCGGTTCTTCCGCAGGATATTTTTGAACAATTTTTACCAGCGCCTTCCTACATCAGCACCACCGATGAAGATACCCTTACATCATCACAGGCAGCGGCAGTACCGGACAGCGGAGAGACCCGCCCCGGGGTAAGCGATCCGGAAGATCAGGACATAGTGGAAGAAAAAATTGAATCCCAGGAGGATACGGTAACAACAATATTGAATGACACGGACACCGTAACGGCAGAAATTGATTCAACACCGCCCATGAGACATTACACAAATCTGGATTCCCTGGTCGTCACGAACCAGACCATGTTTCAGCTGGCTGCCAATCTGGTGGGCATTTTGAATCAATCCGGTGGCCGCTCGCATCTTTATCTTGACCGTAATCGTCTCGAGTTGGAAACTGACAATGGTAAACAGGGCGTGCGCGAATCGGTTCTCTCAACCATTCGTCCGGTTACAGATGGACCTTTGCACGAATCCGATCAACCCGACCGATTCACGATCAGTGGTAGGTTTCAATATATTATTGAGGTGCCGCGTGCCTATGAACCCGAAACCGGTGATATCCATTTCATCCTGGAAAAACTGGTTGGCCCGTTCCATCATTACATCAGCCACATCATCACCGAACTCGATGGGGGAATAGATGCAAACCCGGTGCAAATTATGGTTACGGGTAATCACTGGGTCATGCGTGCGATTTTGGAGCATTGGAGTCAATTGCCCATAAATTTCATTTTAAATGACCTGACCATTCAACAGGGTGCGAACGGTTTTGAATCCGTTGTCAATCTCACGCTTATTCGATACGACTAAATGAGCAGGATTATCGCCGGTCATTGGAAAGGACATCCGTTACCCGTATTACATCGTGGCCCGGTGCGCCCCACCAGCAGTCGTACCCGTACTGTTTTATTTGATACATTGCCTCCCTTGTCCCAATTTCATGTGTTGGACCTTTTCAGCGGTACCGGAAGTCTGGGATTCGAAGCATTGTCGCGTGGTGCCCGTCACCTCACATCAGTGGATAAGCGGGCTGGCTATCTCCGTCAGCAAAGGGAATGGATCATGACTCACGATGCTCAGAATCAATTTGATTCCTTCGCCATGGAAGCTGGGAAATTTCTCACCAAATTTGAAAAGGAATTTCACCTGATTCTGCTGGATCCACCCTATGACTTGGAATTAGGCAGCTCCTTTTGGGCGCAACTGGTCCGGCATTTGAATAGTAATAGCTGGCTGGTATACGAATGTGGACAGCGCGCGGAATTTGAAATGCAGGATGATTTGGGGATCACGCTGTATAAATCGAAAAAGATGGGGGATAGCATGCTACATTTTTACACACGAGGAAATGCATGAATAATGTGAAACGGGCGATCTATCCGGGGACCTTCGACCCAATTACGCTGGGACATGTTGATATCATTGAACGGGCAGCTTTCCTGTTCGATGAAGTGGTGGTGACTGTTGCCAGGAACATCGGGAAGCAGCCGTTATTCAGCGTTGAGGAACGGATGGATATGATCCGGGAGTCGGTGCGGCATTTACCCGGTGTGCAGGTGGATAATTTTGATGGCTTAATCGTGGATTACGCGAAAAAGACCGGGGCGCAGGCCATGATCAGGGGATTGCGGGCCATGTCCGATTTTGAGTATGAATTTCAAATGGCACTGGTCAACCGCACCCTGTATCCCGACATGGTACAGGTATTTTTAATGCCGCATGAAGCCTACACCCACCTCAATTCCACAGTGGTGCGGGAAGTGGCCACCTTCCAGGGTGATGTCTCACCATTTGTGTCCGCTTATGTGGTTAAAAAATTGAAAGAAAAATTAGAGCAGCGATCATGACATTAACACAGGATTTTCAGGCCAGGGCGGCCAGTCTGAGCAAGCATATTGTGCTGCCGGAAGGTGCTGATCCACGTACACTCAAAGCAGCACGCGAGTTGGTGGACAAGGGGATTTGTGCTGTCACAGTATTGGGGAAAAAATACGAAGTGGGTCAAGCCGCAAACGACGCCGGTGTCAGTTTGGACGGACTAACGGTTTTTGCACCCACGGATCATGAGCAGTATGAAAATTGGGCGGAAGATTTTTACCAGCGCCGGATGCACAAGGGGGTCTCAAAATCCCAGGCGCTGGAGCTCACCAGCGATCCGGTTTATTTTGGTGCCATGATGCTGCGTCATGGCGTTGCGGATGGATGCGTTGCGGGTGCGGCACATGCCACCTCCCATGTGATTCGTGCTGCTATTTTAAATGTTGGGATTCAGCCCGGCATCAAGACGGTCTCCAGCTCATTTATCATGGTAAGCCCCGATAATGAACATATTTTCGGTTTTGGCGATTGCGCCATTATCCCACAACCAACCGCTGAACAACTGGCTGATATCGCCATGTCCACGGCGGAGACGTACCGAAAATTGATCGCCAGTGAACCCAGGGTCGCACTGCTGAGCTTTTCCACAATGGGCAGCGCCAGGCATCCTGATGTGGACAAAGTATTGGCAGCATTGGATATTCTGCGGGAGAACGCACCGGATTTGGCGGTGGATGGTGAACTGCAATTAGACGCCGCCATTGTCCCGGCAGTGGGCAAGAAAAAAGCACCCCATAGCGGTATAGCTGGAAACGCGAATGTGCTTATATTCCCGGATCTGGATGCCGGGAATATTGGATATAAACTCACGGAACGACTCGGTGGCTTTGAAGCATTAGGTCCCTTTGTACAGGGATTGGCGAAGCCCATGCATGACCTGTCCCGGGGGTGTAAATATACAGATATTGTGAACGTGGCAGCCGTGGCATGCCTTCAGGCAGCGGACTGAGTATTTGTTAAAATGGATTGTAAAGCAGTTGGAGGATACTGAATAAATGCCCACGTATGATTATGAATGCAAAAAGTGTGGTCGGCGATTTGAAGTATTTCAGCGAATGACTGATAACCCGCTGACCATCTGCCCGACTGGGATTTGTGAGGAGAAAGAGTGGGGCCGGGGCGAAGTCCGGCGACTATTGAGTGGCGGTACCGGATTAATATTTAAAGGTTCCGGATTTTATATCACCGATTACTCGAAAAAGAGCAGCTCTGGTGCCGGGAGTAACAGTAATGGAGAAAAACCGGCAAAGGAATCCAAGCCTGCTGCCGAAAAATCAAGCAGTAACCAGATTGATTCCGGAAGCAGCAAAACATCAGAAAAAAAGAAATAACCATAGAACAGAAGCGATTGGAAAAGGGGAAGTCTCATGTTTAAACATTTACAAACACCAACAGCGGGCGAGAAAATCACCTACAAGGATGGTGAAATTACGGTTCCCAATGAACCGATACTCCCGTTCATCGAAGGTGATGGCACGGGTCCGGATATTTGGCGCGCTGCCCAGCGTGTTTTGGATGCTGCGGTAGAAAAAGCCTACGGCGGTGAGCGAAAAATCCAGTGGTTTGAAGTATATGCCGGCGAAAAAGCATTCAAAAAATACGGAGAATGGCTGCCGGATGATACCGTTAATGCCTTCAAGGAATATCTGGTGGGAATCAAAGGGCCGCTGACGACGCCCATCGGTGGCGGCATTCGCTCGCTGAATGTAGCCTTGCGACAAATTCTCGATTTATATGTTTGTCTACGGCCTGTACGCTATTTTGACGGTGTTCCTTCACCCGTAGTCAAACCTGAAGATGTGGATATGGTGATTTTCCGGGAAAACACGGAAGATATTTACGCCGGTATCGAATGGGCTGAAGGCAGTCCCGAAGTAGAAAAAGTTGTCGATTTTCTTCAGAATGAAATGGGCGTGAAAAACATCCGTTTCCCCAAAACCAGCGGCATTGGTATTAAACCGGTTTCCAAAGAGGGAACGGAACGCCTGGTGAAAGCCGCCATTGAATATGCACTGCTCAATGGGCGGGAATCGGTTAATCTGGTTCATAAAGGGAACATCATGAAGTTCACTGAAGGTGCCTTCAAGAGCTGGGGATATGATGTGGCCGTCCGTGATTATCGTGACCAGGTCGTCACCCAGCGGGAATCATGGATTATTGATAATCAGGACCGTAACTCCGAATTGTCTGTGGAAGAAAATGCCCGTAAAATTGATCCCGGTTATGACATGATGGCGCCCGACAAACAGGCTGAAATTCGCGATGAAGTGGCGGCTACATTGACTTTAATGCCTACACACGGCAATGGTCAGTGGAAGAACAAACTCATGATCAAGGACTCGATTGCGGACATTACGCTGCAGCAGGTGTTGACTCGCGCCCGTGAGTTCGAGGTGATTGCCACATTGAATCTGAACGGTGATTATATCTCTGATGCACTGGCGGCCCAGGTTGGTGGAATTGGTATCGCACCCGGTGCCAACATTAACTACATAAGTGGTCACGCCATTTTCGAAGCAACCCATGGCACCGCACCGAAATATGCCAATCTGGATAAAGTCAATCCGGGGTCGGTAATACTCTCCGGTGTGCTCATGTTGCAGCACCTGCGCTGGACAGAAGCCGCAGATATGATCCTGGCCTCCATGTCTAAGACTATTGCCAGCAAAGTCGTTACCTATGACTTTGCCCGCTTAATGGAGGGTGCGACTGAAGTTAAATGTTCTGAATTTGGGACTGCCCTGATTGAGAACATGTAAATTCTAACACGAAAACGCAGATTCACAAAACCCCGGGTTTAATGCCCGGGGTTTTTTTGATGTGTACGCGGAATATTTTGGAATCTATTTCAGAAGAATAAGCTTTCGAACCAGTTGGTGATTTGGCGTTTCCAGACGGTAAAGGTACACAGCGCTACTCACTTTTTTCCCCGCGTTATCGGTGCCATTCCATCGTGCGGAAAAACTTCCTTTATCCTGCCAGCCAGCGATCAGAGATTTTACAAGCGTTCCATCCAAACGATAGATTGCTAATGTTACAAAACCAGGCTCCGGTAGGTGGTACGAAATCGTGGTGGTGGGGTTAAACGGGTTGGGGTAATTCTGCTCCAGAATTATCGATGCGGGGACAGCGGTTTCCGAAGGGACAGTATTGGTGGGTAAAAGGCTCCCTCGCCACAAGCCTCCCCCGGCGGTGCCTGCCAGGATCTGATCAGGATTGTGGGAATTAAATCGGGCAAAATTAAAAAATGTATGCCCCATCCCTGCTGAGATAATATCCCAAGTCGTTCCATTATCTGTACTGAGATAGAGTCGTCCTCCATCACCGCCAGCCCGGTACCACGGTTGGCCAGCCACCAGCAGAATATCCTCGTCAGTTGGATGCCGTTGCACATCAATAACCCGGGAATGCGGCAAGATCAGTTCCCAGGAAGCGCCATCATCATTCGAGCGATAGAGTCCACCGGTATAATTCCAATCAAAATTATCACTGATTGCCGCATAGACGGTGCTATTACCATCAATGTAAACCGTGAGTACATCACCTGCCGGGAAGGTTGTCAGCAAATTCCAACCAGCACCACCATCACTGGATTTGTACAACCCTGGAATTTCCGCACCCATGCTGTTAAGACCCAGGTAGAGCGTCTGAGAGTCATTGGGATCAATAGCAATTTCCCACGCATAGGCGGTGTTTGTCCCCAGCCCGGTGTTAATTGGGTCCCAGCTGCCACCACTATTGGTGGATTTGTAAACACCGTGGTGGTAAATCGCTGTATAAAGTGTTCGGTTTCCCGGTGATCCGGATTGACCATCTAAAACCAAATCACTACGACCGCGCGGCAGCGACCCGGTAATATCAGTCTGAGTGTTGCCATGGTCGTTACTGAAAACGATTCCACCGCTTGAGAAATCCTGGTTCAAACCACCCTGAGAGCCTTGATAACGGCTGATATACGCCTCACCGTTCACCGGATCAATCTGGATGTCCTTCACTGCATCTATATCCGTAAGATTGCCGATTGTTGGATCCTGATGAGAATCCAATCGATAATAAGAGTAGCCACCGTCGTCAGAACGGAACAGTCCCATATCGTCATAACCTACATACATGATGTCAGGATCATCCGGGTCAAAAGCCACAACCTCTGTATTCATCAGTTCCAGCCCCTCGCCATGCCAGGCGCTATTTTGGGCATAGGTGTATTTTTGGGACCAAGTCATGCCACCATCATTGCTCTGGTCAACCTGATCCAGGCAAGTGGTAATCCTGCTTGTATCGGTTGGGGCGAATTTGATTCCATAAATGTAGCGTTCCCAGAACCAATCCGGATCCAGCCAGCCAGATGTAAAGGCCGTGTGCACCATCGTCCAGGTTGAACCACCATTCGTTGTTTTGTAAATCCCGGGCGCTTCGAAACCACTTCCCCGGGTGGGGCCCGTTAAAATGATGGCGGGATCCAATGGGTTCACATCAAATTTCCAGTAATCATAGAAAATACCTTCATAGGAATCGTAGGTCGGTAAATTTCCCGTAATATCTGTCCAGTTTTCTCCAAAATCCGTACTGTGGTACAATCCGCCTGAGAAGCTGGTGGAATCACCGATTGTCCCCAGTGTTTTCAGTGAAAGGTATAAATGGAAAGTGCTGCCATCTAAAACCCCAATCATCTGATAGGCATTGGTGTGAGGCAGATCTGTATTAGCAGCCATCCAGGTATCACCAGCATTTGTGCTGCGGAATATGCCGTTCGTGCTGGCCAATATCACATAACTTGGCGAATTAGGGTGGATAACGATGCTGTGAACAGCTGTTCCGGATGGAAAACCAACTGGGCACTCTGTCCAGGAAACACCGCCGTTGGTACTTTTGAACACACCTGAAAAGTCCAGATCATTCGAAAATGGCTCAAAATCAGCCCACGAGCCCACGGCGGAATTCCCCAAACCCGTGTAGATAACCTGATCATCCGCCGGGTCAATAGCCACCGTACCCACTACTCTGGGGTCCTCCTCATCTTCTATTACCGTGGGGTACAACAATTCCCAGTTTCCGCCAGCCGTCAAACTCTGGAATAACCCAACAGAAGTTGCAATGTAAACGGACTCATGGTTCACAGGATTTATCACGATATCATTTACCCAATAGGCATCAGCACCGTAATGAGATTGGGCTAAATTGTCATTAATACTAACCCAGGACGCACCACCGTCGGTTGACTTAAAAATGCCCTCAATATCACCAGCCGTATAGATGATGTCAGCATTGGTTGGATCCACAGCCAAAAAGTGGAGGTCACTCCCACCACCAGGACCGATGGATTCCCAGTTTACCTGAGCACAGAGCAGCGTGACGCCCACGGATAGCAGCAGGACAATGTGAATGCCCGGCCTTCGATGCACCTGTTTCATAAGTTTTCTCCCTCGTTAAAACCCCGATTGTATCTAGGGTTTATTATTCGAAGAAACCATGGTCATCGGCGCCATACAGCGCTCGAATCACTACCCCCGCTAATTGTGTGATAAAAAGATGAGCAGCAACCTAATAGAATAATGTGGTAAAAACAAGGTTGTTTTATTTGCATTTACGCAACAAAAAAAGTATGTTCACGAGCGCAGCTTGTGACCAATTAAGTGAACAAAAGACCCGGGGATTCAGCTGTAAAGGTTTGTGTTTGGAAATCGAAGACCTAAATTCATCCAACCGGAAGACAAAAAGGGGGAATCTGATGGAAATTCAACCCGACAGACGATTAAAAACCAAGGGTTACTATATTTTATGGACGCTCACGGGGATTTTATTGTTAATTGCAATCTTTCTGCATTTCACCGTTCCACTCATCCCGGAGGTGAAATCGGATTTAGCCAGAAATTACATCTGGGGTTGGTCGGCTTTTACGATTGTTCTGATGTGGTTGCTGAGCCTGCCCATCATGTTACTATGGATTCGTAACCTCAGATATTTCATCGAAGAAGATCGCATAACAATCCACAAGGGTATCATTACCAAGATTCAGCAGAATATTCCATACCGCGCCATCACCGATTTCCAGCTACAGCGCACATTGTACGACCGGATATTGGGGATTGGTGCTTTGCGGATTCAGACCGCTGGTCAATCGCAAGCTGCTACCGGATACGAAGGAAAATTAAGTGGCCTCACTGACTGGCAGAATCTGCTGGATGATCTACGCGTCCGTGTAAAGGCGTATCATCGTTCGAAACAAGCACCTGGCGATCAAGGACCAGCACCTCCACAGAATGATGGTATCATGCAGGAAATTCTGTTGGAATTACGCGCCATCCGGAAAAAACTGGAAACCTCCTGAGAACTACCCTCGGTTCAGATTCAATCGCTGTTCCGCTGCCGCTAAAATCGACGCAATCATCTCCTGGTATGTAAATCCCGCCAAACCAGCCATCTTCGCCAGGTGCCCATCCCAACACCAGCCCGGATTTGGATTAACTTCCAGTAATTTTGGCTCTCCCAGCTCATCCAAACGCCAGTCAAAACGAGCATAATCGCGGCACTCCAGGCGTTCGAATAATTTCAGCGAACTCTCCTCTAAAAGTTTCCGGGTTGATTCTGGTATCTCAGCCGGAATTGAAGTGATGCTTCCGTAGGGGGATTCCGGCAACCATTTTGCCTCATATCCACATATTCGGGGCAACTCTTTTGGCAGTTTACTGTAATCTTCTTCAATAATAGGTAGAATCGTGCAGGCATTGGGCGGATTGCCAATAATTCCCAGGCTGATATCTTTACCCGGAAGGAATTTTTCAACTAAAACCGGTTTGTCATAACCCACTTGATTTCGAATGGTAGAAATTGCGTTCACCAATTCTTCAAGTGTTTTGGCAAAACTGTGTTGCGTAATACCCAGACTGGAATCACCAAAATTGGGTTTTACCAATACCGGAAATGAAAAAGGTAGTTCAAACGATGTGTCTTCCGGTTTGATAAAGAAAGCGCCCGGTACCGCAATATCCATTTCTTGTGCAATACCTCGCACCAATGATTTGTCGTAGCAATAGGCCAGACACTGTGGACCGGATCCGGAATAGGGGATACTCAACATTTCCAACAACGCCGGGATATGCAATTCATGCCGGGCATCATTTCCAAAGCCCTCGTCGCAAAGATTGAAGACCAGATCTACTTTACCTTTCCGCTGTAATAGATCCTGAATCAGATCGTCATGATTATGCAGGTATTGTACATGATATTGCGGCAGACGTTTTAACACCGCTTTCAATTGATCCACTGTATAGATGTCGTCATCATCGAATACGGCTTCCGGTTTTATAATATCAGGTTTACGGGGATCGCCCAATAATGTGATGATCGAGCGGGTGGAGGGATGGGGCTTTTTGCTTATGGGCGTCCATTCTTTCCGCACGACTGCCGTCACAATGTAGCGTGATGCCATCATCCCAAGGTCCTGATTTCGTTGACTATTTGGAATAATCTCGCCATGGAAAACAATATCGCTGAATCCCGCAGCGTTGAATAACGCGGTGAGACTTTCCTCGGTATACAAGCGCTCGGCATAAAAACGATCCTCAATGACCCCGCGTTCAACATGCGTGATTACTTCTCGTGAGATCAATCGATCATTGTCACGCGACAGCGAACGCTCCCGACACACAAAATAATTTTTGTCAATCCATTCCCAGGAACGGGGTTGGTAATTGTCCCGTAAAAATTGTCCATTGGTCACATCAACCAAAACTTTACCCCAGGGTTTTAGCACCCGGAATACTTCCTGCAAAAGCTTCAAATCCTCGTGGGCTGTTTCGAAATATCCAAAGCTGTTTCCCAGAATGAGGAGCAAATCCATTGTATCAGCCGGCCATACAATTTTCCTGGCATCACCTTCACGAAATTTGATTCTAAGATTTTCTTTTTTCGCAATGGACCTGGCCCGCTGGATAAGGTAGTGGGAGCGATCCATTCCCTCGATGCCTGTAAATCCCCGCCTGGCCATCTCAAGCGCGTGACGCCCCTGACCACAAGCCAAATCAAGGATTCGTGCATCTGTGTTGGGTTGTAGAATTTGTAAGATCTGATCAATTTCCGTGGAGGTAATCGCCTGATCTTCTACTACATCAGCATCCGTTTTCAGGTAGAGTGAATTAAAAATCGTACGCCACCAATCGGGACGAACATGTGCTTCCAGGTCCTGAACGGGTCCCAGGAATCGTCGCGTAACTCGCAGATCTTTTGTTCTGGTGGTTGGATTGGCTGGCTCTTGTGGCTGGCGACCATTAGGCTTCATGGTATCCTCTTAATCTTCCGTGTTGTTTTGGGTGGAGTTCTATCCGCTAAGATATACGCTGTTATTGCAGACCTGTTGAAGGAGCGACGCCGGGCTTGCTTTCCACTATCCTGGCAGAAATAAGACTTGAGAATAATGCTGTAACACGCTGATAAGCAGCCATATAAGTAGCGGAATAGTGACGTCTGACCGGCTTTTCAAGCTGGTAAAATGGAATCCTTACCGTGTGGCTCCATTCTGGTTGCATGAATTGATTTTACATCAAACAAATTTGTTAGTAAATAGAAATATGCATGGTACAAAATGTAAATTCGGGAACGAAAATCGCTTTCCTGCTGATTTTTCCTTCAAAGAAAGTTTTCTTTGGGAATCTGCATTACACGGGTATGATTTGAGCCGAATATGAACAATGAGATTAAAACACCGCTTAGCCTCTACTTCCACATTCCTTTCTGCAAGGTGAAATGCGTTTATTGTGATTTTTACTCTATCCCGAAGCGGGAGGAAACTATTCCTGCTTTTGTAGGGGCTATTCTAGCAGAATTCAACCAAAAATGCGAATCGCTGGATCTATCGAACTATTTTCTCGACACCATTTTCATCGGAGGCGGTACACCGAGTTTACTCTCACCAAATCAGGTGGAGACTTTGTTGAATGCGATTCAGAAGCGTTTTGCCATTTCTGACAGTATGGAAATTACATTGGAGGCGAATCCCGGTGAAGCGCCCTTCGAGAAATTGAAGGCATTCCGGAATCTGGGGGTGAACCGTTTAAGTATGGGCGTGCAAAGTTTACAGCCGGAGTTGTTGAAATTCATGAGCCGGATTCATTCTCCGGAGCAGTCACATGAGACATTTATGGCTGCACGGAAAGCGGGATTCGAAAACATTAATACAGACCTGATTTTCGCCATCCCCGGTCAGTCAAAATCGCAGTGGCTCAGTGATTTATCAGCAGTTATGGCATGGGGACCGGAGCACATTTCCGCCTACAGTCTTACGGTGGAAGAGGGTACGGCGCTGCATCGCTGGGTAAAACACCGTACGGTTGAGATGTTACCGGAAATTGATGATGTGGGAATGTACCTGGATGGTCGCGAAATGCTTGCCGCTAATGGCTATCTTCCTTACGAAATCTCCAATTACAGCAGGTCCGGATTTGAATGCCGCCACAACCTGAACTACTGGACGCAGATTGCATACTTAAGTTTTGGTCCGTCAGCCCATTCCTACTTTGGAAACCAGCGCTGGTGGAATGTGCGCAGTCTGGATGGTTATCTGCTGCGCCAAACCAAAGGATTATCGGCCATGGAAGGGGACGAAACGCTGACTGGGGATCAACTTATTTCAGAATATATCTTCACCCGGCTGCGACTCAACGAGGGGATTTCTCCCGGTGATTATGAACAGCGTTTCGGTGAGCCGTTTGAATTACGTCACGGAAAACGCATGGAAAAGTGGTTGAAAAAGCATATCTACTTTCAGGATGGGCATTATTGCCTGACGGACGCCGGACTCTTGTTGGCGGATGATATCGCTGCAGATTTGATGGTCTAAAAAGCGATTAATCTTTGCTGAACTCATACGGCTCCACCGTCAACACCTCTTCCTGAAAAAACTTGACCGCACCGGGCGCGCCACCCTTCGGTTTGGATAGATATTTCCGCTGACAGTAACTCACCGGCGCTACACCGGCATGTTTTGCATCACTGAACCGCACGGCCAGTTGAGCCGCCATGACCAGATCACGGTGTTGGGGCGTCTGTTTCCCGGTCTGGAGGATCACATGGCTGCCGGTAACACCTCGGGCATGAAACCACCAATCGAATTTGCTGGCCAGCTTAAAGGTGAGGATATCATTATCTCTGGCGCCGCGTCCCACCAAAATGGGCAATCCGGAAGGAGAGGTGAATTTTCGGTAAGGTACGCGTTCCGGTTGTGAAGAACTCTCCTTCGAAAACCGTTCCCCGTGTTGTTCTAATAATTGTTTCAAAGCAGATTCGTCCGCTGATTGCAGAAGTGTATCCAGGGTATCAATTTCAGACCGCGTTTTCTCAACACGCTTTTCATGATTTTCCATGCGTGATTTAAGCTTCCGTACCTGTTGATAAAGCGCCGTGAGATTCTCCTGCAATTTCAATTTCCGGTTCAGTGGAATGACAAGTTCTTCACCGGTGGGTGACAAGTGAGCCGGGAGGCGTATGTGGTCCGAATCGTCAGATGTAATCTCACTCGCAATTGCTATGGCCAGTCCGTCTGCCTGATTTTGCAAACGTGTCGTATCAATGCCTTCCATTTCGGCCATCTGTTTTTTCAGTTTGCGCCTCCAGCGTGTAAGCACTGTTTTGCCCCGTTTCCGAATGGTGTCTGCCCCGGAGGCTGGTGCAGACTGGCGGGATTCGTGGAGAATTTGACTTACCACATCGGGAATATCGCTTTTTGAGCGATCCACCCCGGCAAGCTGATAATGTGCGGCCAGCCAGTCCAGGGAATCGAAAGTGGCGGAATCAATCGGTTCCCCGCTCTTCTGGTGCCGAATGGGATTGAGTTTACCCGTCAATACCTGATGTCGCAGAGAAGCCACATCCAGCCATTTCTCCTCCACCTGGCGCCAGGGAACAGCTTTTAAAAATTGAGCATGAATCGTGTCATTCTGGCGGAGGTACACATTGCCTTTCGGGTGACGGAAGTCGAATACCAGTGATTGTTGATTCTCCACCTTTAGAAGGACGATGGGTAGCTCTGTGTGTAGCGCGACCTTCCGGACCGCAAGATTTCCGGGTAGCTCGCTTTTAAAAATCTCAACCCGGCGCCTGGGGAGTGACGGCGTGCGGGGAACATAGAATGTGAATTGATTTTTATAAGGCAGCCATGCCAATTGACGCGTCGAATCGCCCCTTTCAAACCACAAATCCAGTCGTTGTTTCTGATAGGTAAATATCTCTGTCAACACATACCCGGGCAGGTTCTTCTGCAACCAGGCTGTCCAGTGCCAGAGTGTCATCCAAGAATCAAGCATTTGCATCGCTCCCGCTGGTGCATAAATAACGATTTAAAATAGATGAAAAAAAAGCCTTGATTTCTGCTGAATAATTTCTGGAATGAGGGGCATAAAAAACCTCATAAATCCAATATACATTTTGACATAGGAGACAGGGTAAACTATAATAAGCCACTTTGGGAGACGCGTTGATGCTGATGAGTATGACAGGGTTTGGGAAGGCAGAGGTGAAACATGCGGGGATTGATTTGACCATCGAAGTTCGCTCGGTAAACAGTCGCTTTTTGGAGATGAATTTCCGCCAGCCCCGCATGCTGGCTGAGTTTGAAGACCTGGCGCGTCCCATTATTCAGAGCCGGATTCCCCGGGGCAAATTACAGATTTCAATGAACTTACCCAATGAAGGCACTCTCAACGCGATTCCTGTGCTTAATAAAGACTTGGCGCAGGCTTATGTTGAAATTGGTCACGCTGCCCGGGAATTGACGGGAAACGGTTCCGAGTTAAACATTGCCGAATTACTCCAACTACCCGATGTGATTCAATTTGAGCCCAAAATTTCCAACAAGGATGCGTTTTTCAAAGATTGCATTGACGGACTCCAGCGTGCACTGGACAATTTAGACCAAATGCGGTCGGTGGAAGGGCAGCATCTTGAGGAGGCCATGTCCCGCCAGTTGGACACCCTTGAGCAGCTTTTGGGTGAGATTGAAAATGGATGTGAATCCAGGGCGGCGGAAGCGATTGAAAAATTACGCACTAAAATCCAGTCCAATCTGGGGGACATTGATGCGGACGAGCGGCGACTGGAGCAGGAATTGGTTATCTGGTCGGACAAGCTGGATATTTCCGAAGAGCTGGTTCGGTTCACAACACATCTCCAGCATTTCCGGCACATCATGCAGAGTGATGCCAACGCGGGTCGGCGGTTGAATTTCTTGTTGCAGGAGATGAATCGGGAGGCCAATACCATCGGCAGTAAATCCTATTCGTCCGGTATTGCTCACGCGGTGGTGGAATTGAAAAGTGAGGTCGAAAAAATTCGTGAACAAATCCAGAATATTCAGTAATGCATGAGCGCGGAAAATTAATTGTCGTAGCTGGACCGTCCGGCGCCGGGAAGGGGACTCTGGAAGCCCGCCTGATGGAAAAATATCCACAGATTCAATTCTCTGTCTCCGTAACCACGCGACCTCCACGAGATTATGAAGTTGATGGTATTCATTACTTCTTCATTGATCAGCCTTCCTTCATTAAAAAAATCCAGAAAAATGAGCTGGTGGAGTGGCAGGAGGTTTACAACAAGAACGGACATCTCTACGGGACGCTCCGTTCTTTTGTGGAAGACGCGCTCAGTTCGGGAAAAATATTACTCATTGATATTGACATCAAGGGCGGGCTCAATGTGAAAGCCCAGTACCCGGAAGACACGGTTTCTATTTTCATTCGGCCGCCGTCAAAAGATGCGTTATTGGAGCGTCTGAAGCGGCGGGGAACCGATTCTCCGGAGCAAATCCAGATTCGACTGGAACGCATGCCGGAAGAGGTGGCGCTGGGTGAACATTTTGATGAGCAAATCATAAATGATGATCTGGAAGAGGCGACCAGGCAGATGATCACCATTGTGGAAAAGAAGTGTCAACAACTGTTAGCGAAAAAAATGGAAAATACATAAGGAAATAAGGAGATCAATTCATGGCATTAAAAACCATTCCATTCCGGGAGCTTGAAAAGCACACCCCGGATATGTTTGAGGCGGTTACCGTTGTCGCCAAGCGTGCTCGCCAGATTCGGGCCGACCGGTTCATTATTCGCGAGGAGAAGCGCCGGGAAGAGGAATCAATGGAAGAAATCAGCGGAACGGACGAACTGGAAGAACGTGATCCGGATTTCGAATTGAAAAAGCTGGAATTTGATAAGGTAGATAAACCGGTTACCCAGGCATTAAAAGAACTGCTGGAAGAAAACCTGGAGTGGTCAAGCGCGGAAGATGAACCCGAAACCGAAGAAGAGTAGTCTGTGAGCGCGGAGGTTCCCAAAAAGCAATTTTTATCCCAAGAAATGGAGCTTTTTGGCAGTCCCCTCTACCGGCCGGATCCGAACCAGGATTCCAGCGCATCCGTAACTTCCCAATCGCAACATGCAGAAATGGCCTTCGCTTCTGATTTCACCACATTTCAGCACGACATTGAGAACTGCCAAAAATGTCCACTGGGGAAATCCCGCACTCATTTTGTTTTTGGCGTAGGAAATCCCAACGCGGATCTTATGCTGGTCGGTGAAGCGCCGGGACGCGATGAGGATTTGCAGGGCATTCCTTTTGTGGGACGAGCCGGGCAATTGCTGGATAAAATTCTGGTGGCCATCAATCTGAGTCGTGATGAAGTATTCATTGCCAATGTCCTAAAGTGCCGGCCACCGAACAATCGAGACCCGCTGCCGGAGGAAGTTGAGCAATGCGAACCCTATCTCCGCCATCAGATCGCCCTGATCAAACCCAAACTGATTGTAGCATTGGGGCGGGTAGCGGCGAAAACGCTTTTGCGCATGGAAGACACATTAAAAAATATGCGTCAAAAAGCCTTTACCTATGAAGGCGTTGATCTGCGGGTGACCTATCACCCGGCTGCGCTCTTGCGTAATTCCGGATTCAAACCGGCGGCCTGGGAAGATTTTCAGCAAATCCGCGATTTGTATCAAGCCAAAAGGAAGGATGCTGAGGTAAATGGCTGATTCCAGCGAAAATCTTCGCGTACCACCACAAAATATTGAAGCTGAACAGGCTGTTTTGGGCAGTATGATGCTGTCAAAAGAAGCCGTGTCTATCGTACTCCAATTTTTAGAGCCGGAATTCTATTACAAAACAGCCCACCAGAAAATATTCAGAGCCATTATGAAGCTGGAAGCGGAGAGCGAGCCGGTGGATCAGTTGGCGGTGGTGGATGTGTTGAAACGCATGGGTGAACTGGATGCGGTTGGTGGCGCTTACTATATCACCGGTTTGGCGGAGTCCATTCCCAGTACCGCGAATGTAGAGTATTACGCCCGATTGGTGATGGAGGCGGCAACGCTGCGTGATATTATCACCCTGGCAGGCGATGTATCCACCGAGGCGTATGAAGCCAAGGATCATGTGGATGATGTGTTGGATGACTTTGAACGACGCATCTTTGATATTTCCAAGCGCCGGTTCAAGAAACAGGGCTTTGAGCCAATTAAGCCGGCCCTTGAAGCGGCATTTGAGATGGTGGAAAAATCTCACCAGTCACCGGGAGCTGTGCGGGGAGTGCCCTCTGGATTTGACCGGCTCGACGAGCTCACGTCGGGATTTCAATCCTCTGATTTAATTATTCTGGCTGCTCGGCCATCCATGGGAAAAACGGCCTTTGCCCTCACGATTGCCCGGAATGCCGCTGTTGAACACAATATTCCGGTGGGAATATTCAGTCTGGAAATGGCTTCCTACCAATTGGCCATGCGTCTGCTGTGCAGTGAAGCGCGGGTTGACGCGCATTTGGTGCGTACCGGCAAACTCCCCAGCAATCTTTGGGGACGGCTGTCAAAAGCTGCCGGCCGTCTGGCCAACGCGCCAATATTTTTGGATGATACTGCGTCGCTGACCGTATTGGAAATTCGCGCCAAAGCCCGACGACTGAAGGCGGAGCGGGACGTGAAACTGCTCATTGTGGATTATCTCCAATTGATCACCGGTCCCCGGGGCATTGAAAACAGGCAGCAGGAAATTTCCATGATCTCCCGCTCACTTAAAACCCTGGCCAAGGAACTGGATATTCCCATTGTCGCGCTGTCGCAGTTGAGTCGTGCCGTGGAAAGCCGCACGGATAAGCGACCCATGCTCTCCGATTTGCGTGAGTCCGGTTCGCTGGAGCAGGACGCCGATGTGGTGACATTCATCTACCGTCCGGAGAAATACAAACTCCAGGATGATGATGGCAATTCGCAGGAAGGCATCGCGGAAATCATCATCGGCAAACAAAGAAACGGCCCCACCGGTTCGGTGAAGCTGGCCTTTATCGATAAATACGCGGCATTTGAAGATATGCCCAGTTACATCCCGCCTGAGGCGACAGGAAAACCCTTACCGATTTAAATGGCAACCGGCATCTTAGATAAGTTTCGGCGTTCATCGTCGGATAAAATGCCCAACGATTTTCAGCGCATTCTGGAATTGTTGCGTGGGAATATCCACAATCAGCCGGATGAAGATTTGCTCTGGCGTGCCTACGAATTCGGGAAGCATGCCCACAAAGATCAGATGCGGAAATCCGGTGAGCCCTACTTCAGCCATTGTGTGGCTGTGGCTACGATTTTGGCGGAAATGCGTTTGGACAGCATCACTGTGGCCGCGGCGTTGTTACACGATGTGGTGGAGGATACGGGCTATACACTTGCCGATGTAGAGACCCATTTTGGTAAGGAAGTAGCCCAATTGGTGGATGGGGTCACCAAGCTGTCCGACATTAAATTTCGGAGCGAAGAAGACAAGCAGGCGGTGAATTTCCGGAAAATGCTGCTTTCGGTTGCTGAAGATATCCGCACCATCATCATCAAATTCGCTGACAGACTCCACAACATGCGTACGATTGATCATCTGCCGGATGTGAAAACGCGGCGGATTGCCAGGGAAACGCGGGATGTTTATGTTCCGCTGGCTCATAGGCTGGGGATGTATCGGCTTCGCTCAGAGATGGACGATTTGGTGTTCAAAATCCTTGAGCCCAAGGGATATCAGGAATTATCCAAATCCATTCCCAAGCGCCAAAATGAGTTTGAGTCCTACATTAAAAAATTTTTGGTACCGGTGCGGGAGCGGATTGAAGCGGCCGGTATTCAGACAGAATATCGTAGCCGATTCAAAAATTATTCCTCCATTCACCGAAAAATGGTGACCCAAAAACGGCCATTATTGGACATCTATGATATTTTCGCGATTCGCATTATCGTGGATAAACTGGAGGACTGCTATTCGGTTTTGGGATTTGTCCATTCGTTTTATCCGCCTATCCAGGCGCGCTTCAAAGACTTTATTGCCACACCAAAAGCCAATGGTTATCAGAGTCTGCACACGACGGTGATCGGTCCGGGCGGGCGTCCGGTGGAAGTGCAGATTCGTACGGAAGAGATGGATCAGACGGCTGAAGAGGGGGTGGCGGCTCATTGGCGTTACAAGGAGAATGAGGGCGAAGGCGCCCGGCGTCATCGGGATGATCTGGATGCCCATGTGAGCTGGTTGCGGAATCTGGTGGAAATTCTGCAAAATGAAGACAGCACCACCAGTCACCAGTTCATGGATCTGCTGAAAATTGATTTATACAAGAATGAAATATTTGTGTTCACACCCAAAGGGGATGTTCGCATTCTGCCGGTGGGAGCCACACCGTTGGATTTTGCATTCGACATTCACACCCAGGTGGGCTTGCATTGTATTGGCGCCAAGGTGAATGGGAAAATCGTCCCCTTAAGTACTCAGATAAAGAGTGGCGACAGTCTGGAAATTATCACCAGCGACCACCAGACACCCAATGCTACCTGGCTGAAGTTCGTCAAAACATCCAAAGCCAAATCGAATATCCGGAAATGGGCGAAAAAGCAGGAGTTCGAACATAGCGTAAAACTTGGGCAGGAGATTTTGGAACGGGAACTGCGTCGGTTGCGTTTGTCCAAAGAAGCCAAGAAAATCAGAAATAGTTTTAGTGAGATCGGATATGAGAGTGAAGAGAAGATGCTGGCTGCGATCGGCTCCGGACATCGAACCATCACCTCATTACTGACCAAGATTTACCCGGACCTCTCTTTTACACCTCCCAAGGTTCAAAAAGACCAGAACGAATCTTTTTTCCGCCGCGCCCGCCGTAATACCAAAGGCGTTACCATTGCGGGAATTGATAATGTGATGATCGCATTCGGGAAGTGCTGTAATCCGATTCCCGGTGATCCAATTATTGGATTCATCACCCGGGGACGAGGAGTGACGGTCCACCGCACCGATTGTGATACAGTGGGACCAAATCTTACTGAAAAAGAACGCTTAATCGAGGTGCAGTGGGGCGGTGAGAGGAACCAACGCTTTTTGGTGCGCTTGAAAGTAATGGCTCAGGACCGGAAGCATTTTCTCAGGGATTTAACGGAACGTATTTCATCGTTTGATGTGAATATCGAATCATTAACCATGAAAGCAGAAGAGGATTTAGTTGTTGGATTGGTCGTTCTGGAAGTGGATGGTGTCCGGCAATTGGATAAAATTCGTAATCGAATATTAATGGTAGATGGTGTAATCAGTGTGGAACGAGAATGACATTGGTACACGGAAGAAAAAAGGAAGGATGAAGACAAAATGGCAATTACCTACACGAAGAAGGATGTAGCAAAGCTCACTGCCGACAAAGTTGGTCAGAAACTGGCAGGTGTTGAAGAAGTCGTAGACAAAGTCTTTAATGTTCTCCGGGAATTGATGAGCAGTGATGAAGAAGAAATTCGCATCGAAATACGGAATTTTGGTGTCTTTGAGGTGAAACCTACCAAAGCCAAACCCCGTGCCCGTAATCCCCGCACCAATGAAGAGATTTATGTACCCCCGCGCAAAAAAACGCACTTCAAGCCGGGCAAATTGCTGCGAGAAGTCCTGAAGCAGCCACGCGACTAAATCTCGTTTTCAAAAGGTGGTACGCGTCTCATGGAAGGCCGAATACTGGCGATTGATCCGGGGGGCAGGCGCATAGGGCTGGCCCTGACGGATCCGTTGCGGATCATCGCCAGCCCGTATAAAACCCTCTGGGTCCGTGATGAGGAAGATGCGTTGAAGCAACTCTTGGAAGTTATTGTGGATCAGGAGGTTGTGGAAATCGTAATTGGCCTTCCCATTAACACGCAGCGCCAGGATAGCACGCAGACCAAACGGGTGCGCGCATTTACTAAGAGGCTACAATCCATGGTGGATGTACCGATTGCGTTGATCGATGAAAGCTTTTCATCAGTGGAGGCGGAACGAATGCTGCATAACATGGGCAAAAAAGTCGGTGATGACAAAGGCGCGGTAGACCGCCTGGCTGCCACTGTGATTCTGGAACAATATTTAGCTGAGATACGGCATTGAGAAAATTTAAATCCCTATCACCTGAATTCCTGGCAATCCTCACCGGATTGTTGCTGGCGTTTAGTTTTCCGCCCTTCGATTTATCCTTTCTTGCCTGGTTTGCCTGGATTCCTTTATGGCTGGGACTTGAACGGGCAAATTGGCGCAACGGATTCCGATTGGGCTATATCACTGGTGTGGTATTTATGCTGGTGTCGTTGAATTGGATCGCCAATAACAGCGGCACCACGTTTTGGACCGCATCGGCATCCATGGTGGGCAGCATCCTCTATTTGTCCATCTATTACGGCCTGTTTGGTTTTTTCATGATGAGGGGCGGTCGTCTGCTTGGACGCAAAGCCTTTCTTTTCGCGCCACTCGTCTGGACAGGTGTAGAGTATTTGTACAGTTGGGGATTTATGGGATTCCCGTGGCTGTCGCTGGCAATGACCCAAAACCTTTTCCTGCCATTACAGCAATTTGCTGAATTTGGCGGGATCTATATGGTGAGTTTTTGGGTTCTGTTGGTCAACGCAACCATTTATGGCATTGAGTTTCTGCATTTCGATAGCCGCCAGCAACAGCGTGCCTGGACGATTCTGGCTGCATTTATTGTGTTGAGTTTCGGAGCTGGTGGTCTCAGGATCTGGATGGTGCAAAACCAGTCAGGCCCCACGATTCCGATAGGTGTGGTCCAATCCAATGTGGATCCCCATGACAAATGGGTGCGGAGTAAAAAGCAGCAGCACGTGGAGGATTTGATCCTGAAATCTGACTTGGCGCGGGTGGATGGTGCGAAGGTTGTCATTTGGCCGGAGACCGCAGTTCCGGCATATTTGATGTACTATGCCTCGCTTTTTAATATGATCGAAAGCTATGTGAATCGGCAGGATATCTCCATTCTCACCGGCTCGCTCAATCATGAGCGAAAGGGCGATGAAATCCGCACCTACAATGCGGCGTTTTTCTTCGTGCCTGATTCCACGGTAAAATTGTATTATAAACAGCATTTGGTGCCCTTCGCAGAGCGTTTGCCACTGGTGGATCTCTTTCCCGGACTAAAGGTACTCAATTTTGGGCAGGCTAATTTTGAAGCAGGGAAAGTGTCTTCTGTGTACACGATGGGGAATGACGATGCAAAGGCTCGTTTCGGAACCATGATCTGTTATGAGTCCAGCGATCCGGTTCTGTTTCGGGAGTTCGTGAGAAACGGCGCACAAGTTATGACCATCATCACCAATGACGGTTGGCTGGGTCGATCGCTGGGGCCGTACCAACACCTTGCCGTAGCCAGATTCAGAGCCATTGAACATCGTATACCGGTTTTACGCAGTGCCCAAACCGGAATTTCCGCCTATGTGCAACCGTCTGGTATCATTGGTCACAAAATCCCATTGAATCAGGATGGATATTTTGTTGTGAATACACCGCTGCATCAAAATGGCACCATTTACACCCAATGGGGTGACTGGTTTGGTGTCTCCATGTTCCTGAGTATGCTGGTCTGGACCGGTTGGGTCTTTTTCAGCAGGAGGAGATTGTGATGAAATCCGCATTAATCAAAATTTTGCTGTTGACGACAGTGTTTAACGGGGCATTACTGGCTTTTCCGGTTTCCAATGATGAATTCGCGTCCAGTATCCTGCATCAACTGTGGCCACGGTGGATAGCTGAAAACCGAGAGGTAACCAATGGTTTTGAGGTGACCTGGGATGAGCAGGATGAGTTGGCCGCTTACATTGGCACCAATCTTTCGGAGTGGATTATTTCCCGCGGATTAGACCAACGCAGGGATCGGGAGAAGTCAGTGATTCTTTCCCTGCAGAACTGCAAATTGGATTTTACCGTCAGTAAAGCTGATGTGAATCCCTATGGAATTCAACGGTACAAACGCGAGATGGAAATTCAGTTTGATATGAGCATCGTGGAAAAGGAGACCAATTCACCCCTGCGAAGTGATCACTTCAGTCGTTCGGCATCCGATATTGTGGAAGAGGATGAACTCTCCTTTATTGTGGACGATGCATTTGTGGTGGAACCACGGCTGAAATTTCCCGTATCAAGTCTGTCTATGCCAAGAATGGTGATTATTTCAACGATTACGATACTGATTGCCTCGCTACTCTATTTCATAAGGTCCTGATATGCAATTGAAACCAACATCCGTTCGCCTTCACACGCTGCTTGCCGTCAGCTTATTCATGGGTTTATCAGGAACCGGACGATCTCAGGTTCAGCCCAATGAACCTATAACACTGGGGAAACCTTTTTTTAAAAGTCTCATCATTCCCGGTTGGGGAGAGCGAAGCCTGGGATTTACTGAACGGGCAAATAAGTTTGTAACCGTGGAAGCGTCGATCTGGGTGGGGTATGGATTGATGCATGTTCTCCATGACCGCACCCATGATGAGATGATTCAAATGTCGGTGAGCAAGGCGTCGGTCAATCCCTCCGGGAAGTCCAATAGTTACTATGATGATGTGGGTAATTACAGGGACTTGTCCAGCTATAATGAACAAATGTTGCGGGATCGGAACCCCTTTCTGACCTATCCGGAAAACCAGGGATATGAATGGTCCTGGCCATCCGAAACAGACCGGCAAAGCTTTAAAGACGTAAAATTCAAACGCAATCTCTATTCTCATTTTGCCGGTTATCTGCTGGGTGGAATCACCATCAATCATTTGGTGAGTGCCATTGACGCCATCTGGCTGCAGAAAAACGATATGATCCTGCAGGCGGTTCCCATGCTGGAAGGTGAGGTGCAGGGGATGATCTTTACGCTGAATTTCTGAGGTCATGATTTCCACTTTCCGGGTTTGGTTTTTTATACACGGCATCGTTTTGCTGCTTGCTTCGCTTTGGCTGGTACCGGTGCCTGAATGGCAACTCACCCTTTTTGGTCTGGCCATTTTAGCCAATATTCTCAATCGTATTTCCTGGAAGATTTGGCTGCTGCGAATTTTCCCACTTCTGTTGATCCTGCTGATATTCCAATTGCTTATAACGCCTTTTTATCGGCCGCTACTTCAGCAATTATGGAGGGGTGAATGGGATGCAGCAGCTTGGTGGCCACTCCTGGCCGGGTTGTTGCGACTGGGTACACCATTTTTAGCAGTCACGGCATTCGCCAAACGGCTGTCGCGACCGGAACTTGTGAAAGATCTGGCTGCGCTACTGACTCCCTTGCATTGGATGGGAATCAACATTCAGCGAGTTCAGATGATTTTACCACTGGGATTACGCTTTTTCCCCATGGTGCTGGAGACCAGCAAGCAAATACGTGAAAACTTGGAGATATTCATTCCGCACCAACCCGAAGAATCGAAATTGATCCGCCGTTTGAGATATTGGGGAATGCTGTACAAGTCCACCTTCGTTCAGACACTGAATGGCGCGCTTCAGGTGGGTGAAGCTCTGGCATTACGCGGCTGGCGCACAACAACTACCGTTTCCGGCAGTCATGGTGATTGGGTATGGGTTGGCATGAGTCTCATTGTGGGGTTGGTTTTGTACAAAATTCAACTGATGATGTTCGCTCTCTGGGCTGTCATGTTTTTGTGGATGGGATTGTGTTTTCTGGATATAGGATGGATGAATCATGCGCGTCGCTCTGTCGCTTGAGTTCGAAGGAACCAACTATCAGGGCTGGCAAAGTCAGCCGACGGGACCAACCATTCAGTCTGTGTTAGAACAAGCGCTTGAATCGGTAACAAAATATTCATCAAGGATAACAGGTTCAGGGCGTACTGATGCAGGTGTACATGCATTGGGTCAGGTGGCACATTTTGACACTGATGCAATGCAAATTCCTATAGATCGCCTACCTGCAGCGTTAAATCAGGTGCTGCCTGACGATATCAGTGTATTAGCAGCCCAGCCGGTACCGGATGATTTTAACAGTCGTTTTGATGCAGTGGGTCGGGAGTATGAATATCATATCGTTACCTATCCGCGTGCACTGCAGCGACAAACTTCCTGGTACTGCAAATATCCTCTTGATGCCGATCTGCTGAACGCGTGCGCCGAAATGGTCCTGGGTGAACACGATTTCACCAGTTTTTGTGCGGCCATTACAGATACGAAAAATATGATTTGTAATGTGGAAGTCAGCGCGTGGGAAATTCATTCCAGGGGAATGATCTATCGCGTACGGGCAAATCGTTTTTTACATCACATGGTGCGCATGTTGGTGGGGAATATGATTGAAGTTGCCCGGGGGCGGTGGTCGATGGCGTACTTCCGGAAGTTGTTGCAACATCCTGACCATGAGCATGATACGGTCACCGCACCAGCACAAGGATTAATTTTAAAGTGTGTCTATTATCCGGACTCACTTCATCTGTTTCAGGAGTTCTGTGTCAGGAAATAAAACAGTATTCATCACCGGAATCGCCGGATTCATCGGCAGCTACACAGCGGAAGCCTGTCTGCGCAAAGGGTGGGAAGTAGTCGGAGTGGATAATTTTAATTCATTCTATGATCCGGTGATAAAGCGACAAAATTTATCGAATTTCAAGGATCAAATCCGGTTTTACGATGGTGATATCCGGGGTGCAGATTTCATGGACAAGGTATTTCATGAAAACAAAATTGATGTGGTGATTCACCTGGCCGCCATGGCTGGTGTTCGTCCATCCTTTCAAGCTCCGGCGCTGTATGTGGATGTGAATCTGAACGGCACTAATATGGTATTTCGCCAGGCGCTGAAGTATGATGTGGAGAAGATCCTATACGCTTCATCCTCCAGTGTATATGGGAATGCGCCAACGGTCCCCTTCGCGGAGACCGACAATATTGACCATCCCATTTCGATTTATGCTGCCACCAAACGCGCCAATGAAAAACAGGCTAAGCTGTGGCAGACATTCAGTGGAACACCCACGGTAGGGTTGCGCTTTTTCACGGTTTACGGTCCGCGCCAGCGCCCGGAAATGGCGATTCATAAATTTACCCGGGCACTATACCGGAATGAACCCATTACACTTTACGGGGACGGGAATACCTATCGCGATTATACCTTTGTGGATGACATTGTGGCGGGAATTCTGGGTGTGGAAGCAAAAGCTGCCGGAAATGATGTGGTTAATCTGGGTGAAAGTAAAACAACGACCTTGATTGATCTGATCCGGATGCTGGAGGTGATCACGGGAAAAACCGCAGACCTGCATTTCAAGCCCATGCAAAAAGGGGATGTGAATCGGACATTCGCCAACATTGATTATGCGCGTGAAAAATACGGGTATCGTCCGGAAATGGATATGTCCACCGGGTTGAGTCGTTTTGTAGAATGGTACCAGCAAACACTTTTATAATTGCCATCACTCACTAATGTTGAAAAATATCATTCTGATTATCATGGACAGCGCCCGCTACGATGTGGTAGCAGCTGCCAAAACACCCAACATGGATCGCATAGGTACGCTTGAATCGCGGTGGAGTTACAATAGTTGGACCTTCCCTGCGCACCATGTATTTCTGATGGGGCTGATGCCACATAAAAGCCCCGCAAACGTCCATGCTTCCAATGTGTACCGCCAGGAGTATGCACAGTGGCAGACCCGCACGGGAATTGAGAAAATTGACTTTTCAGACTTCACGCCCCAGTTATCGCTGCCTCTTTTTCTCCAAAAGCATGGATACCGGAATGAAGCGCTGGTCTCCATGCCGGTTTTGAATCCGGCAACCAATCTGAATCAGTATTTCCATCGGTATGAGCTGATGGAAAAGCACAACGATTTTCCCGGAATGATTGATTTGATTCTTCCGATTCCGGACCAACCCACCTTCTATTTCCTCAATTTGGGAGAATCCCACTATCCCTACACCATTCGTGGGGCAGAGCAATCGAATATTCCGCATTTACATGGCGTACATGGCACATTGAAACATTTTCGGGAAGGTGAAACAGGTGAGTGGTTTTCCGATTCCCAGTTTGCCGAAATGAAACTGGCGCAACAACGGGCAGTGGAAGAAATAGATCTCTGCCTGCCGAAGCTTTTCCACAAATTTGCCGGTACGTCGGCTCACGTCATTATCACTGCTGATCATGGTGAACTTTTTGGTGAAGCGGGCTATTTTGGACACGGACCAATCCAACATCCTAAAGTATTTGAGGTACCTTTTACCGAGGGTCAACTCCCCGGGGAATAATCAGCGCAAGGAGCTTCCCGGTTGTTTTATATTACGAACCGTTAGGAGAACGGATATGGTTGAAAAAAGGAGATGAGAAAAATGATTAAAAAAATATCCGTCCTGCTGTTCACGGTCACCATTGCCATGCTGGCTTTCACATTGACTTTACATGAGATTCGTCGTTGGAAATTCATGGATAGTGTGTCGGCGGCAGACCTGGGGAATCAACAGAATTTGCCCGTGGAGCCGGCGAGCCAGCAGAGCTTACCTGCAAAAGACATAAATGAATCGCGTCAAACAGTCCTGACCCGTGCAATCCAAAAGGTGGCACCTGCCGTGGTGGGCATCACAGTCCATTCGATTCGCATTACCAGTTCACCTTTTGCAAATGATCCTTTTTTCAGAATGCTTCTGCCGGAGTGGTATTCTCAAAAGGTTGAGTCGTTAGGCTCGGGGTTTATTTACAATCCTGAAGGCTATGTGATTACCAATGCCCATGTGGCGGAAGGCGCTACGGAAATTACCGTCACGCTGGCCGGCGGTGACCAATATCCGGGTGAGTTGGTGGGCATTGACCGGAAAACGGACGTGGCATTAATCAAAATAAAAGCGGATCGAAAATTCCCCACAGTGGAATTGGGTAATTCGGATAACATTCTCCTGGGCGAGTGGGTGGTTGCTCTGGGAAATCCCTTTGGACTCTTCAGTGAGAGTCGTGAGCCCATCGCTACGCTGGGCATTATTTCCAGTATGCACATGGATTTTGGTATCCAACGCTCCGGGCGATTGTATCAGGATATGATTCAGACGGATGCCTCCATCAATTCAGGAAATAGCGGCGGTCCGTTGGTCACTGCTGACGGTCGTGTTGTAGGGATTAATACCTTTATTTTTACGGGCGGAGGTCAATCTGCCGGCTCCATCGGGATAAGCTTTGCAATGCCCATCAACGCGGCTGTGGCAATCATTGAAGAGCTTCGGGAGACTGGTTTCATTGATCGCACGTATACCACTGGTTTATCCATTCAAAATATTGATAATTATCTGGCGTATGTCCTGAATGTAAAACCCAACAGTGGTGTGATTGTTGTGGATGTGGAAAACGGCTCACCTGCGGAGAAAGCCGGGCTTGAAGTAGGGGATATTGTGATTGGCATTGATGAACAGCGGGTAAGAACCACATCAGATATTTTTAATTATATCAGAGAGCGGGATTTACGTCGCGGTGACCATGTTGACCTGCAGGTCATCCGGGATGGCAAACGCAAAAATTTCCGGGTTACACTGGAGTCCAAATAAACAGTATGGCATTGCAGGATATTCCCCAACCACGGTTTAGATATTTTGGTTTGACATGAACTCCCACCTATATTTCGGCGCTTTTAAAACGGGATGTGAGATGGACATTCAGTGAGGACATTTTAAGGGAAATCATGGCACACGAAGGTTTATCAAACATACTGATTGCGCTGGGACTTACAGCGTTGTTTGTATTGCTTCAATTTTTCTTCCCGGGAATCGTGTGGCAGATCCTGGCCATTGTCAGTGGCATATTCCTGGCATTTACACTGTATTTTTTTAGGGACCCGGTGCGAAATATCCCGGTGAATGATGCCCATATCTTAAGCCCCGGCGACGGAACCATCGTCTCAGTCAAAGAAGTAGATGATGACTATGTGGGACCCGCGTACCTCATTACCATGTTTTTGTCTCCTTTGAATGTCCATGTGAATCGGATTCCCATCCGGGGTCGCATCGACCATGTACAATACAAGCCGGGCATGTTTAAAGCTGCCTTTGCTGAGGACGCATCGGAAGTGAATGAACAATCTGTGGTCAGTATGTCCAATGAGAACCTGAAAGTGAAGTTTTCACAAATATCCGGTATCGTCGCCCGGCGTATCATTAACTATCTGCGAGTGGGCGATTCGGTTCAGCAGGGATATCGATACGGTATGATTAAATTTGGCAGCCGGATGGATGTTTTTGTTCCACGGACCTGTGAAGTTCTGGTGGCGCCGAAAGACCCGGTGCGGGGAGGATTAACGGTTTTAGCCGGACTGAAAGGCAGGGATGAGTCCTAAGAAAAAAAATGTGGATCAGGAGGGGAAGCCCCGTGGCGGTCGCCGACGATTTATTCCCAGCGCTTTCACCATTTTCAACATGTTCTTTGGATTTCTCTCCATTCTGTCCTCTTTCCAGGGATTCTATGCTGCGGCTGCATGGTATATCATTGTAGGCGCCATGTTTGATAGTCTGGATGGGAAACTGGCACGTGCTTTGGGTTCCACATCTGAATTTGGAATTCAGTTCGACTCTTTAGCGGACATCATCACTTTCTGTGCGGCTCCTTCTGTATTTGTTTTCAGGGTCTGGTCCTCTGATTTGGGATTTGTGGTGGGAGGATTTTTTGCGTTTTTCCCGCTCATGTTGGGATCTATCCGTTTAGCAAAATTCAATCTTGAAGCCACCGGTGAACAGAAAAATCGCTTTATTGGTATGCCAACCCCAATGGGAGCATTAAGTATTGTTGGGATGTATCTGTTTTTCAGTCAGGTGCATAACTATCCCTGGTTGCATTGGTATCCCCGGAATGAAATGGGGGATGCCCGGATCGCCTTACCTTTCGTGATGATTATTTCCTTTTTACTTTTATCCAAAATCCCATTTCCAAAGTTTCCGGCGCTCGCTGTCCACAGGGGCTGGGTGGATAACTGGAAGTTCATATTAACCATCGTCCTCATGGCACTGGTCATTCTCACCAAAGGCTTTCTGCTGCTACCTATCCTGTTGTTAATCATTATCTCCGGGTTGGCTGCCTGGACCCAGGAAGCACGAATGTCCATAGACAGCAAAGAAGGGTAAACACCGCGTATGGATCCAAGGAAGCGCAACATTGGTCTCATTATTTTGGCGGTTGTGATTGGTGCGGTGGCCGGCTCGGTGGTGGGGAATGTGGTGGGAATCCTCCTGCCGGAAAGTGTGGTGCGCGATTTCTTTTTGCTGCCCATTGATTCCAGCACGTTTGGCTTGACCAATCCATTCACGCTGGATTTTCATGTCATCTCGCTCACCTTTGGACTCACGTTTCGCATAAATATCATGGGAATCATCGGGATTGGGGCAGCCTTGTATGTCTTACGCTATTACCGGGCTTAGGAAACAATTAATATGAGAGTAATAGGATATAACGCAAAACAATCATTAGATGAGAGGAAATAATTATGTCATTTCCAGGTGGATGGGAATTACTCATTATACTGCTTTTTGTCCTGATCTTTTTCGGTGCCAAGCGCTTGCCTGAAATGGCGCGTGGTTTGGGCAAAGGGATTCGGGAGTTCAAAGGCGCTATCAGCGGTATTACCGACGAAGTGCAGAAAGCCGGTCAGGTGGAGGAGAAGAAGGATACCACCGGATCCGATTCAGGTAAAGCAGCTGACCAGAAAAAAACTGAAACCGATAGCGATAGCGACCGCACTCCGAATCCGTAAACAGGTAGTTTAATGACAATATCCGATTTCTTGGAGCGGGTTCAGAACGCTAAACCGCTCAACGCGTTTATTTCAATTGATCAGACCCATATCCGGGAGCAGTACGAGAAGCAGGCAGAAGGCTCTCTGGCCCGTGTTTTCATTGGTATAAAAGATAATATCAGTGTTCAAGGTCAGACTCTGAGCTGTGCATCCCATATTCTTGAGAATTTTATCAGTCCTTATGATGCAACCGTTGTTAAAAAACTAAAAAACGCCGGTGCGATTATCGCTGGCAAAACAAACATGGACGAATTCGCCATGGGTTCCTCCAGCGAATACAGTCATTATAGCGCCGTGAGAAATGCGGTACATCCCGAGTATGTTGCCGGGGGCTCCTCGGGTGGTTCGGCCGTGGCCGTGGCTGCGGGTGTGGTTGATGCAGCGCTGGGCTCTGATACGGGTGGCAGCGTACGCCAGCCGGCCAGTTATAACGGCATTGTAGGCATGAAGCCAACTTATGGCCGGGTAAGCCGATATGGCCTGGTTGCTTTCGCATCCAGTCTGGATCAGATTGGGATAATGTCAACTTCGGTGGAGAATTCTGCCAAAATCCTGGAAGTCATTGCCGGGGAAGATCCTTTAGATGCCACCACGGTACCCGAGCCGGTTCGCACATTTTCGAAGAATATGGAAAGCCAGGTCTCCGACTGGAAAATTGGTCTGCCTAAAGAATATTTTACCGAAGGATTATCCGAGTCCGTGCGCCAGGCGGTAAATACCAAGGTGGAAGCATTGAAAGCGGCTGGTGCAACAATCGTCCCCATCTCGTTGCCGCATACTGAATATGCCATTTCAATTTATTACATCATCACTTCCGCGGAAGCTTCCAGCAATCTGGCACGATATGATGGTGTACGGTACGGCTTACGCCACGAACCAAGTGATTTGATGGATATGTACACGCAGACCCGGGCGAACGGATTTGGCTCGGAAGTCAAGCGCCGAATCATGCTCGGCACCTATGTGTTGTCATCCGGTTATTACGATGCCTATTACGATAAAGCACAACGGGTTCGAAGATTGTTGCAGTCCGATTTTACACAGGCATTTCAATCTGTGGATGCAATCATCACACCTACCACACCCACAACGGCCTTCAAGCGTGGTGAAAAAATTGATGACCCGCTGGCCATGTATCTCAATGATATTTATACAGTTTCCGTAAATCTGGCAGGTCTGCCTGCTGTTAGTCTTCCCGTGGGGACGGATGACAAGGGTTTACCCATCGGTCTTCAAATTATCGCACCGGCCTTCAAAGAAGAAACAATCTTCAAAATCGGGACTTTAATTGAGCGCTTGAAGAGCTGATACCTGAGTTGGTTACGGGTTTTAGCTGGAAAATATTGAGAGCTGGAAGTGATTCGTCCTTAGTGAGGAGGCTGATAGAAGTTTGAACCTGACTTTCGCACAACCCTGGGTATTATGGCTGATTCTCCCCGTCCTGGCCCTTCTGCTTTACCACTATATCGCCATTGGCCGAAAGCGCATCGGAACACTTCGATTTTCCTCCTTTCAACTTCTTCAGGGGATTTCCATATCGGAAGGTACCTGGAAGCGTTACCTGCCGATTGCACTTCGTCTGATGGGAATTGCATTGGTATTGGTAGCAATTGCCCGGCCTCAGGATCAGAATACTCAACGCACTGTTCACGCTGAAGGTGTGGATATTTTACTGGTTTTGGATATTTCCAGCTCAATGCGTGCCATGGACTTCAAGCCCAATCGGTTGGAAGCGGTAAAACAGGTGGCACAGCAGTTTGTGGCGAACCAATCTGCCGATCGAATCGGATTGGTGACCTTTGGTGCCGAGAGTTTTCTTAAATGTCCTCTAACAACCGATCTGAACCGGTTACAGGGATTTATCAAAGATATTCAAATCGTTCCGGAGAAGTTCGATGGAACAGCCATCGGACTTGCCATTGCCAGTGGCATCAATCGTCTGCGAGATTCAGAAGCGAAGAGCAAGGTGATGATTGTCCTCTCAGATGGCAAAAATAACGCAGGGGAGCTGGATCCTGTCACTGCGGCTCAAATGGCGCAGGAATATGGAATTAAGATCTATGCCATTGGTGCCGGCACCAAGGGGCAGGCATTAATGCCGGTAAAAACACCGGTGGGAACACAGAATATGCGTGTCCAGGTGGATATTGATGAAGCGACCCTTGAGACCATTGCCCAGACCACCGGCGGAACTTACTTCCGGGCCACCGATGAAGCGTCATTGGCAAATATCTATCAACAGATTTCGGAGATGGAAAAAACCAAATACGAAGTGACGGAATACGTCCAATACGCTGAGCTGTTTTTCTGGCCCTTGCTGGCCGGGTTGTTTCTATTATCATTGGAGACACTGTTGGATAAAACGGTGTTCAGGAGATACCCCTGATGCTGAGGTTTGAAGAATATCCATTGTTGCTGCAGGTTGTCCTTTGGGCGTGGTTGCCCGTTTTAATCATGCTACTGATTTGGACGGCACGCTGGCGCAAGAAAATGGAAACCCGGTTAGGGGACCCATCGCTTTTGGAGCGGCTGTCCAACAGCATTTCAAAGCCCCGCCGCCGCTTCAAAGAGGCCTTAAAACTTCTGGGGTTTCTGCTGCTCATCATTGCGGCATTCGGACCCAAGTTCTCCAATGATGTGGTAGAGGTGAAGCGGGAAGGTGTGGACATCATTATTTCGCTGGACGTGTCAAATTCCATGCTGGCGCAGGACATCACGCCCAGTCGTCTGGAAAAAGCGAAATATGAAATCCGTAAGCTGATCGCTCAATTGCGAGGTGACCGAATTGGTCTATGCGTTTTCGCAGGCCGTGCCTATCTGCAAACGCCGTTAACGCTGGATTATGCTGCATTCAATATGTTTTTGGACCTCAGTGATGAAAATACCATCGGTGTTCAGGGGACGGCGCTGGAAGATGCCATTGCCACCGGGATTCAGGCGTTCGATCCGGATGATAAAAAGCACCGGGTGATGATGCTGATTTCCGATGGGGAAGACCATCAGGGTAATCTTGATCGCGTGCTGGATTTGGCTCAGAAGGAGAATGTCACCATCTACACGGCAGGTATTGGCACACTCCACGGTACACCGATTCCCATGAGAGATGCAAAAGGAAATATTACCGGTTACAAAAAGACGCCTGACGGCGAGGTGGTAACCACAAAACTTGCCACCGCGACGCTGGAGGAGATCGCCAGAGCCACAGGTGGCAGATTTATCCATTTGAATGCCACCGGAAATGGTTTGGAGAATCTGTATCAGGAGATCCTGGGAATGGATAAAAAAGAGTTTGCTAGCCACGAATTCACCAATTTCAAAGAACAGTATCATTGGTTCGCCTGGTTCGGGCTGGTTTGTTTTATTCTGGAGTTCCTCCTTTCGGATTTACAAAAACGCGCCCGTGGCTGGGGCGGGGAGTTGGTGCATGATGAGTAAATTCAACAGAATCGGTGTTTTTCTGGTGGGGCTCATTTTCCTGGCTCCGAATCTACGCGGGCAATCCACTGGTGAAGCGGCATATGAAGCTCAGAATTATGATGAGGCCATTGCAAACTGGGAATCGGTTCTGGAAAAGTACCCAGATTTGAAAGCTCTGCATTACAACATCGGAAATGCCCAATATGAGAAACAGGCGTATGAGAAAGCCCGGGAGCATTACGAGCAGGCCTTGCGTTCGCAGGAAATCAATGAACGGGCTGATTCTTATTATAATCTGGGGAATGCTTATCTGGCTGAAAACCAGGCCCAAAAGGCGATTGAGATGTACAAAAATGCCTTGAAATTGCGACCCGACGACCCGGATGCCAAAGCCAATCTGGAAATGTTGTTGAACATGCCTCCACCGCCGCCCCAATCGCAAAATCAACAGGGACAGGATCAACAGGAGAACGAGCAGCAAGAGGAGCAGCAACAGCAATCAAACGCTGAAGACAAACAAAATGAGGATCAGCAGCAAAATGATTCTCAGGCTGAACAGAATCAGGATGAGCAGGAACAGCAGCAGGAACAGGCTGGCGCAGACGAGCGTGAATCGGAAGAACAGCCACCCCAACCGCAGGATGCCACTCAGCCGCAAGAATCAGACTTGACCGAGGATCAACAATTGGCGGCTCAGCAGCTCCTGAATGCATTGCGGGACAGAGAAATTGAAAATATGAAAGAGATGATCCGGCAGCAGACAAAAGGACCACGACTGGAGAAAGACTGGTAAATGGGGAACCGGCTGATATTTGGTCTGATATTGGTGGGAATGATTCCCGGGCTCCTTATGGGACAGCCGGATATTCATGCATCCGTTGACGCCCGGCGAATCTATGTTGGGGACACATTTACTTACAAAGTGGAAGTCAAGAATTCAGATTCTACGCCAACGATTCATCTGCCTGCGTCGCGAAAATTGTCTGTGGTCTCGGGTCCCATGCAGTCCACCAGTTTTAGCATTATGAATGGCGTCCAATCCAGCACCCGCAGTGTGTCCTATACAATGGTGGCGCTGGAGCCCGGTGAGTTGACCATTCCACCATCGGAAGTGGTTATCAGGAATAAACGGTATCAATCCAATGCGGTTCAACTGGAAGTTTTGCCACAACCCGGATCAGGAACCAAAGCCGCACCGGGCGGCAGCAGGAACGATCGACAACTCCAGCAGACGCAACCGCAGTCAAAATCCGTACCCGCACCGGAGATCATGTTGCGTGCTGAGCCCAATCGAACCGATATCGTTGTGGGGGAACCGGTCACGATCACCTATAAGCTCTATACCCAGGTGCGTGTCTATAATTACGGAATCGACAAATTGCCCGATGCTGTTGGCTTTTGGTCCGAGGAAATTCCCCTTACAGGACAACCGCAGTTGAAAGCTGAAATTGTAGACGGGGTGAACTATCAATCGGCTGTTTTGAAGAAGGTGGTGTACTATCCCACGCGTCCCGGCGAGCTGACCATCGAGCCGCTGCGGGTGAATTTGGAGGTGCAGTCCAAACGTCGCCGGAGCCGTAATACTTTTTTCAGCGATCCCTTTTTTGACGATGTTTTCTCGCATGAGAAAAAAGTACTCTTTAGCAATTCCCTTAAATTAAAAGTGTCCGATGTGCCGCGTCCCACGCCGCCCAATTATTCGGGAGCTGTGGGAAAATTCCGGTTATCGGCCCGATTGGATACAAATACGATTCATGTAAATGATGCGGTGGGTCTGCATGTGACATTGGAAGGTACCGGAAACTTTAAAACCCTCAATTTGCCGGATATAACCCTCCCGGATGGCATTGATATGTTCAAACCGGAGAAGGAGGAGAAAGTTCGGCTGGTGAATGAAGTCTACCAAGGGTACAAACGAATGACCTACTTACTGGTGCCCCGCGCTGCTGGTGAAATGGTCATTCCCGCCTTCACCCTTGTTTACTATGACTCAGATGCAAAGAAATATCGGACGGCAGAGACGAAACGACTGACTTTGCAGGTGAAGCCGCTTTCCGGCGAGCAACCACTTATCACTTCCGGATATTCCCGGGAAGAGGTGGCTTTGATGAATCAGGATTTACGCTTTATCAAGTTGCAGGGCGCAAAGTTTGTCCCGATGGGATATCGGGTTCTCAATCAGTGGTGGTACCATACCACCATGATGATGGGGTTAGTGGCTATGCTGGGTGTGGTTTTGTATACACGACGTCAGGAAAAAATCGGTAGTGACAAAGCATTAGGGCGGCGACTCCGGGCACATAACCGGGCTCAGACATTACTCAAGAGTGCCAGGAAAGTGGTGATGGATGAAAAACAGGTGTATGCCCTGCTCTCACAGGCTGTGGTGGGTTATATCGGTGACCGTCTGAATTTGCCGGAAAAGGCGCTGGACACGGACGCACTGATTCACGAATTGACCCAACGTAAGATAAGTGAACAACTGGTGAGCGAGGTGCGGGCGTTACTAATTCGATTGGATATGGGACGCTTCGCGCCGGGAGCGGATTCAGCCGAGCCGCCGGAATTGATACAAAATGCCCGTCAAATACTCACACGATTATCCCGGGAACTGAAGGAGTGATGGTTCGGAGAATCTACCTTTTGCTGGTAACCGCGCTGCTATTCACGGCGATTACGTCGGGCGCGGATTTACAGCGTCTCATGGATGATGCTGATGCGGCTTATACCAGTGGCAATTTTCCTGAGGCGGTGAATCTCTATTCACAAATCCTGAAAAGCGGCTATACCTCGGCAGTTCTGGAATACAATCTGGGTAATGCTTATTTCAAAATTGACGAGATTGGTCCGGCCATTCTCCATCTGGAACGAGCCCGGCGACTGGTACCACGTGATGAGGACATCTCCTTTAACCTGGATTATGTGAAGGTGTATCGCAAAGGTCAGCTTGATCTGCCGGAAAAAAGTGCACTGGTCAAAACATTCGAGTCCCTGCGAAATTATTTCACACTGAATGAACTGGCGTGGACCCTGTTGATCCTGTGGCTTGCGGTTGTTACGACATCTATTCTTTATTGGTTCAGGAGAGGTGGTAGGGGAAGTAAAGCACTGTTGTATGTCTTTCTCACCAGCAGCCTATTGTTTATTTTAACCGCCGGCTGGACGGTGGATCGCTATCGATTGGATTCTCGTGAGCAAATTGTCGTCATGACCGATGAAGTTCAGATTCACAGTGCGCCGGTTGAAACATCCAAGGTTCTTTTTATTCTGCGTGAAGGAATGGAAGGTACGGTACGGGAGCGGACGGACGGATGGTGTGAAATCAAATTGGCAGATGGAAAGACAGGGTGGATACCGACACATGCGATTGCTTCTATTTAATACACTGATTTTATTTTCAGTAGCCGTAGCAGTAGCCCTGCCAGAAACACCTGCAGACAGTCTGGATGAAAGTTTTGATCCTACCACACTGAGTGATTGGAAAACGATGCCGCGTACGCTGGAGCGGGTGAAACCGCGGAAGGAGGAAATGAATACCTTCAATCTCATGAGTCCGGGTGGCATTGAGGAACCCAAGGTTCGGATTGGCTATCGTGTCCAGATTTTCATTACAACGGATTATTTGCAGGCATTAAAACTGGATTCATTAGCCCGAACTATTTGGAAAGAAGAAGTCTATATGCGCTTCGATAGTCCTTACTACAAAATCCGCATTGGGAATGAGCCGCGTCGGGATGTTGCCGAGCGCTTGCAACAGCAAGCTTTTCGGGCCGGATTTCGTACCGCCTGGGTCGTGCGTACTGAGATAGAACATAAAGAAAAAGACGAGAATTAAGATTATCCATAAATAACCTTTAACATTTTTTGAGGCGTACATGTCAGGACACAGTAAATGGTCAACAATTAAACGTAAAAAAGCAGCGGTTGATGCCGAGCGCGGGAAGGTTTTCACCAAACTGGCGAAGGAAATTACCGTATCTGCCCGGGTGGGGGGCAGTGATGAATCGGCCAATCCGCGATTGCGCACTGCCATTTTAGCCGCCCGGGGTGCCAATATGCCCACCGCCAATATTGAGCGTGCCATTAAAAAGGGGACGGGCGAACTGGAAGGTGTCACATACGAAGAAATTACATACGAAGCCTACGGACCGGGTGGTGTGGCGTTCATGATTGATGTGATGACTGATAATAAAAACCGCACCGTAAGTGATATTCGGCATCTGCTCACCAAACATGGCGGGAATCTGGGCAGTTCGGGATCGGTTGCCTGGATGTTCGAATCCAAGGGTGTTATTACGGTTTTAGCTGATGGTGTGGATGAAGAAGATGTCCTGCTGGCCAGCATGGATGCGGGAGCCGAAGATTTTAACAGCGAAGATGATCTTTTTGAGATTATCACGGCCATGAATGACCTGCACAGCGTGAGCACCAAATTGGTGGAAAGCGGCTTGAAGGTGGATAATGCTGAAATTCGCAAGATCCCCAATAATTTCACTGAAATATCTCAAAAGGATGTCGCCTCCGTGGTGAGATTGCTGGAAGCGCTTGAAGATCATGATGATGTACAAAAAGTATCGGCCAGCGTTGATTTTACCGACGAAATGCTGGCTGATTTGGAGTTATAGTCTGCGAATTATTGGTGTGGATCCGGGATTACGGGTCATGGGAATCGGGATCGTTGATTTGCAGAACACACAGTTCAAGCCGGTGCATTTCAGCGTGGTTAGAACAAAAGCGACAGAATCCCTGGACCATAAATTAGAAGCGCTCTATAACGGACTCATGGAGATGATTAATGTATATGAACCACAGGTGCTTTCAGTTGAGGAAGCCTTTTACGGTACCAATGCCCGCACGGCACTGCTCATGGGGCATGTGCGGGGAGTGATTATGCTGGGTGGCAGGCATGTGAATATTCCGGTGTACGAATACGCCGCCCGCAAGGTGAAATCCGCCATTACCGGGAATGGAAATGCTACCAAAGAACAGGTTCAGTTTATGGTGCAGCGCTTGTTAAGTCTCAAAATGTTACCCACACCACTGGACGCATCGGACGCGTTGGCCATTGCCATGTGCCATGGACTCAATGCGCGGACACAAAACCTGAGGTAGAGCTATATGTACGAATATCTTTCTGGAAAACTGGTCCAAAAACGCCCGGATCTGGCTGTCATTGATGTTCAGGGTGTGGGATATAAGCTACGCATCACCTCTCACACGTATGAATCCCTCCCGAAAACCGATTCGCCGATCAAATTATTTACCCATCTCAATGTCCGGGAAGACGCGTTGGAATTGTATGGTTTTGGAACAGAGGATGAGCGCACCTTTTTTCATGAACTTTTACTGGTCTCCAAAATCGGACCGAAAGCAGCCGCAAATATTCTATCCGGTGGAACGCCCGGTGACATTCAAAGCATGGTATTGGCGGAAGATGTGAAGTCACTGTCCACCCTCCCCGGAGTAGGAGCAACCACAGCTCGTCGATTGGTGGCTGAATTGAAGTCACGATTGGAAAAGGTGGATTTTTCCAGCGAAAGTCAGCCTAAACTGAAAATGTCAGGGCTTTCATCCAGCGAGGCTGAGGCAGTTCTGGCACTGGAAGCATTGGGCTATAGCCGGACGGAAGCCCAATCCACCATCGCGCGGTTGGGAATTGCTGCGGACGATAAATTGTCAACCCAGGAAATTATTAAGAAGGCATTGCAACGTGGAAAAACCTGATCTTCAGAATGCACCATACTGGCACGCCTTTTATGTTCAGGCACGTCATGAAAAAAAGGTGGATGAGCGCTTGAGGAACAAGGGAATCGAGGTTTTTACACCCCTGATCACCCGTGTAAAGCAATGGAGTGATCGGAAAAAATCGGTCCAGGAGCCATTAATCCGTGGTTACACTTTTTGTAAAATCGCTTTGAAAGATCGCATGCCGGTGTTGGAAACGGTGGGCGTGATCAATATTCTGCGGTTCGCGGGGAATTGGGCGCCCATTCCCGACGCACAGATCCAAACGCTGCAAATCATGATCGATCATCCGGAGACATTGCAGCCTGAAAATTATGTTAAGGTTGGGGAATATGTCCGCATCATCTCCGGACCATTCACCGGGGCTCGGGGAATTGTCCAGCGCATCGCCGGAGCGGACCGGCTGGTTCTCGCACTGGATAAAATTCAACTGGCATTCTCCGTGGAAGTGAATCGTAACGACATAAAAGTACTCAAGCCCGGTGAACTGGAAGAATCTACTGATGAACTCACCAGTAATTCCGGCTTTTGGCGCCGACGCTAACCTTCGGACACATATTTTTTGAAAGTACACCTGTTCATTCCCTGTCTCGTAAATCAATTCACCCCTCAGGTTGGCAGTGCCTGCCTGAAATTACTGCGGGCTGCAGGACATGAGGTGGTGATTCCCGCCAATCAGACCTGCTGTGGCCAACCCGCTTTTAATTCCGGATACTGGGACGAAGCCCGTGATGTGGCACAGCATTTTCAATCGGTTTTTCAAGAGGCCAAATTCATTGTGGGGCCGTCCGGTTCCTGTATTTCCATGTTGAAAAATCATTACGCTGAATTAGGACTGGCCTTCCCTGATTCGGTCCGGATTTTTGAAATCATTGAATTTCTATCCCAATACGGTGAGAACCTCCACTTCAAATCTTCACACCGGAAGGTGGCAATGCACGATGCGTGTCATGCATTGCGGGAATTAAATCTGTATGACCAGCCCAGGTCCATGCTGCGACGCATTCCTGATCTGGAATTGGTTGAATTGAATGATGGTCAGGTATGTTGTGGTTTCGGTGGCACATTCTCAGTGAAAATGCCGCAGCTCTCACTGGATATGGCGTATGAAAAAGTGTGGGCAATCCAGGCGACTGGTGTGGATACGGTGGTCAGTCTGGACGGCGGCTGTCTGATGAATATCCAGTCCACAGCCGATGGCATGGGAATCACGCTGCACACCCAGCATGTGGCAGAGGTATTGGCTGAGGCGTTGGTAGATGAAGCAGGGCAATATTGATATGGATTTCACACCACGTGCTATCAAATCCAATTTTGCCGAATCTCTGAAAGACTTCACGCTTCGGAAAAATCTCACCAAAGCCACCCAGCATACGCTGGAAAAAAGAGACGAACTGAAAGCTGCCGCACCGGATTGGGATGACTGGCGTGATGCCGCCGCAGCTTCCCGTCGGGAATCTTTACTGCACCTGGATCGTTACCTGGCACAATTCACAGCCCAATTTACAGCACAGGGTGGTGAAGTAATCCATGCTGCCACAATTGAAGATGCACGCGACAAGATCCTGGCGATTATCCAAGGTGAAAATGGACGAACCGTGGTGAAAGCAAAATCCATGGTCACCGAAGAGCTTGAGCTGGCAACATTTTTAAATGACCA
>JAIPJQ010000030.1 GCA_021734065.1 Fidelibacterota bacterium | reverse complement strand
TCCGCTCCACACCAGGCTGATCCGGTAGAATATACCGGAAGGCCGCCCCGTCATTGTAAACGCGAAATTCCAACGACATTCGACGAAATGGCTCTCCAGATTCTTCCAACTCCACCACCAATTCCGTGAAGTGATTCCGTACCGTATCGGTCTGCCCCCAAACAGGCGTCCATGTTTCATCCACGCTGCGTTTACGGACATTCGATATCTGAAAATCCTCCAATAGTGGGGGCGTATTCTTCAGGATAAAACCCAATCGCGAGGGCAGAATAAATTTCCCGCCGGCATAGTTGACAGCATAATAGGGAACGCCTTTTTCACTCAGGGAAAACTTCACTTCCACGCCGGTATCCGGAGATGTTATGACTGTTTTTGCGTCCCGGGAACAGGATTGGGTCAAAAAAACCATCATGATCACACTGAGCAAAAAAATATGTGTTAATGATTGACGAATCATCATAGCCGCTCCTTTAACCTCGCGGGAGTTCAGTATGGTTCACCAAACACGGCGTCACAAACACCACTTTCATGACTGCAGGTGTTCCAACTCCGACCATTGCTTCTGAATCCCCTTGTAGCCCGCTTCAAACAACGCGTCGGCTTCACTGGCGTCGGTTCGGCTGTAGGATTCCAGATTCATGCGGATCAGCACATCGGCTGCCCGGGTCTGAATGCGGGTGGTCGTATCAATGGCAATATCAAAGGCATTCAGCAAAATATCAATGACGCCACCGGGCTCCTCATAGCCATCATTCCCGTTCAGATCCACCGCCAGGATGAATTCAGCGCCCATGGACTTCAGCGGTGAAATGGGAACATTTTCTACCACACCACCATCCACCAGCATGCGATCATTAATGGTGACGGGAATATAGATCCCCGGTACGGCGGCGCTGGCACGCACCGCTTCGGCCACCGGACCTTTGTCCAGAACAAGTCCCTTCCCGGTGGTGATATCGGTGGCTATACAGGCGAATGGAATGGGTGCATCCTCAAAGTTGACTTCCCCCAGTTGCCCGGTTATCAGTTCAGCCAAATCTTCGTTTGACAAAATGCCATAACGGGAGAGCGAAAAACCCGAAACCTGCATCCAGGTCATTTCCCGCGCCAGTTCCAGGATTTCCTGCGGCGTTTTCCCGAAAGCATACAGCGCTCCCACCAAAGCACCGGCGCTGGTTCCGGTCACATAGGCCGGTTTCAGCTGCTTTTCTTCCAGAAATTGCAGGACACCGGTGTGGGCGATTCCCCGGGCTGCACCACCACCCAAAGCAATCCCCCAGTTTTCGGTCCACTTTTGCCTGCCCAGTGACTTGACCCATTTTGAAAATGTCTGTTTCATCACCCGCCCCTTTTAAAAATCGTATGTTGTGAAATATAGTCGTTTTTCCGGGGGAGAACGGACAATTCATCGAAATGGTGTTTCCGGCATGCGCATCAGGTTTATAAAATTTCCGCCTGCTCGCCTGCCTCGCCGGGACGGGACGCATGACATTCACATCAAAGCCACACCATATCAAAAACAACATTTGTCCAGGGAATGTCCCTTATTTACAACGGAAATGGTTGCCTGCCTGTCTCTCTCTCTCAGCGTCACTGGCAATTTATTGAGACCAATTCACTCGCATTTTCATTTTTCAAAATTGCTTTCACCTTAGAATTCATCTAATTTGTGTGCTGACCATGCAGGAGAGACAAAGGCAAGAAAAAATATCCACATACGCTGATTTACGCATGGCGCCAGACCAGATTATTCAAACCCTGGAAACGACAATTCTCCCCCGGGTATCCAAACCAGGCCGGTACCTGGGAAATGAATATAATGTCATCGTAAAAGAGTGGTCAAAAAAAATAACCGGCTCCATTGTACTGGCATTTCCGGATAAGTATGAAACCGCCATGCCTTACAACGGTTTCCAGATGCTGTATCACATCATCAACCGGGAATCGGATCTGCTGGCAGAGCGAACCTATGCGCCGGAAGTGGACATGGAGGCGGAACTCCGTAAGCATCACGTGCCGCTGTTCAGCCTGGAAACCAAGCACGCGTTGGCCGATTTCGACATCATCGGTTTTACGCTGCCTTATGATTTGCTCTACACAAACATTCTCAACATGCTGGATCTGGCGGGTGTTCCGATCTGGTCCAAAGACCGCACAGACCAGCATCCTTTTGTCATCGCGGGTGGTACCAATGCCTATAATCCGGAACCCATTGCCGATTTTCTGGATGTGGTGGTGATCGGTGATGCGGAAGAAATTGTAGCGGAAGTGGTGCGGGTCATCGGTAAGGGTCGTCGGGCGGGAAAATCCCGTGAAGACATTTTCCATGATCTTCTCCAACTGGGTGATGGCATCTACATCCCCGGCTTTTACGATGTGACGTATGGGGATGACGGCCGGATTCTCTCGGTAATGCCCAATCGGGCGGGTGTTCCGGAACGAATCAAAGCGCTGAAAATCCCATACTTGAAACAGTCTTATTACCCCACCAAACCGATCATGCCGCTGATCAAAACCACGCAGGATCGGTTCGCCATGGAGGTGATGCGTGGGTGTACCCAGGGCTGTCGGTTTTGTCATGCCGGCATGGTTTACCGTCCTGTACGGGAACGGAAACCTGAAGACCTGATTAACCAGGCAAAGGCAACCCTGGAAGCCACCGGTTATGAGGAGATGGCGCTGTTGTCGCTGTCCACCTCGGATTATACCGGTTTACAGCCAACCATGGAAGGTATGCAGAACTTTCTCCAGGAAAGGAATGTCTCGGTTTCCTTCCCTTCCATGCGCTTGGATACTTTTACCAATGATATTGCCAAGATTGCCAGGCAGTATCGAAAATCGGGCCTCACATTCGCACCGGAAGCGGGGACGTGGCGAATGCGGCGGGTCATTAACAAATTAATTAGTGATGAGGATTTGCGAGAGTCAGTGCGAATCGCACTGAATGAAGGCTGGAAAGTCTTAAAATTTTACTTCATGCTGGGTCTGCCCACTGAAACCGAGGCAGACCTGGATGGCATTTTGGACATGATTCACAATGTGCGCCGGATGAGTCAATCCTACGGGCATGTGAAAATTCATGTGACATTGTCAACCTTTATTCCCAAGCCCGAGACCCCGTTTCAATGGGAATTGCAGGATGACAAATCCGTGATTAAAGCCAAAATTGATTACCTGATGCGCGGTCTGCACCATAAACAGATCAAAGCCAGCTACCGGAATCCGGCGTATTCCGAATTGGAAGGCATTTACTCCCGGGGAGATCGTCGACTGGCCAGGCTGACTTATGCCGCCTGGAAGCATGGCGCCAAATTTGACAGTTGGGACGACCATCTGGATTATTCGGTTTGGCGTGCTGCGGTGGAAGAAGCCGGGATTTCAGTGGACTGGTATTTACGGGAACGTGAGCCGGACGAAGTGTTGCCATGGGACCACATTGATACCATGCTGCTGAAAAAATTCCTGCTCCGGGAACGCAAGAAAGCCTACCGGGAAGCCACGGTTACCGACTGCCGCGACGGCTGCCATGCTTGTGGTGTGTGCGATTTTGATGAGTTGATCATGCGGGAAGAGGTGAAGGGCACCACGGTGACCACATCGTCCGACGATCCCGCTTATCAGAAAGCACTGGATGAAGCGGAACACGCCGCCGGTGCTGTCACCCGACCAGCCTCCGAGGCTAACGAAGGTGCAGACCTTTACACCGTAAGAATTCGATACAGCAAACACGATGAAGCCTGTTTCATGGGTCATCTGGATGTATTGAAAACCATGACCCGCGCCATTCAAAAAGCACGGTTGCCGGTGTATTTCAGCGAAGGGTTCCACAAAAAACCCCGCATCTCCATGGGCCTGGCATTGCCCCTGGGCTACTCTTCAGACTCCGAGTATCTGGACATTCAGTTATACGAGGTGGTTCCGGAGATTCTGGCGCGGCTGAGTGACCATTTACCCCGGGGATTGACACTCCGGGAGTCCCAATGGTTTGCCGGTCGTATTCCCGCCATCTCCAATCTGGTTGAGCAGCTCACCCATCAGGTAAAATTTGAAGATTTATCCGACTTTCCAGCATTACAAAACAAGGTGAATGACTTTTTCAGGCAACCTTCCCTCCTGATTCAGCGGAAACGCAAAGGGAAAACGGTAGAGATTGATCTCCGGCCCTATGTAACTTCCCTGAAACTGTCCGGCACGACGCTGAGTATAACCACGCAGGTTATCAATGGCATGAGTGTCCGGATGAACGAGATTTTAAGCCTGCTCTTTGATGGCGCGGACGATGGGATTCCCCCGCATCGCGTCCATCGGGAAGCGGTGATATTCAAACGGGAAGGTCTAAAAATTTCAGAACCCCAATTGCTCACCGCCTGACTCTCGCAGATTCACAACAACAGGAACGTCTATGGCTGAATGATGGCCGGTGATGGTAATAAATGATTCGCAGACCAATCTCTGGATGCAAGGATCTGTTTTTCCCGCCCCCGCCTGCCCTTAGCCCGCGCTGATTCTGTTAGAAGTAGTAGAGGAATGTCATCATGAGTGACAGCAAAACAACCAAAGAGATTCTGATCAATCAAACCCACCGGGAAACCCGGATCGCCATCATGGAAAGCGGCCTGCTGGCTGAATTGTATGTGGAAAAACCGGAAAATGCCCGGATTGTGGGTAACATTTACAAAGGCGTGGTGGAAAATGTTCTGGACGGCATGCAAGCCGCGTTTGTGGACATTGGCTTTGATACCAACTCTTTTCTGCCCTACTCGGAAATTGAAGACAATGCACTGGTTCTGGATCAGGGCACCGAGGACGATGACGATGAGGACGATGATGAGTCGGACAAAGGTCGCGATAAGGGTAAAAGTCGTGATAAAGGACGCAAACAGTCCCAGCGGGGACGCGGCGGCTCCCGACAGCGCAGTAATAAACCGCCAATGAACCTGAAAACCGGCCAGGAAATTCTGGTTCAGGTTATCAAAGAGCCCTACATGGGAAAAGGCGCACGGGTCACCACCAACGTGGCCATTCCGGGTCGTTTTATGGTGCTGGTTCCCAATGCCAACTACGTGGGCATCTCCCGGAAAGTGAACAATAATTTTGAGCGTCGGCGTTTGCGGAAAATTGCCTATAAAATCAAACCGAAGGATTTCGGTGTCATCATCCGCACTGTAGCGGAAGGCAAGGATGAAGAGGTCCTGGAGGGGGACATGAACAACCTGCTGGACGGCTATAAACGCATGGAAACCGCCATTAAAAAACAGCCGGCCCCTACCCTGGTTTACAAGGATATGGAGACCGTTTCCAGCCTGATCCGCGACCTGTTTACCCCCGATGTGGATCATGTGATTGTGGACAGCAAAGCCATGCACCGTCAACTGAATGGTTATCTGCGCGGCGCAGCGCCTCAACTGGTGGACCGACTGGAATTGCATCGGGACAAATCTCCAATCTTCGAGAAATACGCGGTGGAGGTTGAGATCCAAAAGACCCTCACCCCACGTGTTCAATTACGCAGTGGTGCCACCATCGTGATTGAGCAAACGGAAGCGTTGGTCTCCATTGATGTAAACAGCGGTCGCTATGTGGGCCGGAAAGACCATGAAGCTAATGCGGTGAAAATTAATCTGGAAGCCGCACGGGAAATCGCCCGGCAGCTCCGGTTACGGGATATTGGCGGACTTATCGTAATTGATTTCATTGACATGCATTACGACGAGAACAAGAAAAAGGTTTACTACGAGCTCCGTCGCGAGTTGAGGAAAGACCGCGCCAAAGTCGCCGTGAATTACATCTCTGATTTCGGTCTGCTGGAAATGACCCGGCAGCGGATTCGCCTGAACCTGCTACTATCCGCCACGGAAGAGTGTCCCGTTTGTCACGGCAGCGGGCGGATTCCCTCCAAAGCATCCATGGTCACCAAAATTGAAAGCTGGTTCCGGCGTTACCGTACCAAAGCGCGGGAGTTCAAACTGGAGCTGCAGGTCCATCCGGAGCTGGCTTCCTTCATGCGTTCAGGCAAGAAAAATGTCATTCGCTCCATGCAGTGGCAGCATTTAATGAAGATTGACCTGAAAGAGGACGATAGTTTGAATATTGACGAATTCAAGGTCTACAGCCGGAAGCATAAAAAAGAGATCACACAGGAGTATTAATTCACCAGAGGTTTTCGCGTTTTGAAGGTGCTCTGTTGAGATATTCTGAGCAGTAATCGCTGAAATTTCAAGCGTCAGATCACTCTGAATATCCGATCCGGTCTACCGGATTCACGATACTGGAGGCGATATTTTTCAGGTGGGAGTGGATCCGTTTGATGAATCGCAGATAGAGCACCATTGCTGCGGCAGTTTGTGTATTCAGGTCCCGCACTTCGCCTCGCACCAGACCGGTTACGATGCGATCGCACACGGATGACACTTCCTTCTGGTGGGTTGACATGACTTCCCGGGCTAATTTTGAATCCTGCTCCACAAATGCTTTGATGAGGGTGTCAAAGTTGGCATTAAGGCGCGCTTCCACCGGCTTCACATCCGCTTCAAATTCACCCAATTTCAATCGCTGGGTATGATTGATGGCCAGTTCCACAATGTTTTTGGTATAATCGCCGATGCGTTCAATATCAATCACGATGCTCACCAGCCGAATCCCCATAGCCAATTCAGTAGCCCCGGCAATAGCCAGATGTGTCATTACCTTCCGGCGCACTTCCCGCTCATAGGCATTAATCTGACGATCTTTCTCGTACAGATCGAAGCGCAACTCCGCTGTGTCTGATTCCCGCAGCGTCCGTACTGCTTCCAGAAACATTTCCTGATCCGTTTTCAGCATATCTACAGACGCATCAAAGGCCTGCTTCATGAGATTGTCTTTGCTGAATAGATTAATGAGTTCTTTAAACATAATTTTTACCCCAGTATTAAAATGACCACCAAAGGCACCAGATAAAATACCACCACCACATAGGCGATGGGAATCAACTTATTTTTAATCGCAAGGCCGGCCATGAATTCGGCCATTTTCATTGGCAACGTCCGTAGAAACGGGATTGGCCAGATGAACAGAATCGCCACTGCATTAAAAAGCACATGGGTGAATGCCACCGTCACCGCGACCAGGTTTCCGGTAGCAAAGCTGGCCAAAACGGCGGTAATCGTTGTGCCCATATTGGATCCGAGAGTGTATGGAAATATTTGCATGAGCGTTATCAATCCCGCCCCTACCAACGGAACCGCCAAAGAGGTGGTAATGGAACTACTCTGGACCGCCACAGTCAGCAGCAGGCCGAAAACAAATCCCCGCCATGGCGAGGCAAACAGCACATCATCAAAGAATGTGGCCATGCGGGTCACCACCAAAGATTTGAGAATTTTCACCAAATATCGTAATGCAGTGAAGATAAACAGGATACTAATGAGGATGAGTATGATGGGATGATCTCCCAAGCCATGTTTGAAGAAATTCACGGCGGGTTCAGTCACCAATTTAATGGGGCTCACGAAGGTCAGACCGCCAATCCCATGAAACGCGTCTCCCAGTCCGATTGCCATCCAGCCCAGAATTCCGCCATCCAGCCAGCGACTGGTGATCAGGTGGATGGGAAACAGCAGGAGCACGGCCATTACATTGAAAAAATCGTGAATCGTGCTGGCCGAGAAGGCGCGCTTGAATTCCTCGCGTTGGTTCACATGGCCTAATGACACCAGCGTATTGGTCACCGTTGTACCAATATTGGCACCCATAATAATCGGGATAGCATTTACCAGTGTAAGAGCGTTCCCCGCCACCAAACCAATGACCAGTGATGTGGTGACCGAGGAGCTCTGCACCAAAGTGGTGGCCAGAATTCCGATAAACAATCCATCCAGGGGGTTGGTGGTGGTTTGCAGGATTTTATCGGAAAAACCACTGCCCATGAGCTTGAACGCCGCACCCAACAGACCAATACCGGTAAGGAACAAATACAGTAGCCCAAGGACCGCCAGGATTTTGTAAAAATTTGGATTTCGGTAGAAATTCATCATCCCGCCCTGCTGAAATGTTACCCGTGCACCCTCAAGATTTTAGCACAGGATGGAGCAGGAAATGTAGGCGAGCCGAAAGGGGGAAGGAATAAAGAAATCTGAAAAGATTTTGCCCTAATGCCTGATATTGAAGGGTGGGACTTCGAAGGCTAATTCCAGCGGTTGTTCATCAATCCTGGTGATCCGGGCATAACGGCTTCCGGTTTTTAGTTCGCTGATAAATTCTTTCACCAGACCGCCATCTCCCTCTACCTCAGCCGTCACCGAGCCGTCCGGTTCGTTGCGGACCCAGCCGGCCAGATTGAACCGGTCAGCCGCCCGCTTGGTGGACCAACGGAATCCCACGCCCTGGACCACACCCTGAATGGACAATCTGAGTCTGATATCAGACATGATGTGAAATTCCTAGAGCAATTTTCCCTGATATTCATCTTCATTGAAACCGAATACCACCGTTTCACCACGAATGATAATGGGCCGCTTTATCAGATTGGGATCCTGGAGCATGATATCAATGGCTTCGGCTTTGGCAGGCAGGTTTTGACTCATTTTATATTCCCGGTACGGTTTACTGCGGGAATTCAGGTATGCTTTCAGATTCGCTTCATCAATGTGCTTTTCCAAAAATTCCCGGGATGGGGGTTCATTCACAATATCAACGGTTTCGAATGGCACATTTTGTTCATTCAGATACTTTTTCGCCTTCTTGCAGGTCCCGCAGGTGGTTTTGTCGTAGAATGTTAAACCCATGTTTCACTCCCATTCATTTATTTGTCTGAAAGATTTTGTCCATTGGCCTGTCTCAAATACCCAGCCTCCGCCGGGCAGATTGGGACAGTACTCACCTCAGGATGACGACCCGGATTCTTTCTCTTTCTCTTTCTCGTACTCGTACGCGTAACCGACTCTTTCTTCTTACTCTTTCCTCTTTCCTCTAGTTCCCCCGTCCCGCACCCATCATTTCAAATGCCCCGGGCTGAGGGACACAAGTCATTCAGGACGCACTCCCCGCAACGGGGACGCCGTGCTTTGCAAACCGCCCGGCCATGGTCAATGATGAGATGGGTGAATAAAATCCACTCATCCTGCTCCAAAACCTTCTCCAAATCCCGTTCAATCTTTACCGCATCCTTCTCCCGGGTCAGTTCCAGCAGGTTGGTAATCCGGGTCACATGCGTATCCACGACGATTCCCGGTACACCAAATCCGGTTCCCAGCAACACATTCGCCGTCTTCCGCCCCACTCCAGGAAATTTCACCAGTTTGTCCATGTTCAGTGGAATTTCCCCGCCGTACTCAGCCATAACGGTTTTTGCCATATTGGAAATGTTTTTGGACTTGCTGTTGAAAAATCCGGTGGACCGAATGATCTCAGCAATCACTTCCACCGGCGCGGCGGCCATGGCTTTCGCATCCGGAAACCGGCTGAACAACACCGGTGTCACCATATTCACCCGCTCATCCGTACACTGGGCAGATAACATGGTCGCCACCAAAAGTTGGAAAGGCGTACGAAAATCCAATGAACACTTTGAATTGGGATACGCCTGCTTTAATCGCTCAACAATCACTGCCGCCCGGGCACGTTTGCTGGCAACTGATTCCCGCATTACAACCTTACGCTCCCGTTTTCAAACCCTTGGGTTTTGCTCGTCGAAAGGGCTTATAGGTGACCGGAACCAAACCGTCTGCAGTATTCAAGTGCAGCTCACACCCTTCCGCCACCATTTTTTCGCGCAAGAGACCAAACCCTTCAAATCCATTCTCCGTCCGAACGATGGAGGTGACCACTCCTGCTGTTTCATCGTCAGAGGTCAACCGGGCAGGGGGTTTTGGCGTAATCGCCTTATTCCACCGTACCAATGCCGACTGGCGCTGATTTTTTTCGTAGTTATAAATCCGTGCTACCACCTCCTGCCCCGGATAGCAACCTTTGGAAAAATTCACCGCCCATAACAGTCCCAATTCCTGCACATGATATTGACCATTCAGCTCTGACCCCGTAAAAGGAACACCCCTCTCCAGCCGTAACCGATGAAAATCGTTATCCGATAGAAATTGGTTTTGCTGAATGCCTGTAGCGCCCAATTCACCACCCCAAACAAGCATCAATTCACCACCACTAAACCATTCTTCCACCGGCCAGGCAATCCCGCCCGGGATGGATTTCCACTCTGATAACGCGGGCGATCCCGGCTCGTGCACAACCAAAACCAGCCGGTGCGAAAGCTTGTCCAGTTCCAAAGTCGCCCTGTCCATGGGAAACAGAAATTGATCCAGTTGCTGAAAAATGGTTTCTGACATACCCGGTGATGGTACCAGCCAACTTTCATCCCCGCGCTCCAAATGCCACAGCAGATCCACCACCCGCCCTTTTTCAGTTGTGAGCAGCGTCGGGATCACCGATTGAGGCACCGGATCGCGCAGGTCATTGGTGGTCATTCGATTCAGGAAGTCGTGGCGTTGTTCGCCGGTCACCCGAATCACCTGTGTTTGTCCCAAAGAATAGTATGATTTCATGCAGTTAATCTAGTTTCAGAAAATTGGTGAGGAAAACATTCGTGTATAAATGGCAAAAACTACCGCTGAAAATAATCCGCAATTTCCGCTGTAGTGCGTGTATTCAGAACATGCTCAGCCGCCAAGCCGCCTTTGCGGGCGATGCCAACGCCCAGCGGGATAAAATCAATCATTTCCATACTGTGGGCGTCGGGATTCACTGAAAGCATGACACCACGGCTACGCGCCAACCGAATCCAGCGCCAGTCCAAATCCAGTCGCTGCGGTGAGCAATTAATCTCGATGATCTTGCCATTGGCCGCCGCTGCGTCAATCACCTTGTCCATATCCAGGGCGTATTCTTCCCGTGACAGAAGCAATCGTCCCGTGGGATGGCCCAGCATGGTGGTGTATGGATTTTCCAATGCCTTCACAATCCGTGCGGTCTGTTTCACCCGGTCCAGCCCCATATGATTGTGCACCGAAGAAATGACAAAATCGAATTTTGCTAAAATGTCATCCTCATAGTCCAGCCTTCCATCCGGCAAAATGTCCGATTCAATCCCGCGGAAGATGTGAAAATCTTCCAGTGTTGCATTCAGGGCATCGATCTGAGCCCACTGCTCTTCCAGACGCTCAGGCTTGAGTCCATTGGCATAATAGGCGGATTGGGAATGGTCGGTAATTCCCAGATATTGATAGCCCGCCCGGCGTGTGGCAGCCACCATTTGCTCCAACGAATGAACGCCATCACTATCGGTGGTGTGGCAATGAAAAAAGCCCCGGATCATCTCCTGTTTGACCAGCATCTCCGGAATGTAATCCGGCTCGCCCTCCTCACGCAGCTCAGGTGGAATGAAGGGAATGCCCAATTTTCGGTAAATGGCTTCTTCAGAATCCGCTGGTTCAGGTTTGCCATTACGGTGTAGGCCAGTTTGGCGCCAGGAAAAGCCTTTCTCACGGGCGAGTTGTTTCAAATACTCATTGTGATTGGAGCTGTTGGACTGATAGAGCCAGACTGCCGGGAAATATTGCGAATCAGTGAGTTGAATGCGCAGGGGAATGCCCAAACTGGTGAGGGCTTCAATCTGCTCGTCATTGATGGACTCGATGGAATCAATTGGGGGCAGAGAGGCAATCCAATCAGCCAGCTTCTTTGGTTCCAGATTGGTGGTGACGACCAGATTGATGTTTTTCACGACCTCTTTATAGCGGCGCACCGACCCGGCCAGTTCAACGTGCTGAATGGCGTCATTATGCTGCAAATTCGTCAGAATAGCATTGGCCTCCCGCAGGGCGTCTCCCAGGAGGAAGTGGCTGCTGAAGCGTTTCCGGTAACGAATCGCCTCCAGCAAGCGCGCCTGCTGTTTCTGCCCCATTCCCTTCATGTTGGCGAGCCGATTTTCCACACAGGCATATTCCAATTCACCCAGGGTGGTAATGCCTAATTCGCTGACCAATAATTGCACCCGTTTCACGCCCATTCCGGGCAAACGCAAAATATCAAGCATTCCGGCTGGAATCTGCTGCTTCAGTTCTTCATGAACGGTAGATTTGCCATCCAGCACCAGTTCACGAATCACCTCAGCCAGCCCTTTTCCAATACCGGATAAGGTTTCCAGACGTCCCTGTTTGGCCAGCGTCTCGATCTGGGATTTGTGACTTTCCACCACCCGGGCGCCATTTTCAAATGCTCGGACTTTGAATTGATTTTCACCCGCCAATGCCATGAGGGCAGCGATTTCTTTCAGGATTTTAATGAGCTGTTTCGATTCCATGAGCGCTCAATATAAACGGGGAAGTTTTGATTCCTAATCCCATGACAAATGGTACACTACCACACTCACTGCCCTGCCTAAGTCTTACTCATTCTTCATTCTTCTTTCCTCTTTCTTCTCCTCCCTCCGGGGATATCGATCCAGGTTCCTTTAAAAAATGGTGATCGTCTTTGTCAAATCCGAAGACCCTGAAATGAATTCAGGGTGACGGTGCCAATCTGTTTCATCTGTCAAATCCGTGTTATATTCTTATTCTTTCCTCTTACTCTTTCCTCTTTCTGGCCGCTCTGTAGTCCGGCAATCGCCGGACGAAGGCGGATGCATGCCCAGAAAGACCCCGGACCGCTCGGAGATCGGTCCCTACCAATCCATTCTTAAAATTTTTATCCGTTTCAATCCGTTCCATCTGTCAGATCCGTGTTCTATTCTTGCTCTTTCTTCTTTCTTCTTTCCTCTTTCTCTAAATAAAACCCTATCTTTCACCATGAATCGATTTCAGCGCCTCCGGCAAAAGCGGGATTTCATCAATCTCATCCGCCAGTTCTTCACTGAAGCAGGCTTTTTTGAAATCGAAACACCCCTTTTAGTACCATCTCCCGGTATGGAGGTGTTTCTCCAGGGATTTTCCACCGAGTACGCCAATCAGGTGGGTGATCGGCACAAACTCTACCTTCCCACCTCCCCGGAATTCGCAATCAAAAAAGCGTTGAGTTTTCCTGAATTTGCCGGTGAGAACCTGTTCGAAATTGCCCGGGTCTTCCGCAATTCCGGCGAAAACAGCAAACAACACCACCCGGAATTCAACATGCTGGAGTGGTACCGGGTGAATGCCGATTACACCCACATTATGACAGACTGTGAAAATCTCCTGGTCTTCCTGGCTACCGCCTTTCCCCACACCGAACCGGGATTTGACTGGTCACCGCCTTACCAGCGCAGCAGTATTGTGGAGCTTTTTAAAATCCACACGGCTATTGATTTGACGCGAGCCCTGGATGATGATGTCTACTTGCGCAGGGAAGCGGAATTGGTCATGAATCAAACTCTTGCAGATGATGACACCTTTGAGGACATTTTTTTCCGGTTATGGCTGGACTTTATTGAGCCAATTCTGGGGCAGGACAAACCCCAGATTGTGTACGATTATCCGGCTTCCATGGCTGCCTTGGCCCGTCGTAAACCGGATGATCCCCGTTGGGCAGAACGCTTCGAGATTTATGCCCGGGGATACGAATTGGGTAACGCGTTTTCTGAACTCACGGATCCGGATGAGTTGCTGGAGCGCTTTCAGCACAATAACGCCTTGCGCAGGCAGTACGGATATGCACCACATCCCATTGATCATGCCCTGATTGAGGCATCAGGAAAAATGCCTCCCACCGGCGGCATTGCCGTGGGGGTGGAACGTCTGTTACAGGCCATGACCGGTGCTGAAGATTTGCGGGAGTTCTTTCTGCTACCCCTGCCCGAATGACCCAATTTGCCATAATGTTGTCAAACTCCCCGTTCATCTGTTACTTTATCTGCTGAATCGCAATCGTTTGATTTGACATTTGAAAATTGCGTGAAGGTCTCATCCAATTCGCCGGATCCGGTGAACACGAAGAAAAGAGTCGGTCATGCCCCATCGTCGCAAAAGCAACATTACCCAAAAAATCGGACAATCTCCCGGTGTACTCATTCATGTGGGCGCCCAGCGCGCTGAACGGGTGGATGTGGTGCATTATTATTATGACGCTGACCATTTTCAATCAAACACACTGCCCAAAAAACAACCTGAAATACCGACTTTCATTCCTGATCGCATCAACTGGATCAAAATAAGCGGGCTCAATAATGTGGATTTTATCGACCGGGTCGGTAGAAAATTTAATCTGCATCCGCTGGTGGTGGAAGATATTCTCAACACCGAACACACGCCCAAAATTGAGGATTACGAAGACTATGTCTTTTTAACCATGAAATCGCTGGCCATTAAGCGGCGGGACGGGAGTTTCATCCCCGAACAGGTGAGTCTGGTGCTGGGGAAGGGATATGTTCTGGCATTTCAGGAGCTGCCCAGTCCCATTTTCCGATCGGTGGAGCAGCGCCTGAATAACGCCCAGGGTCGCGGTCGCAAGCGGGGCAGCGACTATCTATTCTATATGCTGGTGGATGTCATTGTGGACCACTATTACCAGGTCGTGGATGATATGAATACCCAGTTGGACGATATTGAGGAGGAGATTCTTACCCATCCAAAAGAAGAAATCCTGGGAAGGCTGCAAAGTTTACGGAAGGATTTGGTCTTTCTGCGTCGCATCATGATTCCCATGCGGGATGCCATTGGGAACCTGCAAAAAACCGGCGCACACCTGATTGAACCAGATACGATTCAATTTTTCACCGACACCTGGGACCATTTGAACCACATTATCAATGAGGTAGAATCAGCCCGTGAGCTGATTCCGGGACTCTTGGACCTGTACATGTCCACGGTGAGCAACAGCATGAACGAGGTCATGAAAGTGCTCACCATTGTTGCCACAATTTTTATTCCGCTCACCTTTATTGCGGGTGTGTACGGGATGAACTTTGACCACATGCCGGAGCTCCATTGGCGGTATGGGTACGCAAGTATTTGGGGAATCATGCTAATCGTGATGGGAGGTATGGTCTACTATTTCCGGCGTAAAAAGTGGTTGTGATGGGACGTCCTGCGAACGGACCAAAGGAGATAGAAACCATGAATTCATCTGAGAAAAAAATCATTCTGGTTTCCAATCGCCTGCCGGTGAGCGTGGTGACCCGGGGCAAAGCAGTTGACTTTACCAAAAGTGCTGGCGGACTGGCTACCGGACTGGACAGCATTTATCGGGAGCAAAACAGCATCTGGGTAGGCTGGCCGGGCATCAGTAAAGAAAAAGCCGCACGGAACCAGCAAACCATCCGGGAAAAATTGGCGGTGGATCGGTTTCATTCGGTCTTTCTGGCTCAAAAAGATCTGGATCTGTTTTACAATGGGTTCTGTAATAACACGCTGTGGCCCCTGTTTGTCTATTTCACACAACATGTGAAGTACGACTCCCGCCAGTGGGACGCTTATGTGCGGGCGAATCAACAATTTTGTGATGAAGTTCTGCGAATCAGCGAACCGGAAGATACAATTTGGGTTCACGATTATCATTTCATGTTGCTGCCACGCATGTTGCGGGAGAAACGCCCTGACCAACGGATCGGGTTTTTTCTCCATATCCCCTGGCCGGCATCTGAGATTTATCGCGAACTGCCCTGGCGCGATGCCATCATCGACGGCGTTCTGGGCGCTGATCTGGTGGGCCTCCACACCAATGACTATGTGACCCATTTTCTGCACAGCGTCCGGCGACTTACCGGGATTGAACATTACCTGGGGACCATCCGGTACAAAAACCGTGATGTGAAGGCTGATTCCTTCCCCATGGGCATTGACTACCATAAATTCTCCACCACGCCCGGAGAGAAACCGGTTCAGCGGGAGATCAAAAAAATCAAACGACAGCTCCAAGGTGAAAAAATCATCCTTTCCGTGGACCGGCTGGATTATACCAAAGGAATTCTGGAACGGTTGGAGGCTTATGAACTTTTTCTGAAACGTTACCCCAAATACCGTGAAAAGGTGGTTTTCATTATCGTGGCCGTGCCCTCCCGAACAAAAGTGGAGTCTTACCAGCAGTTAAAGCGCCATGTGGATGAACGGGTGGGTGAGATTAATGGCCGGTTTGGGACGCTGGGGTGGGTTCCCATCTGGTATCTCTACAAATCCATTCCGTTTCACCGACTCATCGCCCTCTACCGGGCGGCGGATATTGGAATGGTGACCCCTATTCGCGACGGGATGAATCTGGTGGCAAAGGAGTTTTTGGCCGCTAACGAAGGTCATCCGGCCGTGCTTATTCTCAGTGAACGAGCGGGCGCTGAACGGGAATTGGGCGAAGCGTTGGTGGTGAATCCCAACGACATTCAGGGAATGGCTGAATCTATCAAAAGTGCGCTGGAATTACCCCGTAGTACCATTTTGAAAGAAAATGCCGTCATGCAGGAGCGTATAAAACGCTACGATGCGCGGCGATGGGCAGCGGATTTTCTGGAGCGTCTGGATAAGGTGGTACCTATCAGTCCCCGCTCTGTCCGACGCGCACTCACACCAAAAATCCGGAACAAACTATTGAATGAGTACCGTCAAGCTGAATCGCGTCTGATTCTGCTGGATTATGATGGTACACTCACCGGGTTCTATGACAAACCGGAAGCTGCCAGGCCCGGTAGAGCGCTGCGGGCTATTCTGCGGAAGCTTACCGCTGACGATAAAAACAGTGTGGCAATTGTGAGTGGGCGCGACCGGCAGACATTGGATGACTGGCTGGGAGATTTTGATTTGAATTTTATCGCGGAGCACGGCGTCTGGCTGAAACCACTGGGTGAACCGTGGCGGTTGATTGAGCCCCTGCGCTCGGACTGGAAAGCGTCGGTACGCCCGCTGATGGAACACTACATTGATCGTACACCCGGCGCCATTCTGGAAGAAAAAGACTTCTCGCTGGTTTGGCATTGCCGCAGGGTGGATTCCGAATTTGCCAGTCGGCGGACACTGGAGCTCATGGAAGATCTGGTCCAACTCACCGCCCATCTTTCCTTAAATGTGCTGCAGGGACATCGTGTGATTGAAGTGAAGAATGCCAATGTTGATAAAGGCCGTGCGGTGGCACAATGGCTCAATCAGCGGGACTGGGATTTTATCCTTTCAATTGGAGATGATTGGACCGATGAAGATGTATTCCGGGTGCTGCCGGACCATGGCTGGTCCATTCGGGTGGGCGATACCGACTCCCATTCAAAATATTGGGTGCCAGGTGTAGATCAGGTACTGAGTCTGTTGGATTCGCTTATCGGCAACCAAACAGAATCTAGATAATAATCAATCTATAGTTGAATGATGGATGTGTAGGTCTCGGCGGAGGGCCGGGGTTTGAGTTGACCTTTTTCAGCTTTGAACAGTCCGTAAGCTGCCGACTCGCCCACCCGGGAGGTCTGTGAATCTACCAGACTGTAATGGGCATAACCCTTCACCGGATAATTTTCCGCCAGCGCCCGGCGCGCCGTGTATAAATGACGCCGGAGGTACAGACTGCGCTGTTCATCGCTCCGGTCAGCCAGACCATTGGCGGTGATGTAAATTGGTTTTTTCAAATGGGCTAATTTCTGAATCGCAGCATAGAGTCCTTCGGGATAGATAGCTGCATCTACATCATCCACCGGCTCCAGTTGGGGTGCACGGAGTCTGAACGGTCGCTGCCAATCCGCCACAGTGCGCACATGCTCGTGGGTGAAATAGTCAAGACCAATAAAATCAAGCGCCCCTTTGGCATTGGGATTCACCCGCTGCGTGCGAAAAAATCCGTAAATCTGGAAATCAAAAACCCCTTCAGAGAGGTAATGGAGAACTTCGTCACGATAGAGCTTGTTGAGCGTGTCGGTGAATATCCAATCCAGAGGATGCCAGCGCCTGGCCGGGTCGAAAGCATTCATCTGCTTGGTGAGCCCGATCTGCAGATTCGGAACCTTGTGCGTATACTTTTTCAGGGCATGCCAGGTTGCGGTGTGGGTGTCCAGCAGATTCGCCAGAACCCGGGTGGACAGACGCAAATCTTTCTTTCCCGGCGGAAAATTCCCCCAATACCACCCCTGTAACGCCGTCACCTCCGGTTCATGAAACGTAATCCAGCGCGATGCGAAGGGACTGAGTTTTTCAAATACCTTTTCAGCAAAATGAACAAACACATGGATATTTTCTTTACGCTCAAATCCGCCCAGGGCTTCAAACCACAACGGTGCCGCCAGATGATGAAGGGTAATCACCGGCTGAATACCCGCCGCTACCAACCGTTGGCAAAAGTCAGCATATTTTTGCAATATCGCGTTATCGAATTCGGATTGCCTGGGTTGAATGTCCGACCAGGCCAGACCAAACCGATAGGTCTTTACATGTAGCTGTTTTAATGATTCCACCAGCTCGGTTTGATGCACCCAGTTCAGCACACCATCATATTCTGCGGAATGATTCTCCCGGCGGTTTAATGAATCCTGCCAAGCAGATAAATTTGATGGCTGTTCGGTAACTTCTGGAAAAATCCCGGAAGTGGCGCCCCAATCGAAATCATGGGGAAAGGCTAAATTTTCAAGATTAATACGACCCCAGTCCCAGTGGGTTTCTCGTGAACTGGTATGGCGTGCCACCACGTAGAGTATGATGATGAGCAGGAGCAGAATGACCAGATAGAGGAACATCTTACCAGGAATATACACCGGAAATGTGCGAATGAATACCGGTCATTGACCCTGTGACCCAGGGAGCCTGTTGTTTCCACAGAGAATTCCATTGGTTCAATCTTTGGGTGGATTAATTTTCTTCCCGTTATGCCAAAATCAAATCCATGGCCTGACGACCGGATTCGTCCGGTTAATAACTGGGTACTTGCAGGTCGGATTTATCTCTTCGTCTTTTCGTTGATCTATTTCCTGCTGGGCGCTCTGCTGCTCCTGGCAGTCCGGCTTTTTTCCGTGAAGTTTTACCTGAGATTCATGTCCTATTGGGTCTTTTTGGGGACACGGGCACTCATGCTCGCGCTCAATGCAAAAATCAAGGTGAAACAGCCTGAAAATATCCCCAAAGGACAGCCCTTCGTCATTATCGGTAACCACACCAGTTATCTGGATATCCCGGTGGTGGCGAGTCAGGTTCCGGTTCTTTTTGTTGCCAAGCAGGATGTGAAACAGTGGCCGTTGATTGGCTGGGCGGGGTCCCTGGCAGGAACTATTTTTGTGGACCGGGATTCCGGTGGTAAATCGGGAAAATATGTTCAGGTGATGCACACGATTCTACGATTCGGCACCAATATCATTTTTTTTCCGGAAGGCACCACAACCGGGGGAGATGAATTATTGAATTTCCGGTCTGCCCTGTTTGCCGCTGCAGCTGCAGCAGATGTTCCCGTTCTTCCGGTGGGCATTACCTACACCCATATCGGGGGCATTCCCACCGATGAAAAAGCCCGTGATCTGGTGATGTGGTATAAAGATGATCCGTTTTTAGGTCACTTTCTTACTCTCCTGCGGCTACCCAGTATCGGCGTTGAAATCCGCGTGGGAGATGCTTCCCGTATTGACCTGAATCCGGATACGATTGAAAATCGACAAAAAATTGCTGCTGAATTCCGTGATCAGGTAGCGGAATTATATCACTACCCGTTTAAGAAATAACCCACTCAAAACTCACCACTCCACCCACGTCACGTTCTGTGGCAGTTTTAACGCATAATAGGGCTTGTTCCAACTGTGGTGCTGACTGCCGCGCTTCACCTTGAGTGAGTCCAGATGATTCAAAATGGCTAATTTGCGCTCTGCGGGTGATGTCAAAACCAGGCCCGCCTGTTGCCGAACCAGGAGCGGATATTCGCTGTCTCTCAGGTCCACCACTCCCTTGGTGCACCAGTAGCCTGTCCAATCGCATTTGATATCGTAGCGGGTCCCGTCAGCCAGAATATCCGGTTCCGCAGCCACCTGCTGCCCGGCTAAAAATTCCCGGTTCTGATCACTTCCAATGCGTTTGATTCTCCGGAAATGTCGAAATAATGCGTGTTCGATGATTAAATCTTCCATCAGCCAGTTTAGCAATATCTCCCGGGCATAATCGGTCATGCGCCGCATATCCCGATGATGGCTGGTATGGCTGAGTTGATGACGCATCATATCTTCTTCCATGGGAGAAAGAGCACCAATCAACAGATGGTGGTACAATTCAGGCTGGGGATAGGTGGCCAACTGAGCCCAGACGGTTTTCTGGAACGATTGATACAACCGTTTCACAAGCTTTAATTTTTCACTGAATGTCATAGCACGCAGGATTGGAAAGTTTTTAATAAAACGTTACAGCTTGAGTATACCCATAATTGCGCAATGCATCAAGGTGAAAAGTAACGCAGATTTTTGACCTTGGGACAATGCGTTGTTTCATTAGTTTTTCCGGGATAAAAATTCCACATCAAGCACAGGAGCGACACATGGCAGATGTAATTGATTTCAAGATTTTGGGCGACGACATGCAGTTGGTGGAGATCGAGCTGGATCCGGGCGAGGGCGTGCGTGCTGAGGCGGGCGCCATGATGTACATGCAGCCGGGTATCCAGATGCAAACCGGCATGGATGGTGGTTTGTTCAGCGGATTCAAGCGCATGTTTACCGGCGAGAGCTTTTTCATCACCACATTTCTGAACCAGGCTCCAGGTAAGTCCCAGGTGGCGTTTGGTGCGCCCTATCCGGGTAAGATCATTCCTCTGGATGTGGGTGAGCAGGGGGGTGAATTTCTTTGCCAGAAGGACGCATTCCTGGCGGCGGCCCGGGGAATTGATATTGAAGTTGCTTTCACCAAAAAACTGGGAGCCGGGTTATTCGGAGGCGAGGGCTTCATTTTACAGCGGCTGCAGGGAGATGGAATGGCATTTATCCATGCCGGCGGAACCATCGTAAAACGATACCTGATACCCGGCCAGTCCCTGCGGGTAGATACGGGATGCCTGGTGGCCTTTGCACCCTCGGTACAATATGATATTGAGTTCGTCGGTGGATTTAAAAATGCCCTCTTTGGTGGAGAGGGACTATTTCTCACCACATTAACCGGTCCCGGTGAGGTCTATCTGCAGAGTCTGCCCTTTTCCAGATTAGCAGATCGGATTCATGCTGCAGCCCGGTTTAAAAATGTGGGTGAAGTACGGGGTAATAGCGGATTTCTGGGCAACGTATTGCGGGGTGACAAATAAGGGTGTGCCGACTCCCCATATTCTGGCTTTGTGGAGTAGGGTGAGCGTGTTATTCTTGCTGCCATGAAAGAGCTGTTGCAAATTGCCCAGACCGCCGCCACTCGGGCGGGAGACATCTTGTTGGAATATTACAAAGATGAGTATGAAATCCGGGACAAAAGCTACCACAATCCGGTGACAACTGCCGACAATGCTGCGGATGATTTTCTGAAAGAATTTATCCTGAATGCAACACCGGATTTTGGCTGGTTATCGGAAGAGACCGTGGATTCTCCGGACCGGCTGGAAAAAGAATATGTGTGGATTGTGGACCCATTGGACGGAACCAAGGAATTCATCGAAGGCGTTTCCCATTTTGTGGTCTCCGTAGGTTTGGTAAAGCATGGCGAACCCATTCTCGGTGTCATTTACAATCCTGTCCGTAAGCAATTGATTTATACCAATAACGCTGGGCAGGTTTTATTGAATGAAGAGCAAACCAGCCTCTGTCAGGCCACAGAACTTACTGCAGTGGGTTGCGTGAATTCCCGATCGGAAACCCGCCGGGGCTTATGGGAACCCTGGCAGGGGACATTCCGGAAGCTGGTTCCCATCGGCAGCGTGGCGTACAAACTGGCATTGGTGGGAACGGGTCAGGAGGATTTTTTCGTGACCCTGCGCCCCAAAAATGAATGGGACATTTGCGCCGGACACGCCATTCTCAAAGCCAATGGCGGCGTTCTCAAGGCCTTGGATGGGACGACGGTGACGTATAACAAGCCCACTACCATTTCAAAACCGGGTTTGGTGGGTGGCAATCCGGTTTTGGTGGAAAAGTTTTTGGAAGCCTACAAGAAACAATCAAATGGAAGTGAAAATGGTGAATAATCAGTCGATTTCAGAAACCATTGATGTGCTGGGTGACGGGAAAAGTTTTGTTCGACTCATCAATGCCATGGGCAGCGATGTGGATGTGGTGAATGGTGCACGGGTCTCCTTTGGGAAACGCAAAGAGACGCTGGATAATAATGACCGGGTTCTCATTGACTACCTGGTCAAACATCGGCACACATCACCCTTCGAGCATGTCACCTTCACGTTTCATGTAAAATGTCCCCTATTTGTCACCCGCCAGTGGCACCGGCACCGCACATGGTCTTACAATGAAATTTCCCGCCGCTACACCAGCGTGGGACTTGATTTTTACATCCCGAAAGCCTACCGACAACAGGCTGAATCCAACCGCCAGGCCAGCACGGATGAATTATTAACCTTCCAGACCGGCGCAGCGGGACCCACGATTCAAGACGCTGTGCAGGATCATACGGATGGCGCGGTTGCGTTCTACAATCGCCTGCTGGAGATGGGCGTTGCCCGGGAGCAGGCCCGCATGGTCCTCCCGCAAAATTTGTACACGGAAATGTACGCCACCGTGAATCTCCATAACCTGCTGCACTTCATCGAACTCCGTATTCATCCCGGCGCCCAGTGGGAAATTCAGCAGTACGCCAAAGCGCTGCTGGATCTTGCCGAAACAGCAGCACCGGTTTCCATAAAAGCCATTCGTGAACATCGCGGGTGGTAGATTGCCCCACTGTTTTTGTTAGATCCTGCTCGTCTCCCTGAGCCCCGTCGAAGGGCGAGCAGCACACCTTGTGGTTGCTTTCAATCCGGGTTAACTCCTATTTCATTTTAATCGTAATTGAAACTAATTCTGGCCCCCCCCTCGCTGTGCTTCGACAAAGCTCAGCAAGACAGCGAGG
>JAIPJQ010000029.1 GCA_021734065.1 Fidelibacterota bacterium | reverse complement strand
CCCCTCTCTTTCTCCCCTCAAGGGGAGATTTATTTCACGCTCTGTGGTCTCGGTGGTTAACTGCCTTTTTCTCTTTCAACTTTCTTCTTTCCTCTTTCTCTAAAAACAACACCCCTCTTTTTCTCCCCTCAAGGGGAGAATCCCTGCACTCAGGGCTTTGCAGGTAGACAACAAAAACCATTTGTGCTGGATGGTGTTACGAATTATCTTCTGACCGACTGGTCAGTCAGAGAAGAATGGAGACCCGCAAACGAAATGACCTTTTTCAACAACACCAACCCTCCACCCGCACAAAACGAAAAGTACATCGCCATATTGACCGCCGCGTTCAAGGTCTTCGCCCGGGAAGGCTTGCATCGGGGTAAAATCGCCGATGTGGCCAAAGAAGCCGGTGTGGGCAAGGGCACCGTCTATGAATACTTCCGCAGCAAAGAGGACATTTTCACCGCCATTCTGAATCAGTTCTTCGATCAGATCCAATGGGGGCTGGAGACGGTCAATCAACAAGCCCTGCCCGCTGATCAAAAAGTTGCCCGTCTGCTGGAGGTGAACCTGGACTGGTTTAAAACCACTACGCCGGAAGAGGCCTTAATCATCACCGAAATCTGGGCCCAGGGACTCCGTAGTTTTCACACCACCGAGCCTGACGACGCCATGATTCACCGCTATCGCGCCATTCAGGAAATGATGATGTCTATTCTGGAACAGGGTGTGGCAGAAGGGATTTTCCGGCCGGTGGACAGCGAAACCCTGGCCCTGCTGCTCATGGCCACTCTGGACGGGCTGGGTCTCCACTTTTTGATTAACCAGACCATGGATATTGAAAAACTGAAAGCCGTCACCCGCCGAGCCTTTCTGGAGGGCATCCTGGTGCGCGATGACACCCAACCCCCGGGAGAAGGACCATGACCCTGCGAGTTGCCATTTTACTCTTTATCATAACAACATTATTAAATGCCCAGGACGGTCCGGCACTGCTGGAACGCATGATGACTGTGCTGGAACCGGAAAATTCCCAGGCGCAAATGACCCAGATTATCAATACCACCTCCGGCGCCAAGCGTGAATTTCACTACGAGTATTACACCGCTGGTAAAGGTGAAAAAGTACTCATTCGCTACACATCGCCCGCCCGCAGCCGGGGAATGGCGACCCTGATGTTGAATAATGCCCGGGACATCTGGACCTATTTCCCCCGCACCAAACGGGTGCGCAAGCTGGCCAGCTCCGCCAAACGTCAGAATTTTGAAGGCAGCGATTTCACCTATGAAGACATGGGTTCCGGAAATACCTGGCGGGAAGATTTCTTTGCGACCCGGCTGGACGACAAGACCATTCAGGATGAACCCTGCTATACGCTGCAACTGACGCCAAAACCCGAAACCGACACCAATTACAGCAAGTTGGTTATTTTCGTCAGGAAAACGGATTACAGTCCCCTGGAAATTCATTATTACGATTCTGACGACCGCCACATCAAAACCCTCTTTTTTCAGGATATCCGGAATGTGGAAGGCATTCCAACGGCCTTTAAAATGGTGATGAAAAACAGGCTGGAAAACAGCTCCACCGTAATGGGAATTGAGTCCATTACTTATGATGTGACCTACCCGGCAGGATTTTTCACCGAGCGGGAGTTGCGAAAATGAGCGCACTTAAACACTTCATCAGGATGGTACCAATATTCATTCCCCTCCTGCTGGTGGCCCAGCCGGTTTGGTTCGGCTATTTTGAATCCAATCTGGACGGATTTGGAATGTCCAATGAATCATTTGCCACCGGTTACCATAAACTACGCCTGGATCTGGAAGCCACGCCCTCCCGTCGCGTGACCATTGGCGCGAATGTGAATGCCCAGCGCTATTTCGGTGAAACCACCTACAATCTGGCGGATTTCGTACCGCCCACTGTCTTTATCAATTCTCTGGGTGGTGTGCTGGATTTTCCCGTTATCTTCTCTGATTCCACCTATCTGGATAACCTCTACGCCCGGGTAGCGCTCGGGAAAATGGACATTACTCTGGGCAAGCAACAACTCTCTTTCGGACCCGGGTATGTGTGGAATCCCACAGACATTTTCAACTTCAAACAACTGCTGGATCCCACCTATGAGCAGACCGGCGTAACGGCTATCCGGCTGGCCTGGCAGGCCAAAAACTGGCTGCGGATTGACGCCATCACCCAGCCTGAAAACACCTGGCTGAAGGCTACCAAATATATGCAGGTCAAAGCCAACGCGCCCTTTGGTGACCTGACTCTGAATGCAGGACAATATCTCTGGTCAAAAATGGAAATCAGACCTGCTCTGATCCTGCCCGTTGAACCGGGAGCGCCACCATTCGCCATTCTCGAAAATACGACCCGACGGACCCTGGTCGGCGGATCGCTTAATGGTGAAATCGCTGGCATGGGAATTTGGATTGAAGGTGCTCAAAACCGCTTTTCTGCGGACAGTCTGAATTTTTATGAACTTTCCGCCGGCGTTGATTACACCTTCACCAACGGCCTGTATCTCATGGGTGAAGGCTTGGTGAATTCAGATGGCGTGACCACCATTGATTCGCTGGACCTGAGTCGTTTTCTGCAATATTTCCAGGGCGATATTCATTCGCTGTATCGGCATTATCTTTTTTTACAAATGGCGTACCCGCTCACCGGCTTGCTCTCCGGCAGCGCATTGGGGTATGTGAATCTGGATGATAAGAGCTGGATCGTGAGTCCCACGCTGTCTTATTCGGTGAGTGATAATGTGGTTTTGGAGGGAATGTTTTCCTGGATGGGTGGCGGAAATGACACGGAATTCGGCATCCAGCAGTGGCAAAGCCGCGTGCGGATGAAGGCGTATTTTTGATGTTTGGCCGAGTCAAGACCGTCTCCACGCGTCTTCCTGAGCTACGTCGAAGGACGCGTGGAAAATTTTACAAATCGGTTTTTTCTCGGTTGCCCTTCGACGAACTCAGGGAGACAACCGAGAAAAGTGATGAATTTTAACGGCAGGATAATATTATGACACGCGAATCTTTTCTGAACAAGCTGGCTCACTGGACCGTAAATCGCACCGGTCGCTTGGGCCTGATTCTGGTGCTGATTACGCTACTCTTTGCCTGGATGGCGGGACAGTTGAAACTCACCACCTCCTTCACCAATCTCATGCCGGCAGAGGACCCCCGGGTGAAGGAGTATGACCGCATTATCGAAAACTTCCAGGGCGCATCCCAACTGCTGGTGGTGGCCGAAGGGGATGAAGCCCAACTCAAAGCATTCGCCAATGATCTAACCCCAATGATCGCTGCTGATTCGCTGGGTCATCTGGTGCGTAATGTCACCGATAAAGCGCCGCTGGATTTCCTGGCCAACCATGGTCTGATGCTCACCAAATCTTCCGAACTGGAAAATCTGGGTGATTTGTTTACCGATCCCAACCTGCCGGCAATGTTGAGCCATTTGAACGACAGTTTTGAAAAAGAATACACCCGGAGTGAAGAGAAAATTTCTACCCGGGAAAAGGAAAATTCCGCCGCCCGCATGCTGGATGGCATTGACCGCTGGGTGCAACATTTCACCCTGGCACTGGAGCCCGGTGCGGATGTGACCCGGGAAGCACACGCCGCCTCGGACGCCCTCACGGTTGGCGATCCTTACTACCTGAGTTGGGACCGGCGCATGCTCATTATCCAGGTGATGCCCACTTTCACCATGTTCGATGTAGAAAAATGCGTGGAAGCCACCAATACCATAGAGAGAATGACTCACCGTGTGGCGGAAAAACATGGTGTCACCGCGGGATTGACCGGTTCCATCGCGTTGGCGCGGGACGAAATGGTGGCCATGTCCAATGACAGCATGGTGGTGACCATGATCGCGCTGGTGGGCATTCTTATTCTGTTTGTCCTCACGTTTCGCATGTTGACCAGCCCGGTACTGGCGATTCTCACGCTGTTGGTGGGAATCATCTGGGCTATGGGTATTTCGTGGATCCTGGTGGGCGAACTCAATCTCATGACTTCAATGACAGCGGTTATTCTGGCGGGATTGGGAATTGATTTTTCCATTCACATCATCGCCACCTTTTCAGAAAAACGCGCCGAAAATATCGGGATCACGGACGCCATTCGGTTCGCCCTGACCCGTTCCGGCACCGGGATTATTACCGGCGGTGTAACCACGGCGGTGGCATTTCTCACCATGACCATTTCCGAGCTGGACGGGATGCGGGAATTCGGGCTGGTGCTGGGTGTGGGCATTCTCATGACCATGGCGGCCGCATTGCTGGTTCTGCCACTGCTTCTCGTGGTGGCGGCCCGCACTTACGATCGTCTGGGACGAAAATCCACACGGCCGCCGCGGGATGTTCGTTACCAATTCCTGGGTGGCCTGGCCAGCGGGATGGGAATGCGTTATGGTTTTACCCTCGCTGCGCTGGTCATCGTCGTTCTTTTTCTGGGCTACCGGGGCGCACAAATCACCTGGGATTATAATTACCTTAATATGGAACCCAAGGGTCTGGAATCTGTCAGGTTACAAGACGAGATGATAGATGCATTCGACATGAGTCCGGATGTGGTTTTATTCACCGCTTCCAGTCTCACTGAGGCCGATTCCCTGACCCGCATTGCCCGGGAGATGAAAACCGCCGGAATGGTCCAGAGCATTTCCGACTATCTGCCCCATGACACGGAGCAGTACAAACGTCGGCAGCTCATTGAAAAAATTCAATCCCGACTGAATCAGACACAACTTACAGCCCGGCTTACATTGTCTGACCAGCAAAGGGTCCGGGATGAGTTGGAGCGGCTCATGTACAACATCATGGAGCTGCAGGATCTGGCATTTAGCGGCGGACAGGACAAAATTTTCCTGAAGAGTGCCTTTTTGGTCGGAGTGGCGGAGATTCCCGACAGTCTTCTCACACCGGAGGAAAAGCGTCTCACGGACCAACTCAGACGAACCATGGGTCCGGACATTTATGCCGGATCGCTGAATCAGTTGCTGGATAATTTCGACCGCCCCGGTTTTGACACCCGGCCGCTTGAATCTTTTCACAATGCCTTCGGCCGGGCGTTTGCGCAGGCGGCGCAGCGTCTTGCGAATCCGGAGCCGCTTGCTTTGGCTGACCTGCCGCCGGAGATCCGCAGCCAGTTCGTTTCAGATTCCGGTGAGCACTTTCTGGTAACGGTTTTTCCCCGCAGCAATGTGTGGAATTTTGAATATCTGGATCGGCTCAACGCAGAAGCGGCGGGAGTGAGTTCCCGGGCTACCGGATTGCCTATTGTTTTTAATGCATTAATGGACTTAATCGGTCAGGACGGTCGCCGGGCCACAGGTGCCGCGCTGGTGGTGATTTTTCTATTGCTGTTATTTGATTTTCGCAACCTGCGACTGGCTCTGATGGCGATTACACCATTGGTAACCGGCGTGGCCGCAATGTTGGGCATTATGGAGCTCTCCGGATTGCAGATCACGCTGCTGAATGTCATGGCCATTCCGCTCATCATTGGAATCGGCATTGATGATGGTGTGCATGTCATTCACCGGTATCTCATTGAGGGGCCGGGAAAGTTGAAGGTGATTTTTGCATCCACGGGACGGGCGGTTTTTGTCACATCCCTCACCACCATGTTGGGATTTGGCAGCTTGTGGTTTGCCACTTATCGTGGCCTGGGCTCCATGGGAATCGCCCTGTTTATTGGCGTGGGTGCGTGTTTTCTCATGACGGTAGTGAGTTTGTCAGCGCTATTGGGGTGGTCTGGCAGCAAGAAAAAATAGCCTCGGTTTATAAAATAAACACCCCTCACTTGTCTGACTGAGCTCGTTGAAGTCCGAGTGAGGGGGCTTCTGGCCAAAATCCAACTTTCAGGCGAACATTAACGAAGATCAAGTCTGTTTCCGCTCAAATTGGTTTGGCAGAAACAGGCAGTGATGATTGAGAAAAACACCCCTCGCTTGTCTGGCTGAGCTCGTCGAAGTCCAAGTGAGGGGGTTTCTGGCCTAAACCCAACTTTCAGCCGAACATCAACGAGGATCAAGTTTGTTTCCGCTTGGGTTGGTTTTGCAGCAAACTGAAAATCAACCCGGCTGCTGCGCGAAAGTTCAATTCGCTCCATTCATTTCGTGCGACCTGAATCAGGTAAATCCACCCGCTGGGCACTATGCCAGACGGCAACAATCCAGATAAAGTCCTTCTTGATCTGATAGAAAAAACGATAGGGCGGCACCACAATTTCACGGAACGGCAAGTCCTGAAACTCACGGATAACCTTGTCGGCCCCCGGGAACGCGATCAGTCGCCGTAAAACATCTTCAACCCGTTGCCTGAAATGCCGGGCAGCACCAGGATTGTCCTGCTTGATATAGGTAATGCCCTCTAAAAATTGCGTTCTGGCTGACGGTGTGAACTTAAGTTGCATCATTCAGAATCGAGAATATCGTCCGCTTCTTTCAAAACACTTTCCAGGTCGTATCCCAAACCTTCATCGATTTCCCGGGTGCCTCGCGCAAGCTGGAGCAGTAATTCCCGCTCATTCTCGTTTTTTGCGTAAGCCTCCGGAGATAACATGATCGCCGCGGCCCGGCCACGCTGCGTAATCACCGTGGGCTCCCGGGAATCATGCACCTGCTTTAAGATTGCGGCCGCATCTTGCCTGAACTCGCTGACTGGAATAATTTTAGGTAGCTTTGCCATAAAACACCTCCAAATGTACCTCTAAAGGTACGCTTAAGCGCCCTGATCACCAACTGCTTTTCTTTAGACGCAGTTTAACTACCCTTATTGCTGCAAAGCGCGGTGGTGGTGAGTTTAGCGGCGCTATTGGGGTGGGCGGATCGAGGAAAAGGGAAATCCCCGGCAAAATTCCATCAGCCAGCGCGCCCTTTTCAACCGCCACCAGCACTGGCTAACCGCCTCATCAGCACCAGTGAATCTTTCATTCCCCTGAATTTTCATTATTATTCACCTTCGCCGGAATTTCCCGCGGTTAGCGCCGAGGAGCTTTTTCCGGCAAATGCAAAAATCGGAAGGACGAACCATGCCTGTAATTCTTACCATCGCCGCAATTTTTGGCTTCCTCGCTGTGGCACTGGGCGCCTTCGGAGCCCACGCACTAAAAAGCGCACTTTCTGACTATGGCCAATCCATCTGGGAGAAGGCTGTGTTGTATCAGATGTTTCACACCCTGGCCCTTTTCCTGCTCATGGCGCTGAAGGACGTGATCCGCCCGGGACAGCTGGCGCTCACCGGCTGGTTCTTCATTGCCGGGATCGTGCTCTTCTCCGGCAGCCTCTATTTACTGGCATTCACCCAAAAATCCTGGCTGGGAGCCATTACGCCCCTGGGTGGGGTGGCATTTCTGGCCGGATGGGGGCTGCTGATCTGGGAGCTTTTTCGCAATGTCTGATTCCCAGCCGGCTTTACGCTTTTCTCGCCCGTTTGTCCGGCTAACTTTTGCCCATGTCCATTGATCTGAGCAGCAATATGGTACGGGAATGGCAGCAGGAGGATTTGCCCGCCATCCGGAAGATTGGCTGGAAAACCTGGCTGGCCACCTACTCGCACTTCGTTCCCCGGGAAGACATGACCCTGTTTCATGAGAGCTATTACTCCCTGGAAAAGCTCGCCGCGCTTTTTCAGAATCCGGACATGTACGGTTTCATCGCCGAAGCAGATGGAAAACCGGTGGGGTACAGCAAGTGCCACGACAATCGTCAGGAAGGGCGATTTTATATCACCTCGCTGTATGTGTTGCCTGAATTTCAGGGACGACGACTGGGAAAAAGGCTGCTGGAACAGGGCCTTGCCCGCGCCAAATCCATCGGCCATACCCGCGTCTGGTTGGGCGTGATGCTGGCCAATAAAAGTTCTCTGAAGTGGTATCTTAAAAATGATTTCGTCTTTGTGGAGCAACTGCCTTTTGTCATGGGCTTTTCCGAAGTCAGTCATCTGATTGGGTTTAAGGAGATTTGAGCTTTGTTGTTTGAGCTTGGACATACGAACGCCGCCCGGCTTGTCCTTCGACCCTGCTCCGCGTTGCTCCGCACGGGCAGGTGCCGCTCAGGAAGCCAAGCCGGCTTTACTCTTACTCTTGTTCTTACTCTTGCTCTTGCTCTTTCCTCTTTCCTCTTACTCTAAATTTTAAAAAGGACTATTTATGCCAACTTTGATCTCAGGAATATCCGGTGTTCGCGGCATTATCAATGACGGATTCGATCCGGATGTGGTGACCCGCTACACCATCGCATTCGGACGCATGGTGGGTGGCGGAAAAATCGTCATCGCCCAGGATACCCGGCCATCGGGAAAAATGTTTAAGGACGTGGTGGAGTCCGTGCTCCAATCCATTGGTTGTGATGTGATTGATTGCGATGTGTGCCCCACGCCCACCGCTCAACTCATGGTGGAAAAACTCGATGCCAATGGCGGTATTATCGTCACCGCCAGCCATAATCCCATTGAGTGGAACGCGCTTAAATTTGTTGGAAAAGGCGGCCTGTTTCTGGATGCGGAGCAGCACGCTGAGTTGATGCGTTTTTTGGAAACCCCGGTTGAAAAGCTGGAAAAATGGGATGTGGTAGGCGATTTGACCCGCCAGCATGACGCCATTCGCCAGCATATCGAGGATGTATTAGCCCTGAAGCTGGTGGATGCGGAGTTGGTGAAGCGGCGGCGCCCCAAAGTGGTGGTGGATGCCATTAACGGCGCCGGCTCCAAGGCGCTGCCCGGATTTCTCACGGCGCTTGGTTGTGAGGTAATTCGGATGAACTGCGATCACGACGGGAATTTTGTCCACACGCCGGAACCCACACCTGCCAATCTCACCGACCTGATGGCGCGTGTTCGCGAAGAAAAAGCTGATTTGGGACTGGCCACCGACCCGGATGCGGACCGGTTGGCGGTGATTGATGAGAACGGTGAGCCGCTGGTAGAGGAATACACACTGGTGCTGGCGGCATACCACGCATTGCGCCATGCGGAAAAAGCTGACGGCAAGGTGCTGGTAACCAACCTCTCAACCACCATGGCACTGGATGATTTGGCCGCCCGCTATGGCCGTAAGGTTCTACGTACGCCAGTGGGTGAAATTCATGTGGCACGTCAGATGCAAAAACAACCGACCCTCATCGGCGGCGAGGGTAATGGTGGTGTGATTTTACCCGAATGTCATCTGGGTCGGGATTCGCTGGTGGGGGCGGGATTGATTTTGACGCTGCTGGCCGAAACCGGGCAGTCCATGCGTGAAATTGCTGATGAATTGCCCCGCTATCAAATGGTGAAGGACAAAATTTCGATTGGAACTGCCGACGCGAAAAAGATTCTGGCAGACCTGGCCGAGGAATACAAATCGGAAACACCCAATCTGGAAGACGGTGTAAAAATCACCTGGTCCGACCGCTGGGTGCATTTCCGCGCCAGTAATACGGAACCCATTATTCGCGTTTTTGCCGAAGCGAAGGATGAAGCCACAGCGAGTCAGCTTGTGCAGGATTTCAAAGCGATCATTGAGAAGTTGCTATAAAGTTAAACACCAGGATTTGATAAATGACTATCATATCCCAGCGATTTAGCCTGATTTCTCTTAGATTTTACAGGGAAGATACGCAGTAATCATTAGAACTAGCATCTGCTTAATTTCTATTTTATCAATGTAAATTTGTGCGGACTACCAATTTTGCTATTACGGCTGGTGATAGTTTCTAATGTTGCCACGTAGACACCCGAGGGAAGCGGTTTACCCGCTGAATTAAGTCCATCCCAAATAAATACCCCCTCATGATTACCCGAGCTTGAGATCGTTGCGGACCTGTATACCTGGCGTCCGGACAAATCAAAGATCAAAACCCTCACTCTGATTTTGTCTGAAGGCGTTCGATATTGGATTGAAACTGCGGCATTGGACGGGTTTGGATAAATTGCAGTTAATCCAAAATCGCCTGGTACCTGCCGGATTTCATTTATTCCTGTGTAGAATTCGCCCCATTGAGATCCATCTATTTCTGCAGCTATAAGTTTTTCTTCATAATTAATGCCAACTTCATCTTCCTGGTATAGAATCATACCCAGTTCATGTTGATAAGTATAGATTCTTCCATATAAATCATTTGTAACACCCATTATCACAACCGGTGTATCTAGCTCATTATAGTAGTACGATGACTGCCAGTCGAACCCGAGACAGTCCTGCCAAAAACCTTCATTTGGATCGGAAGAAAAATCTGCAATTACAATTTCACTATTCGGACAAGATAAAGTGTCCTGATACTCATAAATTGTATTCAAGATTGTGTCGCACCTTAAATAAATATCCGCCAGAAATTCGCCTGTTAATTTTTGTCTTCTCAAAACACGATAACTTAATTGATTCTCCATTGTTGAATCGCCAACGACTTCTGAAGCGTAATACCAGATTGAGGTAGAATCTGCAAATTGTTGATACACTCTGTATTGCCATCTATTTCCATCCAGTAAAGGATACCAGGATTTCGCATCCAGCAGACTTGGTTTCATTGGTGCACCTATTCCTTCTGTTGAAAGCGAGTTTTACACCGGAGAAACAGGTGAGTCCGTATCCAGAGCCTTGACTGTATAAATCGCTTCTGTAAGTCCTCCATATTTGAAAATGAAGCTCGGATCAATGTAGATTGTGCTGTTACCCATAGCTTTCTCGAAAAATGTTCTTCCGCCAGAATATCTTGCTTCAAAAGTAACACCGTTAGGCTGTTTATAAGTTCCCCCTGCGGATTCGAAATCCTGATATCCATTTAAACATGTTATACTACAAAACAGGAATAAAACCATAAATACTTTCATAATTATTCCTTTTTCACTTAACTCTTTTGAATAAACTAAATGGTGGAAAAACAATATCCAATGATTAACGCCCCTGCCTGGCATGGTGTTCAGATACGGGGAATGATATGCTTTAACTCAAATTTTTCTTCCTTCAACATTTTAAGACCGACCTATATCTATAGGCATGCATGGAATAACTCAGGTTAGGATGCAACACAGTTTCTGTGGCTTTGGCACTCATTGTATCTGGACAAAACCAAGGCAACCAAGTAATCGAAACTTACCAAAGGATCTGCCCTGTATTGGAAAAACTGTCAACTCATTAACATAGCATAACGACTTGTGGACCGTGATGGAACGTGATTACAATTTCCACTAATCCTGCAACGTCCGCACATCGGTGAATTCGCCATTTTCTAGTGATTTTACCTTGTTAAAGGCTTTAATCAACAGGGGCGCTGCAGCGTCCGGCGTAGGCATTGCAGCGGTACCCCGTGCGTTTTTCAATGCCTCAATGGATGGAAAGCGCTCGTCTTTCGGCAAGCCGGACATATAAGCCTGCATGTCGGTGTCAATAAGTCCCGGCGCCAGCGCGGTGAAGTGAATGTCCGGTCGCTCGGCCGCGTAAAGCTGAATCAGCATATTCAGAGCGGCCTTACTGAGACTATAGCCATTCCAGCCCCGGTGGCCATTCACGGCTGCCCCGGAGGAGATTCCCACCACCTGCCGGATGATTTTGCCCGATTGAAGCAGCCAGTCCAGCAGCATTTTATTGGCCCATACATTGATCTCCATGGCTTGCTGCAAATCCTCTAACGGTGTCTCTACCATATCCCGGATGGGACTCAAAATGCCCGCGTTCAGCACCACCAGTTCCAATTCTGTGGTGTTATGCAAGAGCGTTTTACAAACAGGTGCCATTTTTTCGTAATCGGTCAAATCCAGTTCCGCAAAATGGAATTTTTCATGCACTGTCAGGTTGTGCGGTTCCCGCCGACTCACGCCGTACACGACGTCACCCCGTTGCAGGTATTCCGCGGCCAGACCGTGACCGATTCCCGAACTCACACCGGTTATAAAGATATTTTTAGACATGGAAGAAACCTCCTGGTTCAAATTCACGGCAACAATTCACACCATCCAAAGATGGTCGTTTTAACCGCGATTTCAAGAACCGTGACAAATCCGGTGAATAAGAAAAGGCCGCTGGTTTCAGCGGCCTTTTACGGTTTGAATCTGTATCAGTACTAATTTTTAGAAATTATACTGAATACCCATCATGATCTTGGCTCCGGCTGTCTTCAGCGGGAACATGGTCTTGGTTTTGGTGCCATCGCCAACTTCAGTATAGAGGAATTGGCTGGACAATTCGTCAAAACCCTGAGCCAGCGTATAATCGGTGGTTTTCAAACCGGGAAAAGCACCCGCGATGGGCGCGATCTGCCAGGTATCAAATTCCGATTCACCATAAACCACACCGCCACCGGCGCTGTAGTTGAAGGAGAGACTCAGGTTATCCGTGATTTTACTCTGATAACCCATGATGTATTCCACACCGGTTCCGGAAGTGCTGTATTCCAATACACCCTGACGATCAAAGCTGCCACCCAAAGCAGCCAATTGAGCATCCTGCGCATCAATGTACGAGCCACTCACATCCAGGGTCAAACTGGCGTCTGCCATGTAATAGCCATAACCAATACCGGCAAAAACCTTGCCCTTCATCACCGGGATATTCACACCCAGATAGACGGGAATCGAGGTGATAGCGCCACTGGTGGTTTGTTCACGCAGAACCGTGCCGCCACTGAAGGCTGCGCCAGATTCTTCATAGGTATTTTCACCGCCCGCAACCAGGGTTTCACGACGAAAATCCGCCCGCAGGAAGAAAAAGCCCATCTCGTAGGTGGCATTCAGTCCAAAGTCAAATCCAACAGTGGAACCATTGGGTTCATACTTCACCGTGTTGGTGACGCCCTCATTGGGATCGAGGGTGCCGTCGCCATTCAAGTCAACCGGGTAAAAAACACCGGTGAGCTCGTCTGTTAATCCCCCCTTGTTCTGATCATAAAAATCACTGCTCAGGCCAAACATGTCGCCTGTAAAACCAGCATTAAACCCAACAGAGAGCTGGGCAAATGCACCACCTGTCAGCATTGTGAGTGCCAGGAGGCTTACAGTTAGCTTTTTCATACACTTTCTCCTCTTGTTAATTCTTGCTCAGATTCGGTTCGTCGGAAAAAAGGGAGCGGCTGCATCTCAACCCGGCATCCGTGTGACCCGCCATTTTCTAACGAAAGTGCGACCAATATATCGGTTCAATTGATTTTAGTCAAGTTTACTTACCACCAGCAAATGCTGCGAACAAGACGCTGAATGATTGTCACCCACCGAAATTGCCAAATAACAAATATCTTTGTTACAATTGCTTTTCAAATCGCCAGAAAACGCGATCTACCATAGCTTTGCAAAGCCGCTGATAAAATGGAATCGGCCCTACCCAGGGGATGATTGCCATGGCAAAACCCCGCTTTTTCAGGTCGTGCAGCACCTTGAGGGACAAAACTTTTCCGATCTTGTACTGGCGAAATTTGGGATCAACCCCCACTGGCCCGAACCAACCGGTGCCCACATTATTGTCCTCACCGGCACCGAAGCCGATGACGCCAGCGTCTTTTTTGATGGCCAAATACAATAAATTTTGTCGCCAGGCCGCTGTAGCCTCGTAAATCCAAGCCGGCCAGATAGTCTCCAGCCATTTATTCAATTCTGGCAGGTGCGTCTCCTCCGCCAGGAGAATTTCGATTCCCTTTCCTGCCAATCGCTTTTCATCAGCCGCTGTATCAAAAGATTGATCCAGTGAGCAGAGCAAATTTTCCGTCTCACCGGTCCGCTCAAACCCACGATCCTGGAAGAAAACCAACGCCCGGGTGTAACGGGGATCCAACCCCGGTGTGTAATAGTTGTACGGCGTGTCAAAAAGACTCATTACCGTGAGGTTCCGCTGCTGAAACGCCGATTCAATCCGCCCGAAAAGCACCTTCCCAATTCCCTGCCCCTGAAATTCGGGATGGACGGCAATCAGTTTCAGCCAGCCCTTCTCCGGTTTGTAATCGGGACGGGTGACCCCCATGGCAAATCCCACGATCTGCTCACCGCGCGTGGCAACCCAGGTGAGGGAGTTTTCGAAAAATGGATCCTGGAAGGTTTTCTCGTGAATAATCCCGTCTGAAACGGGTTCGTACTGATAGGTGAGTTCGAACAACCTCCGAAGGCCCGAAATGTCGCCTTGAGCCAGTGGCCGGTAATGGATTTCCCCCTTATTCATACGGAATTCCCTGGTGGTTAATGGCGTTAAATGCGGTCTCCGGTTTCACCGTCGAAGAAGCGCAAGTGGTTGTTATCCATGCTCAACCGGACCGAATCACCGGTTTTGAATTCGTGGGTGGACGCCACACGCGCCACGAAGGGATGTTTCCCCGTGGTGGCGTGAAGGTAGGATTCGCTGCCCATAAGTTCTGCCACCTCCACCGTGGCTTTAACCGGACCGTTATCATCCAGATACAGGTGTTCCGGCCGAATTCCCAGGACAACGGACTGGCCTGCCTTCACTTTCAAATTTGCCGGGGCGCTCAGGGTGAAAGCTCCCTCGTCCAGAACCACCCCGCCATTTAGCTGCGCTTTGGTGGTGAAAAAATTCATGGGTGGTGACCCGATAAAGCCGGCTACAAACTGGTTGGTGGGATTGTTGTAAATTTCCAGCGGTTTGTCCTCCTGCATGAGATAACCGTCTTTCAATACTACAATTCGGTCCCCCATGGTCATGGCCTCGGTCTGATCGTGGGTCACATAGATCATGGTGGTTCCCAATGTGGCGTGGAGCTTTTTGATCTCGGTACGCATTTGCACGCGCAATTTGGCGTCCAGATTTGACAGGGGCTCATCAAACAGGAACACAGCCGGCTTGCGCACAATGGCGCGCCCCACCGCCACCCGTTGACGTTGTCCGCCGGATAATTCCTTCGGTCGGCGCTGGAGTAATTGGGAAATCCCCAGGATCTCCGCTGCCTCGTTCACCCGGGCTTGAATCTCCTCCCGGGGGAATTTGCGGAGCTTGAGCCCAAAAGCCATGTTCTCAAAAACATCCATGTGGGGATACAGGGCGTAATTCTGGAAAACCATGGCAATGTCACGATCCTTGGGCGCTACATTGTTGATGCGTTTTTCGCCAATGTAAACATCCCCTGAGGTGGGTTCTTCCAGGCCGGCAATAATGCGCAGGGTGGTGGATTTTCCACATCCGGAGGGTCCCACAAGCACCACAAATTCACCGTCTTTGATTTCAAAGCTCATTTTATGCAAGACATGGGTCTCGCCGAATTTCATCTCGATATCTTTTAAAATCACATTGGCCATTTAGCACTCCTATTTCCCGCCAAGCTGGTTCTATTCGGGGCGGGCAAAATATAGGCCGCCGGGAGGTCTTCTGTAGGAAATTTCATGTCACCTCACCGGAAATCCAGCTCGTGTCACCCTGACCCGCCCGAATGAGGCGCGGTATATCATGCGTGAAATCCACAATGGTGGACGGATCGTTGTAGGAGGGACCCGCGTGGATGATCAAATCCACTTTGTCTTCAAAAAAACCAACAAAATCCATGGGGTCCGATGCGAAGGTGCGCTCGTTGATATCCAGACTCGTGGTAACAATGGGATTTCCCAATTGCCGCACAATGGCCAGACTCAATTCATGCTCCGGAACCCGCAGACCCACCGTTTTCTGTCGGGAGACCACCATTTTGGGAACAGCATTCATGGCCGGCAGGATAAAGGTGTAAGGTCCCGGCAAATGCCGCTTCATTTCACGATAAACCACCGTACTCACTTTCGCGTAGCGGGCAATATCTTTCAGGTCGGCGCAGATAAAACTCAACGGCTTGGTATGGGGCATTTCCTTGATGCGGTAAATTTTTTCAATCGCGGATTTCTGGGTAATATCACACCCTATCCCATACACTGTATCGGTGGGATAAATGATAATCCCGCCATTTTTCAGAATTTCCACTGCTTCGTCCACCACCCGCTGGTTCAGGTGGTCCCCATATATTTCCAGAATCATTTTAAAAACTCCTTTATCTGCTGCATGGCTTCTAAGGGGTGTTCGAAGGGGAAGAGGTGTCCGCCCGGAACGGTTTTGGTGAGGATGAATGGCGTGTAATGAGTCAGTTTTTTCCGGGACGGTGGCAGGAGGGTGTCCGTGTGTTCGCCCCCCAATATGAGCGTGGGCGTTTTCAACCTTTGAACATACCGCCAGGCGTCCGTGGGAATAGAGCGGTAAATGCTGATTTCCAATTCCGGTGAGCAGCTTAGCTCAACGCCGCCATCCCTTGCCGGCTTGAATCCGCATTCCACATAGGCATCCAAAAATTCCGGTTTCCACCGTTTGAAGGTGCGTTTTTTTCCATACTGCATCCGGGCAGATTCCCGTGATGGAAAATGTCTTCGACGCCGATTGGCACTCTTGATGAGTGGTGTGCTGTATTGATAGCGGAGCAGATTCGCCAGTCTGATCATGAACAGCATTTTGGGTGGCAGCAGCACCGGATCCAGCAGCACCAGTTTGCTAAAGAGATCAGGCCGCTGCACCGCCGCCATCAGCGTGGCTACACCCCCGATGGAATGCCCCATACCGATGAGCGGTTTGGCTATATCAGCATTATCCAGAAACGCTATTAAATAATCTGCCAGATCAGACCAGCGTTCCATTTTGCCGGACCACGCCGAGCGGCCATGACCTGGAATTTCCAAAGCATGAATGTCGTAGTCAGGAAAAAGCGGTTGTAAAAATGGCGCGTACATCCCGGCGCAGTAGCTGTTGGCGTGGAGAAAATGGAGCGCCGGTTTCCCCGACGTGCCCCAGTGCTCAGCAATGTATTCTGTCCCCAGTGGGTTTGTGGATTCCATGAAATATTGGGTTATCTCTGGCTATTCACGGTGAGATCTACCAACCGCCCGAGGCTCCGCCACCGCCGCCGAAACCGCCTCCGCCGGAGAAACCACCAAACCCGCCACCGCCACCGAAACCGCCTCCGCGACCGCCCATGGCCGATCCCAGCATACTACCCAGTAAAAAGCCACCCAGCGCACCGCGGCGCCGTCCAAACAACAGAAAAAAGAACAGCAGAGGAAAAAGCATACCCGCAATCCCGCCGCCATCGTCTTTTCCGCGTGCTCGTGATCCTCGTCCGGTGTACTCACCCTGGGTGGCGGCCATTACCGCTTTCACGCCCCGGACAATACCGCCATAAAAATCACCCTGGCGAAAAGAGGGCGCCATCTCGTCCCGGATGATTCTCCCGGAAAGGGCGTCCGTGAGAACCGGTTCCAGGCCATAGCCCACTTCAATCCTGATTTTCCGCTCCGCTTTCCAAACCGTAAGCAGAACGCCGTTGTCTTTGCCTTTTTGTCCCAACCGCCAAGCTTCATACATGCGGATGGAGACATCCTCAATATTTTCACCCGCCAGAGAGGGGAATGTGGCCACCACAAACTGGTTGGATGTGGCGTCTTCGAATTGGCGCAACTGCATTTCCAGCTGGCCCACCTGACGGGAGGTCATGAGATTCCCCCAGTCATTCACATAGCGGTTAATCGTAGCGGGAAAGAGCTGATCGTCAGCAGCCGCCTGTCCCGTGGAAACCAGCAATAAGACCAGGAAAGTCATTACCTGAAGGGATCGCGTGTAAACCGAACGAAGCATCAATTAGAATTCCACCTTGGGCGCTACGTCTGCACCAGCTTTCGCTTCGAAATAGGCTTTGGATTCGAAATCGAACATGCCGGCGTACATATTATTGGGGAATTTCCGTATCAATGTATTGAACGCCCGGGCGGCTTCATTATAGCGCCGCCGCTCAATGGCAATTCGGTTTTCAGTACCCTCCAACTGAGATTGCAGATCCAGAAAGTTCTGGTTCGCCTTCAGGTCAGGATAGCGCTCCATTACCACCATTAACCGACTCAGGGCACCGGATAATTGACCCTGTGCTTGTTGGAAATTCTGCAGGGCTTGCGGATTATCTGTAACCCCCTCCAGATTGATATTGTTGACCTTAGCCCGGGCTTCGGTTACTGCCAAAAAGGTTTCCTGCTCATGCTCGGCATACCCTTTCACCGTATTCACCAGGTTGGGAATCAGGTCAGCCCGTCGCTGGTAGACATTTTCCACCTGAGACCAAGCGGTTTTCACATTCTCTTCCTGTGTGACAAAGGCGTTGTACTTGCCCACGATACTGATGATAAAGAGCACCACCACCACGGCCACGATAATCCAGATTGTTGTTGATTTTTTCATCGCGCTTCTCCGCTTATACCATGTTTAAATTTCAATAACTTACCCCATTTCTGTGACCTGTCGCACCTGTTGGGTATTGCGGCCAGATCGTTCCAGGTTCAAAGTTGCGGAAAAATAAGACAGAATAAGGCAAATGTGTGGTTTTTTCCGAATGAATCTGCCTGGCGTCCACAATAGATTTTTTGACGCAGGACAAGTGGCATCGCTTACTATTTAGATTATACTATGCCCAATTCTGACGGACTATCGTCAACGGGGGGCGAATTGATGTCGTTTCCCGATGAAATGGATAACGATGAAACAAAAATATTTGAACGAAGGACGATTATGAAACGCAATCGGATACTTCTGGTCCTCTCAGGGGCGCTTTTCCTGGCGGCATGTACAGACCTCATGCTGAAGCCGGAAATGCCATCCTGGGACTTTACCATGGAATTTCCGCTGACCAAACAGGTGGTAAATACCGACGAACTTTTGGATCAGCCGGAAATCAAACGGCAGGCTGTGGATGAATTTGGTAATCCGCTACCAGCCGGAACCGAACTATTTGTTTACAAAGACACCATTGATGTGGATCCGGTGGAGGTTGGCGATCAACTTACCATTGAGGACATCAACAAAAACTTTTCCCAAACCGTGGACAATGTGACTGTGGACGGGACCCAGACGACCAAGTCTGTGGCTTTTGATGAAGTGGGTGTGAATCCCATTGAGAAAAGCCTGGTCTCCCGGGTGGGCACCATCGAGTTGGACAACATTGCGCCAACTTCCACGGATCCGTTTACACTGCGGGAAATCGCACCCGTCGTAGAAGATGTAAATAACGGCGAGACTGACTCCATTCCATCTGCGCCTATTGCGCCTATCGTGAAACCCTTCACCTTCAGTGATTTCCAGAGCGCCACCTTCGTGGGGGGGCAACTGGATATTTCAATTGCCAATGACATGGTTATTGATCTGGGACGGCCGGTGGACCTGCAGCTACAAGAACTTGTTGGCACTGATACCGTGGACATTCCCGGTGCCAGCGTTACCTGGAATGCCTTGATTCCCACTGGTACGGAAGACACGCAAGTACTGGACCTCACCGGTATGACCCTGCCCGGGAATATTTTCGTGAAAATTTCAGGTTATTCTTATGGCTCCCAGCAGCAAAATATTACGATGTCTGATGAGGTGAAGAATTCCAGCTTTGTGGTGAATATCGCCGCCAGTAATCTGCAGGTTTCCAGCGCCGAAGCGGTCGTGCCTACTCAGGAAATTGATGAAACTAGCAGTATTGAACTGAGCGATTCCACCAATAAGGTGGAGCGGGCCAAGATCAAGCGCGGGAATATGGCGGTAAACATCAGCAACAACATGAGCGTGGCCGCCAATCTGGTCATTACCGTGACTTCGCTGGAAGGTCCGGCTGGTGGTGTGTTTGAAGAGACCATCCCCCTGGCCGCCAACGCCACGGCCAATGAAGTTTACAGCCTGGCGAACCATTTTATGGTTATGACGCTGGCGTCCCAGCAGGTGGATTACAGTTATCATGTGGAAACTGTTTCCACCGATCCCAATTTTGTGTTAATCACTGACACTGACAGCATTGAAGTCGGCTTGTCGCTTTACGGTGCAAATCCGGGCGAAGACATCGTTTTCTCCACCATTCGCGGGATCATCGAATCTCAGGACAAGACGATCGACGGCGACATCCCCGTCACCTCAGACTCGGAGATCCTGCGGGCCGATATCGCTTCCGGCGGGCTGGATATCAATATTTACAATGGCATTAATGAAACCCAGGGCGGTACGCCACAATTGACCCTCCAGATTAACCAGCTCTTTGATTCCAATGGTGACACATTGCGGGTTGAGGGTGTGAATCTGGATCCGGGTGATAATCTCCTGAATATCAATCTGACCAACCACGCGCTTCAGATGCCCCAAAACGATCAGACCCTGTATTACAGCGCCCATGTGGTGACACCGGAGGGCGAACTGGGCACCTATAATCTGCTGGATTCCATCGTGGTGGAGATTAATGTCTCCACGCTCACCTTCAGCGAGATCGAAGGCTATTTCACCCAGGATGCCATTGTTGATTCCAATGTTGTGGAACTGAATAATGACACCAAGGTGGAAAATGCGCTGATCAACCGGGGTGACCTGAAACTGACGATTCGCAATTACATCGGTGTGCAGGCCCGGTCGCGCTTCACCATCAATGAAATCGTGAAAAACGGACAACCCTTCCAGGGCGTTCTGGAGATCGGACAGGATTCGGCACCTCAGGACAGCACCTTTGACCTGGCGGGATACGAAATTCAGCTTCCGCTGGATGATCAGGTGATTCATTACAAATCACGCATTTCCATTCCCAGCAGCGTGGCTATGACCCTGAGTCTGGAAGACTCCATCGCCATTAACATGAATATCGCCAACCTTTCTTTTGATCAGGTTGACGGTATTGTAGCGCCCATCGAGGTGGAAATTGATACCATCCGACAAGAGCTTTCCGGCATGCCGGACGAATTGGATGATTTCAACTTCTCCCGTGTGGATATGACGCTGGCTTTTGATTCGCAAATTTCTATTCCGGTATTTTTAGACCTGAGTATTATTGGCACCGCATCTGATGGCCAGACCGTCACCGCCGGCGTGAGTAACTGGAATATCACTGACAGTTCCGACGTGGTAATACCATCGGATCAGGCCACGAATCTCATCAATCTGCATCCGGACGAAATTACCGTATTCGGTCTGGCCACGGTGGGAGATGGTGTCTCCCAGGGAAGTGCTGCCAGTAATGACTCCATCAAAGCAAACTTCGTCATCTCCATTCCCATGTCGTTCGTGCTGGGTGATTCTACAGAATTGAAAATGGATGCCGAAGCAGTGGACGCTGGTTTACCGGAAGATCTGCAGGGCATTACGCTGTTTGCAGACATTAATAACCGGTTTGCCTTCGGAGCTCAGCTTACCGTGTTGACATCGCCGGATTCAACCGTCTTTGACGACCCTCCTTCTGGTATACCGGATACCCTTCTGACACTGACGATACCGCCCGGACAAGAATCCTACCAGGAAATTGACCTTCAGGCGGGCAAGCTGTCCTTGCTTAAAGAGCGCACATTCCTGAAAAATAATGTCTTCCTCATGGGCGAGCGTGATTCGGCGGGCGTCGCTATTCCATCGCGCTTCTTCTCAACCGACTCCATGGAAATCAAGCTTTCCGGCCGAGCCAAAGTCCGAATTAACGGCGAAGAAGGAGGTGCATCATGAGGCGCGTTATTTTGAATATTCTGACATCAACGGCCCTGCTCATGGCCTTCATTTTACTGCCGGGACAGTCCCTGGTCGCACAGGAGTTGGAAACCGCGGAAATTGTTTCCGCAGACGCTGTCGAAGCGCCGCGTAAAGTGGCGGTGGTGATTCAGGACTCCTCCGGTATGCGGTGGAATGCCGCCTATTTTGCGGACGACGATATCACCGCGGAGGAGACGCTGGATTTTATCGCCGGTGACTCCGCCAGTTGTGATGAACTGGAATGCTATCTGGAGGCCGCCCGGGATGCGGAAGCCGACCTGTTTTTACTCATTAATACCTATGGGGATCAGGTGGCGCTGTACGATCCGGCTACCGGTGACCTGCTGGGCGAAGCTTCATTGAGCAATCCCTTTGCCGTGTTTAGTGCTGCCATGGGCGGTGAATTTGTCCCGGAACAGGATGATTCAACCGCTGAAATCACTTCTCTGGACAGTGTCAGCGCTGCCATGGATAGTTTGGCGGCGGAAGCAATGGCTGCTGCCCAGGCGGCCGCTCTGGCGGCTGATTCCGAAGAAGCGGAAGCGCTACCGGTTTCGGAACCATATGTGTGGAATAACTTTGACAAAGTGCTCTATCGTCATTTGCGGAATTTTGAAGCCTTCGTGGAGAATCCCTCCCATCTGGCATTGGAGCAGGAAACTACCACAGCCTGGTCCGTGGTACTACCCATGCCTTTTATCCCGCTGCAGCTTCGCCTGAACAATTCGGCCTTTACGCCGGGCTGGATTGATGAATGGTTTCAGGGGCAATATCTCACCGAGGCTGACAAAGAAGAGATGACCAGCATTCTGGCCGGGAAAAGCCTGGATATCCAGACATTGGTGGACATTCCTACCATTTTGGGTATGCGCATCGGTCCGGTAGGCATTAACTCCGGGATGCATGTGGCCATTCGCGGCGTTCTGCCCGGCGACCTGCTCATGCTGCCCTGGTCTAATTTCACCAGTGAAAATTCCCTCACCGATCTGGAGCTGAGTTTTGAGACGCTGAATTACTCCCAGACCAATATTGGTTACGGTCGCACTATCCCAACCCCCATTGGGGATGTGCGCGCCGGGGCCGGCCTGGGGATATTCTTCGGTTTTGGGTATGCCAAAGTGGAATCAGAGGAATTCACGCTGGCCACCAGCCTGGATTCAATCGAAGTGAATCTGGCCGCCCGGGGATTTTTTACCGATCCGAATATTGGTCTGATTACCGATCCCAACACCGACGGGATGGACCTGGGAAATTTCCCCAGCTCAATCGGCATGGGTCTCAATCTGGGTGCCGGTCTCAATCTTTATCCGCTGCTGAAGCAACATGTGGATGTGCAGGTGGCGCTGTCTAACCTGGGTGCCAAACTGACCTGGGACAATGTGACGGAAAAAACATTCTCTGCCAGTGCCGTGGTGTATGATGTGGTGGAAGTGATGGACAACAGCTCCGACTCCACCTACATCGATTCCCTGCTGAATCCACAGGAAACGGTGATCGGTGTGGGCAGTCATAGTGTAAGTATCCCGGCGCAGCTTTCATTGGCGGCGCAATATCAACCCATTCCACAGGTCTTACTGCAGGTCTCCTACCGCCAGTCGTTTTCCGACGGCGTGGCCTGGACCACTGATCCGCGTCTGGGATTGTATGTGGGACTTCTTCCCGTTCCGGCAGTGGAGTTCCGTGGGGGAATCAATTCCTTCATGGGACAGACCACCTGGAGTGGCGGTTTTGGGCTGCACTTCAAGCGCTATGAGTTTGGAATTGACGGAACCGCGATTAATGGCATGGGCGCCAGCGCCTCCGGCATGGGAATTCGTCTCTCCCAAAGCCTTTATTTTTAATCCGGGGCTGTTGGTAATAACTTAAATTGGGTTAGATCTGAGGCGTTGCCCTTTTCTAGCGAGCTCCCCAATCCTCAGTTTGGGTGCTAGATGACAAGCGGGACACTTTCGGGTGTCCCGCTTTTAATTTCACGCGCATTACCATTCTTTCACCACGCTTGCATGCATGAGATTTTAGATTTATCCAATTGTTGCCACGCTCGTCTTTTTACTTTTACGTACACGACGCATTCCCTAACATTTAGTGATTAACGGTTATAGGCCAAATGAATGTGCACCACTTTGTTTCAATTTTTTGAGAGAATTGGGGTTTATTTTGAACGGGACATCAGCAAGGCAAGTCAGTCCCTCTTTTTTTTCCAACATGATTTCAAGCGTTTGTGTTTGCAGAT
>JAIPJQ010000028.1 GCA_021734065.1 Fidelibacterota bacterium | reverse complement strand
TGCTGACGCCCAATATGGGGGTTAGTTACACGCCGGACTTTTCTAAATCATTCTGGGGTTATGTAGAATCGTATCCCGACAGCGCCGGCGGAACAGTCACCTTTGATCCGTATCGTTATTCCAGCATCGGCGCCACGCCGGACAACGAGACTTTTAATCTGAATTGGAGTATGAAAAACCAATTTGACTATAAATTGCTACAACCCGGCGAAACACCCGATGACGAGCCCCGAGAGGCAAAAGAACAGTTTTTCACCTGGCAGATGAGCGGCTCGTATAATATGGTGAAGGATTCTCTGCGCGCGTCACCGATTAGCAATAGCGGTGTCCTCCGGGTGGGAAAATTGGGAAGCTTGAATTACTCAGCCAAGTTTGAGATTTATGACCGGGATTCCATCCCCGGAAATACCACCAATAGTCAGCTTGTGAATCGTTTGCGATCACCCCGGCTCACGTCTGCTTCAGTCGGGTTTCGCTTCGGTTTAAAAAGTAAGACCACGGTAGCGAATGTTGATTCGGCTGATACAACTTTCCAGGAGGATGCTTTTCTGGATTCGCGGTTCGCAAACCGTACGCTGGGAACGGGATCCGGTAATCTGTGGGACACCAATTTCTCCTTCAATTACTCCTACAGTCACGCCGATCCCTTTTTGCCGGTGAACAAAAGTTTCTGGATGAATACCCAGGCCCGCATCAATCTGACCAAATTCTGGAAGCTCTCCTATAATGCCCGTTTTGACCTGGTACAGCGGGAATTAGTAAGTCATGATGTGCGTATTACCCGGGATCTGCACTGTTGGTCATTAAAATTCACCTGGACGCCATCGGGATATGCCGCCGGATATTATTTATTAATTCAGGTGGATGCTTCTCAGTTGAAGGATTTGAAATTACAGCATCGCAGCCAGCCCTTCCGGCGCTAGTGCGGTCAGTCAAACCAAAGGAATCTGTAATATGAATCATGTTACCGAATTGAACCACCCGCTGATCCGCCAGGATATGGGCATTATGCGCAACAAAGATTCATCCCCGGCCCTATTCAGGCAGGCATTGAAACGGATTACCTACCAGCTTTTCATCGAAGCAACCCGCGGGTTGGCCACCAAGGATCTCTCGGTGGAAACACCCCTGGCCGTTACCAAAGAAAAGCGTGTGGTGGGTGATATTTGGCTGATTCCCGTGTTGCGTGCCGGGCTGGGAATGGTGGAGGCCTGCTGGGATATTTACCCGGAAGCGCGGGTGGGTGTTATCGGATTATACCGGGACGAGGAAACACTGAATCCCCAGTCCTACTACCAGAACCTGCCCACTTTCAAAGCTCTGGACACGTGCTTCATCGTTGATCCCATGTTAGCCACGGGCGGCAGTGCGAACGCTGCCATTGAGTTTGTAAAGCAAAAGGGTGCTCAGACCATCTCGTTGTTAGCGCTGATTTCGGCTCCGGAAGGCATTAAAGCAGTGCATGCAGCTCATCCGGATGTGCACCTGTTCAGTGCGGCAATTGATGATCACCTGAATCAGGTTGGCTATATCCTGCCGGGATTGGGAGATGCCGGTGATCGGATTTTTGGTAGTTGACGTGGTGCATTGCATTAAATGCTATGCAGATTCCCGCAAATGTTTAACTTCTTAAATTCGGTTCAACGTGCGAGAGGGAGCCAACCCGGGCGGGTTGAGTCTCCCTCTCCATCTCGCTTGTGCAGGACAGCAGTTGGCTGAAGTCCGTTTATCTACTGCATTATTCGATAAAATCAGACTCCAGATAATCTTCTAAGCGGAAATCCGTGTCCGGATTGCGATCCATGGCAACAATCTGATCCACCACCTGCTTCTGTGCGCTTTCCACCAATTTTCGTGCGACCGGTCCTTCCCGGGGTTCAAACATGGCCTGTTTCTTCTGGGGCAGATTGTTGATAATGCGATCCACAAATTCCTGGTCCTGACCCTTCAGCGCCAGAGCCACCACATCCAGATCCACGGAGTTGAACACATCCCGTAAAATGCTGTCCGGCAATAACGGGACGGAATCAAAGGTGAAGTGCACCTTGCGAACCTCCTCTGCCAGATCGGGAGCTTCATCATTGATGAAATCCAGGAATTCCCGCTGTTCGCGGGTATCCAGCCTGCCCAGCAGTTTTGCCAGCGCTGTGCTCCCGCCTTTTTCATATTCAGCATGGGAAGGAATCGAGCGCGCTTTGCTCTTAAGGTCCGCCGCGAAATCCAAAATGGCCTCGAAGGGGATCTCTTCAATCTTACCCATCTCCACCAGCACATTGGAACGCTGTTCCATCGACATGGATTTGATGAGATGGAATTGCTTGTCTTCCGGCAATTGAGCCAAAATAATGGCCTGACTGCGTTCCGGTTCCTGGCGCAGCAGATAGGTCAATTGGAGCTCGGTCAGGTCACTGAGAAAGGCGAAGGGATGTTTTTTGGCTTCGGATTTATCTTCAGACTTCAGTTTTTCTGAAACAAAGCTGAAGTAAAATTCCTCCAAAACCAGGCGTTTGGTTTTGAAGTCCACCTCACCCAGGTTTTGCGTGCGCTGCTGAATCGCCAGCAGGTCATTCTCTTTCAAATCCTTGAATAATGAGACCGCAAGGGGGGTCCCCAGAATTTTAAAGAGAACGGCAACTTTATCAAGTCCACTGAGTTGCGGCTTTTCTGCTGCCATAACCGGACCCTTTTGCTCGTTAGCCGGCTGGTCTGTCTGGTTTTTGTTAATCTTGGTTTTCTTCACTGCCAGCCTCACTTGTTGTGGCACTTTCGGTTGCGGAACCACCGCTATCGTCCAGCCAATTACTGATTATGCGCGAGGCAGATTGGGGGCGTCCAATCGCCAGCGAAACAACGGATTTTCGCACATCATCCATATCTGATCGAGCCGCGTCTTCCGTGCGCACCGGTTGACGGCGATAGGTTGCCTGTGGCGCGATGCCTGTGGCCGCACTGGATAACGATTCTTCCGTCATTTTTTCCGGTTCCGGTGTCCGGGGTTCGGGCTCGCTGCTGAGATCGCGTTGTGTCTGCAATAGATCTTTCAGCCGTTTTTCCGCCTGCAATGCGGCTTTTTCAGCGGCTTTATCGATTCGTTCATCATCCGATGACCATCTCCCGGCCGGGGGATAATCCGGATAGACGGGAGCCTGGGGACGCCGGTTCATGGCGGCAAAAACCAATCCCAGCAAGAGAATCAGGAGTGCTGCACCGCCCAGTATTAAATACAGGTTGGTGTTGTCAACACTGGCCGCAGCCGGCGGAGCTTCCAGAGTCTCCTGCTGCATCTGCAGTAATTTCTTGTTCAGTGTTTCCTGTTCCTGAACCAGCTTGGAGCGCTCCTGCTCCTTTTTGCGCTGTTCCAGCTCTAATTGGAGCTTGCGTTCTTCCTCCATGTCATTGCTTTTTAACTGGACCTGCAGTTCTTGTAACTGACCCTCCAAAAGGGCAATTCGGAGGGAATCTGCCTTCAATTGGGCTTGGGCTTGCTGGCGCTGCTGCGCAAACAATCGTTCCCGCTCCGCTGCCAGGCGCTCCTGCTCGGCCTGGCGCTCACGACGCATTTCTTCTTCCCGCTGGGCAATTCTTTGCTGCTCATCTTCCCGCTGTTTTTTCAATTCCGCCTCGCGTTGTTTTAAACGCTCTTCTTCCTCCTGGCGAATTCTGGCCATTTCCTCCCGCTCTTTTTGCAGGTGTTCCTGCTCGGCTACCAGCGTTTTGGCCTTCTCATCCTCAGCTTTTACCTTCTGCTGTTGTTCGATCAAGGCCATGCGCTCGGCGATGGATTTCAACAAGACCTGTTCCGCATCGGTTCTCTGTTTCTTATCATCCTTGAATGATGCGGTCATGATATTCATCACATCACCACGGGAACGGTCAAAGTGGGAGGCAACCATGGCAACCTGGCGAATATTTTCGACTACCGACGGATTGACCTGATCTTCCAGAATGACCGTGATCTCCACATGATCCACCGAAACCCGGGGAACTGATGTGGTTGCCACGGTGTGGCGACGGATGCGAGGTGGCGTGGTTGTTTCCGGTGCGGTTTCTTCGTACGGAATGGACTCTTCGGCCACAACCGTCTCTTCCGGTAGCGGTTCAGTTGTTTCTGAAATTTCTGTAGACGAATCTTCCGCTGTCGCAGCCATAGTTTCCGGCTCTGCGGCTGGTGTATCCACCGCCATCGGCTGGGGAAGCGGTGTTTCAGCGGGATTGAAAAGGTCGGAGCGTGGACGCTGGACCCCGGGAATGCCGGGTAAAATCTCATCCAATCGTGTTTCAGCCGAAGTAGGTTGTGTCGCCTGTGAAGGTGTTCCAACACTCTGACCCGGCTCTTGCTGGCTCGGGGTTGTGGTGGTGGATCCACTTTTGTCCGGTACTGGTGTGGTGGCACGGGATGCCGGACCGGTAACAGTTGGTTTGCTTGCAGAATGACGCCGGCCATCTGCTGGAGGTTCGGGAACATACTCGGTCTGAAATGACTGCCCAGGCTGTACATCCATGAAAACCTTCACATCAACGACAAAACGGTCGTTGTCTGTGATTTTGAAAATCGCATCTGAAATTCGATGCCGAATGGTATTCTCCAGCATGATTTTCTGGGCGTAGAAATTTTCTGCGGCATCGGATTGCGCCAACAGTGTCATGCCCACCAGCATGCTGCCGACCATCACTCCGAAAAGCCATTTCCGCGCTGGATGTTTCATAGGTCGCTCCTTGCTTCCAACCAATTCCATTAGCCGATCGATAAAAATGTGATATCGACGCGCCGGTTTCTCTCGCGTCCGGCCTCTGTGTCGTTACTGGCTTTCGGCCGGGTATCGCCATAACCAATTGCCCGTAATTTGTCTGCTGCCACGCCCTGTTCGACCAAAAATCGGATAACCGCACTGGCCCGGGAGGCAGACAATTCCCAGTTTGACGGGAATCGCTGGGATCGAATGGGCACATTGTCTGTATGCCCTTCCACCGCAATGTTATAGGTCGCTTGCTGCATTGTGGGAATCAGCCGGGATAAAAAGTCCTTAATTTGATCGGACAAATCTGAACTGCCCACACCAAAAGCCAAGTCACTGGCGATGCCCATGGTTACACCACGCGAGGTCATACTTACCTGCACCATGGAACCCAGTTGCTCCTGGGCGATCACTTGCTGAATATCCCGGGAAATCTCGCTTAAAGAGACCAACTTTTCCGAAGGTCGCGTGGAACCTTCCTGAGTTCCCAGGGATTCACCGAACTGCTGCAGTTTTACCGGATCAATGGTAGACATGGAAAACAGCAGCACAAAAAATGTCATGAGCAGCGTCATCATATCGGCAAAGGTGGTCAACCATTCCTCTCCGGCAGTGCTCTCATCTTTCAGGGCACTGGATTTGCGGGCTTGGCTCTGCTTTTTTGCTGCTACTTCAGACATATTTTACTGCTTACTCAATGAACCTTTTTTATACCTCTTCCCGCTTCCATTCTTTGGGTGGCAGGAATGAATTCAAGTGTTCCCGTACCAGAAGGGGGTGTTTTTTCTTTTTTAACAGAACGACGCCTTCGATAATCATGTTCTGGGAAATATTGCGTTTTTCGATTCTGGATTTGAGTTTGGTAGCAATGGGATTAAACAGCAGATTGGCGAATAGCGCACCATAGAGCGTGGTGATCAACGCCAAACCCATAGCCTGCCCCAGCGCTGCTGCCGGATCTTTGCCTCCGCCGGCACCGGCTGATGCCTGAGCCATTCCATATAACATGGCCACCAACCCCACCAGAGTACCCACCATTCCGAAGGCCGGTGCCATGGTTCCCATGGTGCGAAACACATTGGCTTCAGCCTGCTCCCGTAGTGCCCGGTTATCCACCCGGGTCTCCAGAATATACCGTATATCATCCTCCGCCAGGCCATCCACAATCATTTGCAAACCGTCCTTAAAAAAGGGTGTCTTGGCTTCTCCCAGCGACTTTTCGAGATCGACGGTTCCCTTGCGGGCCACCGCGGCCATTTCAACAATCTCTTCCAGGATCAGGGCATTTTTAACTTTTTCACCCGAAAACACCGCTTTCAGGTTGGCCACCAGACGCATGACTTCCGCCAGGGGAAAAGCAATAGCTGTTGCGGCAATGGTTCCTCCCAGCACGATCATCAATGACGCGGGCTCAACGAAAGTGAGAATACCACCGGAAAGGTTAACGGTGGCCTGCACCATGGCAGTTCCCACCAGACCTACTCCCAGAAAAATTCCAATAATTGTTGCAATATCCATTTATGGCCTCGTGTTAGTCTCTGAATGTGGTGGTTGTACGGAGACGGTTTTCATTCAATGCCCGCAGAATATTCCGAACATCGTCATAGCCCGGGTCAATCTGTAATGCCAAATTCCAGTTAATGGTCGCCCGGTCCAGTTGGCCCATTTTGTAATATATGGAGCCCCGGCGGGCGTATGCCAGCGCCAGGTTTGGATTCAATTCCAGGGCTCTGTTCACCTCAGCCAGCGCTTCCGGGTATTCCTCGTTGTAGAACAATCTGAGGGAGCGGGATAAATGCTTCAACGCCTGATTCACACGGGTCTGGGAAACATGTTGTGCCAGCTTCATGGTGGCGATGGAATCTTCCAAAACTTTGTTGCGCTGCTCCAGGTGTTCCACCATCCGGTTCAATTGTTCAATTTCCGCAGCCGTCATACTCAGGGAGTCCTGAAGCAGGATGATCTGGTTTTCCTGGGCTTTATGCCAGGCGGAATCGATAACTGTGCGAACCGGAATGCCGTCTTCCGTCACAACACCTTCAACAGCCAGACCGCGGCCACGGGTAGCCTGCTTCTTCACACGCGGCAGAAAATAATCCAGTCCCAGGGTGATGGCCGGTGGTTTCTCCGCTGTGGCATCACCAAAATTGGGAATATTCTGCATGTTGGAGAAGGCCAGATTGACCTTGTACTCCAGGGTGAAGGGAATCCGTAGTCCCATGTTAACTGAACTACCGTCCCATTCCACCATGAAATCCATCCCGCCGCGCTCAGACATGATATTGGTGTTCAGCAGCATCCCGATGAAGATACCGAAGGAATTTCCCATGTCTGCAAAAACCGTATCTGCAATATCGTTATTCAAATAATCCGTGCCGATAATCTGATCTATTCCCGGATCGAACTGCCCAAGAGTGCCACCACTCAAGTCGGTATAGGTATCAGTAAGCGTCGTATCAATGACTGTTTTCCCAAAATTAATACCGTACCGGCCGGTGCCCACACCCAGGTAGGTCTTGAGATTGTATTCAGAAAAACTGTTCTCGCGGCTGATGAGCATGTAATAGGATAAATTCCGCACCTGTTCGGAGACGGTTTCATTATTCCCGCCCGAATTCAGGTCGAAAATGATATCTGACACACCCACGCCGATGGCCGCTTCCCCATAGGTCAGCAACCGGTCCTGTACATGGAGCGCTAATTGGGTCGGCGCGGTGGAATTGGATTGCTGTACTGTGGAAATTCCCAAACGGAAGGAGCGGGTAATATCCGTTTCCAGATAGAGTCCCCGGTTCCAGACCTGTGTACTTTGCGTCGCTGCCGCTGTTTTTCCCAGATATTGTGTACCAATACCCACCCGCAAAAGATAGGGATAGGGGTACAGGCTGGTGGTGGGGATATTCATCATCAATCCCGGGCGAGAAAAACTAAGCTGGGTCTGCCCGCTGACGGACACCATAAATCCCGCCAGTAAAAGGATCATAATCTGACTTGGTTTTTTTAGATATCGCATGCAACCATTCCCATTATTCATGCTGCGATAATTTCCGCGCACGCTGTAAAAAACGAGTGGCCACCATGACGTACTCGCTGTTTGGATATTGCCTTACCAGGCTTTCAAAAACACTCCGGGCTTCCGGTAGGCGCCCCTGTTTTTCATACATAATGCCCCGCAATGCCAGCGCATCGTCCAGCTTATCCGAATCCTCATATTGGGCTACCTGGATTAATTCCTGATCAGCGGGAATCATAAGCCCCACGGCAAAATAGCAGGCCCCGGCGTAATACTGGGCGCTGGCTTTCAATCGTTTGTTTTTCCCGTAAGCAGTGAGCCGCTTGAAGTCGTCCAACGCAGTGAGATAGGACTGACGATGATACTTGGTCAGGGCGTCCCGGTAAATCCCCTCTTCACTGCGATTGGGGCGATCGGGATGGGACTGGAGACTGGCAACCATCTGAGGTGAAATCGGAGCGGTTTCCTGCCATATGCTATCAGCGGAAACCGTCTCCGGTGACATGGCATTTTCCGGTAAATCTGTTGTTGCCGCCGAGTCTTTCATGCGCTCCAGATCCAAGACCTTCTCCCCCAGGAGCCGATTTTGCTTTTCCAGAACAGCCAGGTCGGTACGATAGCCGGCGCCTTGTTCAGCAATAAAGGTTTTCAGGCTGTCAATAGAGCGGTACAGCTTGGCAATCTCAAGTTCCATGCGAGCAACCCGGATCTGATAGTCCATGACCAGCTGGTATAAATCCATATCCCCGCCGCGTAAGGGAATCTCTTCCTGCTTGGGGAAGGCTCGTGTCTTGCGCTGTGGTTCCGGTTCATCGAACTGGCCAGCTTTATCCGGTTCCTCCAGCGGCAGGGTGTCAGCCCCGGCTTCCACGGCAACAGAATCCACAGGAGCCGCAACCGTGTCCTGGATGAAAATACCCAGATCATAGAGCAATTTGCCCTGTTCGGTGGTTTGCGCTTGTAGTCCTGTCATCATGAGGGATATGATTATTCCATATTTAAACCACTGCCGGTGCATGGTTCCTGCTTACATCTTCTTCCCTGCAAAGTATTCCTTTACACGGGGTATCATATCGCTTTCGGGATATTGCTTCATCACCTGACGGAAAAGCGTTTCGGCCTCAGCTTTGTTACCAATCTGAAGGTAACACATGCCGATTTTAAATAAAGCGTGATCGGCCTTATTATTTTCCGGAAAAGCACTCACTTTTGAAAATTCTTCAATCGCCTGCTGATAGTTTTCCAGAGAATAGTAGCATTCCCCGATCCAGTACTGACAATTATCCGCGTAGGTACCATCGGGCCAGAGATTGATCAACTCATTGAATAATTTGATGGCAGAAGCGTAGTCTCTTTGAAAATACTTATTTAAAGCAGCATTATACTGACGCCGATATTCCCGGGCGGTCAGGGTGGGCTGAATCGGCTTGACAGGTTCGGTTGGTGCCACAGCAGATTCCATTGACTTCGGTTCTTCCGGTGTGGCCTGTTCCGACTTCTCGGCAACTTGAGCAGAATCGGCCTGCTCGTCCACCTGTGTCGCCACCGATTCCTGTTCTAATTTGGGCAGAATCTCTTCCGTCAATCGCTGTAATCGTATGTCCAGTGAATCTTTCGCCATTCGTAATGTATCAACCACCACACGCAAGCTCTGAATTTCACTGCTCAGAATATCAATATTCCCGCGTAATTCAAGAATTTCCGAGTCTTTGGCTTTGCTGTCCTGTTCCTTTTCAGCCAGCGTGTTTTGGTAGATGACCAGTTGGGAATCCATCTGCGTCAGGTTCTGGCGCATTTCCAGCAATTCATCCTGTGTTGCCTGCAGCTTACTAATTTCACCACCCAGTGATTTCAGTTGCGTAAGGAGTTCCTGCTGTATTGGATCCGGTTCAGCCGGTTTTGTGCTGGAGCAGCCGGAGAAAAAGGTGAGGGCTAATCCAAGTGTAAGTGTAAGTGAAGTTGTCCAGATTCTATTCATATTCTTCCCATGCAATGGAGTAGGAGTACCCAATAAAATTACCGAATGATTTTGGAATGTAGAGCTCGAATGTACCACTGGCGCCGGGATATAAGGAGGTGTCGGTGGTTATACCGCTCTTAAAGGTGTGATGCGATCCCTTCACAAATGCCGTGAGCTCTTTGGTGTCACCACTCCAGTTCATTCGAAAAACAAAATTTACTTTGATAAAATCGGCGCGCTTGCCGCCAATATTTTTAATCGTACCTGACAGGATGGTATTTCCGCTGCGATCTTTGCGCTCTTTAATGGTACCGGAAAGTACCGGGTTGGCCTGCAGGTCCTGGCTAACACTTCCCACGCTGGCTGATTGCGCCGTGGGTATGCGTATGTCCACTGCGGAAATATCCGAGCGGGAGGGTGGTGGTGGAAATTCCTCTGCAAGCTGGCTTTGTGGAACCGTTTCCGGCGCCTGCGCGGGTGTGTTGTCCACAATCCGTACCACCTGACCGCGATCAATGGACAATACCCCGATCAGGGTTTTAATTCGAATGGTTTGATCATCCTGATCCAAAATGTCACCATACATGCGGGATCCGTTGGACAAATGCACCTCTTTGCTGTAAATACTCAGCGGATTGAGCCAGACCTCGCTCTTGCTCTGGAGCTCCGAAACCTGGGACTGGAGATGCTTCACCTCCGCCGCCAGCTTTTTCAATTCAAAATTTAATTCTTCCAACATAAAGTCCGCGCTCTGTTTCCCTCCGGTGGCAGCCCTCAGATTGGTGGGGCGAACCGCCGTGGTACCGGGCGTTCCGGACTGTGATGCCATCACAGGATTTCCTGATGGTGTATCAAGGTTGGAATCATCAGGCGTACTGGTGATTGATGCGGGGAGATTTTCATCACCCGTTGCATCAATATTTGACGCCGACTTCGAGAAACAACCTGCTAAGGTTAAGCAGAATGTCACCGATACAATGGTAGTCAGCTGAAGACGCTTCATCTTCGCCCCTTACTCGGCTTGTATGCTATTTAGTTGTCCAAACGGCATGACTGCCCTGCACAGTCGCCTTTGCCTTTCGAGAATATAGATGTACTGAAAAACCTTGTCAAGAAATATCAGGCTTGTTTTTAGGGGGTTAAGGCAATGACTTAAATAAATGGTTTAAGTGATACCATATATTGTACGAATGGAGTAGAAGTTTACCAGATTTAGTTGGATCACCGATGATAATAATTGTGTCATTAAGGGCTTTTTCGGGGGTAAACCGCCTAAAAACAGGAATTTTTGCGGAAATCCGGCAGCGCTTTATCCCCGCCGGTTGGTTCGGCCGTAAGCGCTGTGACAAAACACCGCCAGGCCGAACCGGGGGATATTATCTCAGATCAGAAGGGCAGATCCTCTTCTGATTCCTCCTCTTCAGAAGGTGCGGCTTTGGTTTTGTTTTTTTGAGAACTCGACCCCAGCAAGGTGACGCGATCACAAACCACTTCGGTGACATAGTGTTTGTTTTTCTCCTTGTCCTCCCAATTACGGGTCTGGAGCCGCCCTTCCACCAGGATCATACTGCCTTTTTTCACATACTCCTCTGCAAACTCAGCCTTTTTACCCCAGATTACCAGTTTGTGCCAATCGGTATTTTCTACCCATTCACCCTTGTCGTCTTTGTGGGTTTCATTGGTAGCCAGGCTCAGGTTTGCGATGGCAGTCCCTTTGGGAGTGTAACGAACATCCGGGTCAGCGCCCAAGTGTCCAACCAACATGACCTTATTCAGGCTATTGCGCTGCATAAGTCCTCCTAGTTGTTGATGTTAAAGTGTTTTATTAACGCGCCAATATAATCGCTGAGAACTAAATGTGCAAGGTTGGGGGAATATTTCAGGATTCAGGGCAGGTAAACAAATTTCGCCTGGAAGGTCTCTGTAGCTGTCTCGGCTATGATAAAATAGAGTCCGGCCGCCAGATCCGGGAGGTGACTAATTCTGAATTCATTGATGTTCGTTACCTCCGGATTTCCCTCATCTACCAATCGCCCCTGTACATTGTACAGCCGATAAGATTCCAGGATGGGTGCCCGGTTCCGGCTCAATTTTACATATAATGGGGTTGTCCTTACCGGATTGGGAAAGACCCGGGTTGAGGTCTCCGCTGCTGTTTGGGCGGTAAGTTTGGCTATAATGGCACGCACATTGGGTACGCCCCAGCCAAAGGTATTGTCTGGTGAATTCAATCGATCGCCAGCGGCATGGAAAAGGGCAATCACGCTGTCAGGGGGCAAATCCGGCTTAGCCTGTAACACCAATGCGGCGCCACCTGCGATCATGGGCGCGGCGAAGGAGGTACCCGAACTGTAATAATAGCCACTGGTTTGTGATGGTAAAAACACCGTTGTGGCCAGCGTCACCACATCGGGCTTGATGCGACCATCGGCAGTGGGTCCGCGACTTCCCAGCTCATAAGCGGATTCGTCCTGGTTAATGCCGCCCACGCTCAAAACATGTTTCCCGTCAGCCGGCGCCCAGAGAGTGGAGGGGCCGGGACCTTCATTCCCCATGGCATTCACCACCAGAATTCCCCGTTGGGTCGCCATATTAGTAGCCTGGGTGATAATTGTGGTTTCGCCATCCAACGCATCAGTGGGATAAGAGTCTGCCGGATCGTCAAATTCCTTATAAGCCAGCGAAGAGGAGATAATATCCACGCCCCGGACGTCCGCCCACTCCAATGCCGCAACCCAATTATCCTCCTCGGCCGGCGTCTCGGTAGTAGCATTTTCCGTCCGCGCCAACAGGAATTGTGCACCAAAAGCAGCCCCCATGAACTCACCCGGCAAATAGCCGGCTATCAATCCAAGGCAGGCCGTACCATGATTCGAACCGGCTCCGTTCAGATTGGATTCGTTGGCCACGAAATCATAACCGGCAAGCACTGATAATTGTTGAAATACCGGATGCGTCAGCGTGAATCCCGTATCGAACACACCGATTCTAACGCCGGTACCATTCCAGCCCTCCGTATGCAGGGCGGGTAACTGGAGCAACTCATTTTGGAAGCGGGAATTGCCGTAGCTGAATTCTGTTGTCCGTGCCAACGGTGCTAACACTTTCGGTGGATAGTCACGCGGTGCCCGCGCCACCGGCCGCAGCCCTTTCACGCTGGACAATTGTCTAATCAGCGCCAGATCCGTTGGGGCAGAAAGGGACACGCTCACGGCATTGAACCACCGGGAGCGCTGGCGGATGGCCACGCCCATCTGGCTGATTTCATCCACATACGGCTCATAGACCGGGATATTTTGCCAGACATTATCCGTCCCCCGCAAAGCAATGCGGCGGCTGGTCTCCGAGCTCAGTGGAATGGGCTTTTGGAGTGCCTCGGGACCTTTGTCATGGAAAAACACCCAATAATTCTGTGTGGCACGGACAGCCTGCGGTGACCCCAACAGGACAGCAAGAACAACGAGAAGGAAGCGTTTGTATGGCACTAGACTCATTGAACCGAACAGTTCACGCCAACAGCTGCATCCGTGCGGTGAAATGGCGTAGGACCGGTGCCTCGTAGGTCAGTTCAAACCCTTGGAGCTGCTGCCGCTTTTTATAAATCTCAATAATGCTTTCAGCCACATATTCCATCTGGCTGTTGGTATACACACGCCGTGGAATGGCCAGCCGCACCAATTCCAACTCGGGGTACTGGATTGTGCCGGTTTGCTCGTCCTTATGCGCGAACATCAAACTCCCGATTTCCACAGCACGAATGCCGGCATGGAGATACAGCTCAACCGTCAGGGCGATACCGGGGAATTGACTCTGGGGAATGTGGGCAAGAAACGACTTTGCGTCCAGATACACCGCATGTCCGCCGGTGGGTTTTAAAAATGGCACACCGGCTTCCTCCAGCCGATCGCCCATCCGAGCCACCTGTCCAATGCGATACGCCAGATAATTTTCATCCAAAACTTCCTCTAATCCCCGGGCAATGGCTTCCAGATCGCGCCCCGCCAGACCGCCGTAGGTGGGAAAGCCTTCAATGAGAATCAACCGGTTGGTGAGCTGCTGGGTTAATTGATCATCATTCAGTGCGATGAAACCACCAATATTCACCAGCCCGTCCTTTTTCGCACTCATGGTGCAGCCGTCAGCATAGGAAAACATTTCATTGGCGATTTCAAGAATGGTTTTATCGGCGTAGCCCGCTTCCCGCTGCTGGATGAACCAGGCATTCTCCGCAAAACGACAGGCATCGAGGATTAGTGGAATTTCATAGGAATGCAATAGCTTTGCGGTCGCCCGGATATTGGCCATGGAAACCGGCTGACCCCCACCGGAATTGTTGGTAATGGTGAGCATACCCAGCGGGATATTCTCCCGGCCCGTCTTTTGGATAAGTGCTTCCAGCTTGTCCAGATCAATATTGCCCTTGAATGGCAGGATTTTATTCGGATCCTTGGCTTCATCAATCACCAGATCCACGGCTTCAGCACCGTTGAATTCCACATTGGCACGGGTTGTGTCAAAATGGCTGTTATTGGGAACGACCAAGCCCTTGTGCAAAATGGTGGAGAACAGCAGGTTTTCCGCCACCCTTCCCTGATGCGTGGGAATCACATGCTTAAACCCGAAGATTTTTTGAACAGTCTGCTCGAAATGGTAATAATTCCGGCTGCCGGCATAGGATTCATCCCCAAGCATGATGCCGGCCCATTGATTGTCACTCATGGCGCTGGTGCCGCTGTCGGTGAGTAAATCGATGTAAATTTTATCCGCCGGAATATTGAAAACATTATACCCGGCTTGTTCCAATACAGCCTCCCGCTCTTCCCGGGTGGTACGCCCAATGGGCTCGACAACTTTGATTTTAAACGGTTCTGGTGGGTATTTCATGCCAGGTTCAACTCCCTATCATAAGTTCATATTAGAATTCAAAGATACAGTTTGAGCTTTGCAAAGGCTACGCCGGACATGGACTCTGGCTTACGATTTCTTTTCATGTCTGTCAGAAATTCCCTTTGTGATTTTCCCCGTTGGATTTAGACTCGGCCATGGGAACTCTTACCGTGTAAATGCTTTTAATGGGCGATATTTTGCTAACCAAACCACATCCGGAGATATGATTCGACTACGCATAACATTTGGATTTTTAGTGCTCTTTCTTGGAATGGAAACACTTCCGGCAGCCACGTCCGGGTATCACCTCCTGACCTTCCCCTTCAGTACCCGCTCAGCAGGAATGGGCGGTACCTATGCCGCTGCCAGCCCGGACCAGTTCCAACTTTTCACCAATCCCGCTGCTGCAGCGCTCACCACGGGTTTCCAGGCATTTACCGGTTCCGTCCGCCATCTTGCGGATATCCAGGGCGTCGGTCTTGGGGGGGTGGTTCCGGTGGAGCAACACCGGTTTTTCGGCGAGGCTATCTACTTTAACTACGGCACCTTCGACCGCACGGATGAACATAACACCCAGACGGGTACCTTCGGATTTCACGAGCTCTATGTGGGTGGCGGTTATGCCCTCGACATTCTTCGCCAGTTCGCCCTGGGAGGACGACTTGGTGTGTACTCGGTCGTCGTTGATAACGAGACACAGCAGACATTGGTCTCATCCGTGGGTGGGATGTACCATGTTCGGAATGACTCCACCACAATCGGGATAGCACTCATGAATTTTGGTGCCAATCAGGGTGCTGATGAACTTCCCACCACACTGGTGGTGGGCGGATCGCAACAGCTCATGTACCTGCCGGCCCGGATTCATCTGGATGCTCAGATGAATCGCCAGCAACAATGGCGTGTAGCTGTAGGCGGCGAATTGTTTGTTCAGGAAAATTTTTCTCTGCGGGCTGGTCTGAATTCCAACCGCTTTGACCTCCAGACCAATGTTCTGCGTAGCGATTTTATCGCCGGTGGAACGGCGGGATTCAGCCTGACGATGAAAAAGTTATCCTTTGAATTCGCTCTGCAAAGTTTCGGAGGTGCCGGTGTCGTGCAACAGATGTCACTGGCTGTAAAGCTTTAATTCAACTTATTCTGCTGCGGATCACGCGGATTTTCTTTTTTAGATTATTATACGGAGAATCTCGGAGAAGATGCTGAGGAGTACGGAGCTTTTATTTTTTTCTAATTCGTGTTTTTTGGGGAAATTCGTGGATAAAAACTCTTAATCTGCCTCCAGCCCTTTAATCACATCCACCGCGCTGGCGGCATTGGGCGCGTAGCCATCGGCGCCAATGGTGTCAGCAAACTCCCGGCTCACCGGAGCACCACCAATGATAACACGGACATGATCCAAATCCGGCTCCCGTCGAATCGCCTCGATCACTGCTTTCATGTGTTTCATGGTGGAGCTTAGCAGGGCTGATAAGCCCACATATTGAGCGCCGGACTGACGGAGCGAATCCACAAATTTTTGTTCAGTCACATTGGTTCCCAGATCAATCACCTCAAATCCTGCGCCGGACAGCATGATCTTTACCAGGTTCTTGCCAATGTCGTGCATATCCCCCTTCACGGTTCCCACCACAACGGTACCGTGGGCATTCCCGCCCTCTTCCGACTCATCCAGCAATTTGGGCTTCAGCAGGTCCACAGCCATTTTCATGGCTTGTGCGGACAGCAGCACCTGGGGCAAAAACATTTCATTCCGCCGGAAGCGGTCACCCACAACGCTCATGCCCGCCATCAAACCCTGATTCAGGATTTCCCGTGCCGTAAGCCCATCATCCAGCAAGGTCTCCACCTGTTTAACAATTGTCCCCGTGGCACCGGTGATGACGCTCCGGGAAATATGGTCAAAGGTTACAGCATTCATGTTTCACCGCTCCATTTCGGTCACTGCCGCATACATGGCCAGGACATTTTCCGGTTTACAATATTTGGTTATCACATTACTGGCGCTGAGAATAAAGCCACCGCCGGCCCGGGCATCGCGGATGAGGTCACGGGTTACGCGCCCCACCTCTTGGGGTGTTCCCTGAGCCAGGAGATCGATGTCAATATTGCCCATAAAGGTCAATCGATCGCCATACTGCTGTTTCAACTCCGGAATATCCATGTTGGCGTTGGGATCGCAGGACTGGAGACCGTCGATCCCGCAGTCCAGTAAATCATCCATGAGCATGTGCAAATCGCCATCCGAGTGAAAAATCACCGGAAGTCCCAGGTCATGTATTGTCTGCACCTGCTTTTTTAACAAGGGAAAATAATCGCGGCGCAGATAGTCCGGATCGACGAAGGGACCGCTGTTAAAAGCCAGATCATCGGCGATTAAAACCGCATCAGCGCCGGCTTTGGCGGCGATTTTCGCGAAGCCGATATTGGTTTCGATGAGTTTTTCATAATACCCCCGCATCACCCGGGGCTCTAAAGCTGTCCAGAGCATGAATCGTTCAAATCCTAAAATTTCATACCCCAGATCGAACCCGGCGTTGGTGGTGGCCAGAATGAAAAAATCGGTTTCCCGCTTCCACCGTGCGATTACATCCCCGGAAAATTGGCCCCAGTCCGGCGGCTTCCATTTCTCCAGCTCTTCCGGTGTTTCAGCAATGGGTTTCACCAGTTGTTGGGTGGAATCCGGCGGATTGGTGACCTCCGAGCCCCAAAAATTACGGTACACCGGCGTGCCCCACTCCGGGTGCTCGCCCACCAACTCATCCGGATTAGGTGAAATCGCCCGGGCACCCATAATGTCTGCCCCCAGGGTTTCCCGCAATAATTTGTGGTTATGAAAATAGCCATCCTCATCGGTCCGGTAGGCATCGCCGATAATCGCCCGGACAAACTCTTCCACATAGCCGCCACCGATCTCCCCCACCGGAACCCGGTCGGTTTCCTGGTGATTCAATGCCGCTTTTACACGCGCTCTGCCGGTTATGCTCATTTTCCTGCCTTAGCCTTTCCTGGTTGTCTTCTATCAGAACTGCAAGCGCGGGGCCAAGTTAATAGGATGTGTCTCACTACTTTTTTGCCTTGTGCTTCGACGGAGCTCAGCAAGACAAGGCAAAAAACTGTTGAGCTAACATTGTCAGTCTGAGGTCCCTATGAATTTTGGGGATCGAAGACCGGTGTTCCACCCTTCTATCTCTTCTAAACCCCGCCTCAGACGCTTAGAGGCCCCCTGAGGAGAATGCTTTTATTTCGAGAGGGACTTTAATAACCGGATCTCATCCGGCCAGATGTCCGGATTGGGTGTTTCCAGGATCAGGGGAATGCCATTGAGCCGCTCGTCGGACATGATCAATTTAAACGCGTCCAGGCCGATGTGACCTTTCCCCAATGACTCATGTCGGTCTACCCGGCTTCCGAACGGTTTTTTGGCGTCATTGAGATGCATGCCGCGCAGGTATTGCAGCCCCACGATATTGTCAAAACGCTGCATCATGAGCATATAATCCATCTCCATGCGGAAATCATACCCGGCTGCAAATGTATGGCAGGTATCAATGCAGACACCCACGCGCGACTTATCCTCAACCTTGTCGATTATCTCTGCCAGATGCTCGAAACGGAAGCCAAGATTGCTGCCCTGGCCGGCCGTGTTTTCAATAACGGCGGTGACACTGTCTGTCTTTTCCAGCGCCCGGTTGACCGACACCGCGATATGGGCAAGACATTCTGATTCACCGATCTGATTCAAATGGCTGCCGGGATGGAAATTCAGCAGTTTCAAGCCTAACTGTTCACAGCGGTACATCTCGTCCAGAAACGCATCAAAGGACTTCTGGCGTTTCTCCGGCTCGGGATGTCCCAGATTGATGAGATAGCTGTCGTGGGGCAGGATGTATTTCGGCGAGAACCCGTGCATTTCGCAATTGCGCAGAAAACCGCCAATGTTCTCGGTTGTGAGTGGTTTGGAATGCCACTGGCGTTGGTTCCGGGTAAAAAAAGCGAAGGCTGTTCCGCCAATTTCAGCGGCATTCAGCGGGGCATTTTCCACACCTCCGGAAGCGCTCACGTGGGCGCCTATATATTTATTTTGTTCGCCCCCGTTTGCTGACGTATCGATAAACTATTCTTCCTTCGTCTCTTCTTTTTCAGGTTTATCATTACCGGCGGTCTCTTTTTTGTCCGATTTTTCGTCTTTCGGCGGGTCCGGTTTTTTCTTTTCGTCCAGATAGTTCATCTTCAGTTGACTTAAGGTCGCGCTGAGGAATTGCTCAGATTCTTTATCCAGATTGCCTTTCGACTTATCGGCCATGGCGTCAATGATGTCAATGGTCAGCGACGCCGCTTCCAGATTCCGCTCTACTTTACCCGACATGGGATCGGGAATTTTTCCCAGTTGAATCCAGGCGGAACTGGAAAGCTGGTTCACCAATAACATGAAGAGTTCGTCTTTGGATAGTTTTTGTTCGGTCATATTGCGTTGATTCTCCTTTGTTTTCGCAGATTTAGTTTTCAGTGGGATAGTATAATAATTAAAGGCGGGAAAGCGCCAGAGAGATAAAGCGATAAAAACTTCTCGCCGTCATGTTGCGCTTGCCTACCAACACAAAATAACATTGAGCCTGATCAAGGCCAGCGCAAGGTATGTAACACTCGCACGGGCTGGGAAACTACTATTTCAACGAGGATAATTTTCATTTTGCGTTTTGATACTTGGGGTTTGTGATTTCCCGCAGCCCCATTTAAGCTCAATCACCTTTGATCTTATGCTTTGTCGATTACCTTTTTCCGGCCAGGACCTTGAATATAGGATCAATGGCCGCGAGGGACTGTTTGAAACATGGAAAGAGTTGCTGTGCTTTATAAATTGAGGCCATTGTGGACGGGACTTTTTCTCAGAAACTGAATAAAAAAACATAGGGCATATAAAAAAGGATGAAAAATGACCGCCGAAAAATTACGACTTGTTAAGTTACTTATTAAGGCTATCCCTGGTTTGACTCTTGGAGAACTTCATTGGATTCATCGTGTAGTTGAAGTTTTTGGTGGATATCACCAATATACTATCACAAAGTCGGACATATTCAATGAAACTATCTTAAAAAACTTTGGCGACGCAATGCGAGTTCATCATAGCTTTTCAGCTGAGCCATTTAGTAAAGACAAGTTTGAATACGTTTTGGTTGAAGTGCTAAAAATTACTGGTCGGACTGCTGATTTAGCTCCAAAGGGAAATCCCGGTCATGATATAACTGTTGATGGAATTAAAATCTCTCTTAAAACACAGGCGGATAAAGGGATTAAAGAAAGTATAATTTGGGTTAGTAAATTTATGGAACTTGGCAAAGGTCAATGGAGCGACAAGCCAGAGGAGTTAGAGGGACTTCGTCGACAATTTTTTTCCCATCTGAAAAGCTATGATCGTATTCTTACACTTCGAGCACTACAGAAAGCTCCGGGCTGGAAATATGAGCTTGTTGAAATTCCAAAGGAGTTATTGATGCGTGCGAAAGAGGGGGTTCTTGAGATGAAATCAGATAGCAAGCAAGATCCGAAACCGGGCTACTGTAGCGTGTCCAATGTTAATGGTAAAAAGCTTTTCGATTTATATTTTGATGGTGGTACCGAGAGAAAACTTCAGATAAAAAATCTAAGAAAAGACCTCTGTAAGGTCCACGCTACTTGGGAGTTTTTTATTCCTCAAATAGAAGCGAAGCCTGAATAGCTGCGGTCCGTTTTTTTGCTATCTCAATAAATTCCGGGTTTAATTCGATGCCTACGCATTTACGATTTAGTTCTTTAGCCACAACTCCAGTGGTCCCGGTGCCATAGAATGGATCAAATATAATATCGTCAGGTCGACTACCGGCTAGAATGCAAGGCCGAATTAATTGTCTTGGAAAGACTGCGAAATGAGCTTCTGGGCAGGGTTCAGTATTAATCGACCAAACAGTGCGCCGATTCTTCATGCCATTTCCATTTGTTGTTTGTTGCTTTATCGCATTTTGATCGAAATAATATTTTTCTGATTTAGAGAAAAGAAACATATACTCGTGAGCAACAGTTAAGCGGTCTTTAACGCTCTCAGGTTGGCAATTGGGCTTATGCCAAATAATGTCGTTTCGTAAGTACCAACCATCCCTCTGGCATGCCAGGGCAAGAAGCCAAGCTACGCCGATTAGATCTTTTTTCTTAAGTCCTTCTGGGGTCGGCGGTCTATATGACATTGCTCGCCCCTTATTTTTATCGTCTTTATCTCGCCACTTGCGGCCCCCTGAGGAATATGTATTACCGATATTTAACCAGAAAGTGCCATCGGGAGTAAGAATACGACGGACTTCACGAAATACCATAACCAAATCATTAACGTAATCCATTAAATCTAGCTCAGCGCCAATCTGGTTGTTCACGCCATAGTCACGTACTCCCCAATAAGGCGGAGATGTTACAACACACTGCACCGAATTATTGGGGATCGACCGAATAACGTCTCTAGTATCACCATGAAAGACTACGACCGGATTGCTATCCGTGGGCCATTCGACTATCTGGTTTTCAAGGGATGCTTTATTTGTGTTCTTCATAAAATAAAGTTTACTATATTCCTAACGCATGAGCAATATTTATTTTTTAGTTTTTGGTGGCCTTCCACGCTTTTTCTTACCGTCTCGTGCGAAATATTCAAGATCACGTTCCTTTATCATGTGATCTCGGCCATACTTTTCAGATTTTAGCCGTTCCTCAGCAATATACTGTCGTATTCTGGACGGCGTGACACCAAGGTATCTGGCCGCTTCATTGGTGGTATAAAGTTTACTCATGCGTTAGAGATATAATAATGAATGGATACTAAAAAAAGATAAAAATATCCGTCAAAGCGCGCGGTCATCCTCGTCATCGTTAGGAATGACATCACATCGAAACCGATATTAAGGCCCCACTGGGTATGCCAAAGGTCACCTGCGAAGCTGAACAAGATACGGGGGGAGAAAAACAAATTAAATAAAGACTCGATGGTTTCTCCATTTAAATGCACATAGTAGTGCCATTTTAGCACTCATTTCCTGCTTCTTTTTCTGAATTAATCTGTGCTGTCTGCTTAGTTTCAGGCGGGAACGTGCCAGAGAGTTGGGGAGACTTGTTAACCAAGGATTGCCCCGAGGGGATTCTCCAAAGGAGTCTCCCGGGGAGTCCTGTGGACCTGCCGATCTTTGGGACACAGATAAATACACTGACAAAGTTTTCCTGAACTTGTTTCAGGATCTTGTTCAATCAGGGGGGCTGCTGAAACGAGTTCCATTAGCATGACGATAACATCTTTGGATTTTTTAAAGCCGGGGACCCAGGCTGATCCGGCTTCGCTTCGCTACGCTACGACGCGACAGGCAGTGTGGATTTCTGTTTGAGGATTTGAAAATTGCGATTTGATATTTTTTTGAAATTTGATGCTTGTTATTTGGAATTTCGCGGATGCGTTAGCGGAGTAAGGGGTGTGTTACGATTCGATTCACGCATTCGGTTTTATTCGGTTCATTCGATGTTTGCAATGATTGAAACCAAGAACTCGTCTTTGCTGTGCTACGACAAAATTGTCCATTTCCCAGTTTTTTCATCGCTCACCAAACCGGCATTTCTCAGAATGGTGAGATGTTTGGATGTTGTGGCGAATGCCAGATCCAGTACTTTGCCAATTTCGCGCACAAAGAGGGGCAGCTGAAACAACATGGCCATAGTCCTGAGGTGATTTTGATCTGCAAGTGCTTTATAGATTGCGATTATTGCCGATCAATCATCATTTTATTCTACCCTCACATTGCCGTAATAACAAAATACACCCCGCCCAGGATCACCAGCACACCGGCGGTCCGCCGAATCCAGACGGTGGTCTTTGACTGACTGCTCCAGGTCAGATACTTCTTCACCATGTGAGTTAAACTACCGGCACCCACAATCACGGCGCAGTGCCCGATGCCGAAGGCGGCAATGAGCAGCCCGGCTTTAATCCAACTGGACGTGGCTACCCCGAACACGACGCCCAGAATCGGAGCAAAATAGGCAAAAGTGCAGGGACCCAGTCCAATACCGAAGACCAACCCTAAAATTAGAGCACCCGTCCATCCTCCGCGATTGGTGGTCATGGCGGGACCGGACCAGGAGAATTTAATAATGTCCAGCAGGTATAATCCCACCAGGAAAAACACTGCTGCCACGATCCAGTTCCCCCATGGTCCCACATCACCAATCAAGCGTCCCATGGAGGCGGTAACCACCCCGATAATGGCAATTGTGATGAGGATGCCCACTGCAAAGACGAGCGCCAGATGGAAAGAGCGCCGCGGAGTAACCGTCGTCTCCTGGCTGCTGATGTAGCCGATCACCAGGGGAATGCTTGACAGATGACAGGGGCTCAGGAGGATGCTCAGGAGACCCCATCCCAGCGCCGCCAGCAAGGCGATTCCGAAACTGGCGGTCATGGCTTGCGTTAAGGTTGTAAACAAGGCGTCCATATTCTAGAGTTCCTGTGATGCTGATTCCACCGCTAGTCCATGGGATTGTAAAAACTTGTCCAGTTCTTCTTCCGGATAAAAACCTTCGTGACGCGCGATCTCCTCACCGTTTTCATCAAGAAAGATCTGTGTGGGAATGATGCGGATACCGTATTCTTGTGCATAATGTCGTTCTTCCTGCGTCCAGACATCGTAAAAAAGCACCCGGAGTTGGTCTCCATATTTTTCATCAACGGACTTCATCACCGGTTGCATCATTTTGCAGGGCACGCAGTTAACCGACCCCAGCTCAATAAAGGTTATCTGAGCCTCCGCCACCGATGTTTGCAACGCGGGCATTTCCTCATGCTGCTGTTCTTTCGAACATCCCAAAAGCAGGATTGTCCCCAAAGAAAGCACCAATATCCATGAGATTTTATTGCGACGCATTACGCCCCCTCGCCTAACCAGGCCAGCAGCTGGTTGTCCCTGGGAATGATGCCAGAGCTCTTTAATACCCCGTTGACAACCAATCCCGGTGACATCATCATCCCGTAGGAAATCATGGTGTCGATATCCGTGACCTTCTCGATCTCCACGTTCAATTTATGTTCCTCCACCAAATTGCGAACTTTCCGCTCCAGATTTTGGCACCTGGGACATCCGGGACCGAGTATTTTAATGTTCATCGGTGTTCCTCTCTTTACTGCAGGGGTTCATGTTTTAAATAATCTGTTCATTCTTCCACAGCATTATTGCACGCCGGTACGGGCAATACGGGAGTGTTCGATTCACGCGCAACGTAACGGCTTTCACTGCCAATAAATCTTTCCGGTATGATACCCCGATCCTGACTACCCATCACTCTCAGAGAATCGCTTTCACGATTCTTGGACCGGGTTTGCTTCGCGCCATTTGTATTTTCGCCGGAAATAGAGCGCTACATTGACCAGACCAATCAACACCGGAACTTCCACCAGTGGTCCGATGACGGTGGCAAAAGCGACGGCGGAATTCACACCAAATACAGCTACAGCCACGGCGATGGCCAGCTCAAAGTCGTTGCTACCGGCAGTAAAGGCCACAGTGGTGGTTTTTTCATAGGAGGTGCCCATCCACCTGACCACGAAAAATGTCACCAGGAACATGAAGGCAAAGTAGATGGAAAAGGGGATCGCTACCCGCAGAACATCCAGCGGCAGAGCAATGATATTTTCCCCTTTCAACGAAAACATCACAAACACCGTGAATAAAAGCGCAATGGGCGTCATCAGAGAAACCCGGGGGATATACTGGGTAAAGTACCACTCATCACCCTTCATCCTGCGAAACACCTGACTGGTAACCAATCCGGCGGCGAATGGAATCCCCAGATAGATCAGAACCGTCACGGCAATTTCTACGATGGAGATTTCCACGATGGCGCCACTCAATCCAAACAGGGGCGGCAGAAGGGTGATGAAAATATAGGCGTAGACGGAATATAATATCACCTGAAAGATGGCGTTGAACGCCACCAGCCCGGCGGCCAGTTCGGAGTCGCCGTCCGCCAGATCATTCCAGACCAGTACCATGGCAATACAGCGGGCCAGTCCCACCAGGATCACGCCCACCATCAGTTCCGGATGGTTCGGCAGCAACAGGATCGCCAGAAAGAACATTACCAGGGGACCAACAATCCAGTTCTGCACCAGTGCCACGCCGAGCAATTTCAGGTTCTTGAACACAAGGGGTAGTTTTTCGTAGCGTACCTTTGCCAGCGGGGGATACATCATGAGAATCAGTCCGATGGCAATCGGGATGTTGGTGGTCCCCACGCTGAACGAATCCCAGAAATTCGCAATGCCGGGAAGCAGGAATCCTACCAGAACGCCCACAAACATGACCAGAAAAATCCACAGGGTCAGATACCGGTCAAAAAACGAGAGGCGTTTGCTTACGTTGGTCATTCGTCTTTACTCCTTAATCTTTGTTATTGGCCCCTTTAGGGAGTTTGGGCAATAATTTTCTATAATCATGGTTGGGCTTGTTTTGCTTTAGTCGTTTTGGGTTATTCTGTCCGCCAACCAGTTTTTCAGCGTCGCTTTGGTCGGGATTTTCCCGCTACTGACCACATCGTTATTTACAATAAGTCCGGGAGTTATGAATACGCCGAGGTCAATGATTTGATTGAAATCGGAGACTTTCTCAATCTGAGCCTTCCAGCCCTGTTCGTGCACAACTTCCCGGCATAAGGATTCCAGTTTCTGACAATTCGGGCATCCGGGTCCTACGACTTGGATGTGTAACATTGTTTCGCTCCCCTTTTCTTTTGACAGGATTCACAGGATTGACTGGATAAAAACCGGAGAAATTTAAAATGCATAATCACGATCATTCTCTACTCTCGAACAAACCTGCTAAAGTTTGACAGGATTCACAGGATTGACTGGATATAATCCGGAGAAATTTAAACTTCATAATCACGATCATTCTCTAATCTCGAACAAACCTGCTAAAGTTTGACAGGATTCACAGGATTGA
>JAIPJQ010000027.1 GCA_021734065.1 Fidelibacterota bacterium | reverse complement strand
TCGCCAAGGGGGTTCTAAATATTATTCCGGCCTATACCCCGAAAGTGTCCGATATTCTCCGGAATCACTGTCCGGTAAAAAACGGAATGCTGTCCGGTAATTTCCGGAATCGGTGTCCGAAGTCCTCCGGATTTTCCAAAAATACCGGGTAAGGATGAATTGACGGTCAAATCAGGGAGATTCTCCCGAGTAGGTGAGGGGAACGCTGAACAGTTGAATTTAGTTTGCGACCCAATATACCGGGTAAAAGAGCTGGATAGTGTAATAAACAGGTGCATCTTCCACCCAATCCCCGGATTCGGTGATTTGGCGACCGACTGAGAAATCTACACCGGGTAATTTTCGCCCGCCGTTAACGAAAATCCCAATTTCGAAGGTGTTGGAGCCATCATTTTGCGGATCTGCACGCAGATCCTTGCGGCTGAACTTGAGTGAAAGTTTAGGGTAGAAAAATTGATGCCATGGATAAATAATACTAAAGGTACCGTCAAGCACATTCAGATCGACCTGGTTGTTAAATGAATAACCGCGAACGGGACTCGAAACGCTTAGGGAAAAAACACTCTCCAGGCGCCAGGGGGCGCTGAATTTTTTGTAAAAATCGAGCGTAAGAAACCTAACCTCATTGCTCTGTTGGAAAAAAACCGTCGTGCCGCGGTCCCCAAGGCGATTGATGCCAATCCCAATCCCGGTCACCTCCGGATCGGACTGGTACTGCACCATCGTCGTGATATTGTGGCGTCCATAGGCTTGGAAATCCGGCATCACAAATAAAGCCTGTCCCGGCATCCGACCTACAGTTATTAAAAAGAAGAAGAACCACCGAACAAAACGCATGTGACCCTTCATAAGACTCTCCCTTTTGGTGTAATATTTTATATGTTCGATAAATTACTTATCTCATCTCAGGAAACTATATCCGCATTCCACGCTCCGAATGCAGCCCCTGCAGCCGGTCCCAACTCTATCCAGATGATACCGGTGACTATAATACATAATCCAACCAACCAAGGATTACGAACTAGGACAATGTTAGCAAGATCTTCCAGAGCGAAATCTGAAATGTATTTATAAAGAAATTGAGAAGAAGACGAGATTTCCAGAGAGCCGCCTAACTTTTTTATTTCTGTCGCAATTTGACTGATTATTGAAGGCATGAGGAGCTGACCGGCTTCGATTTGCTCTGTAAAGACGGAATTGTTGAATTTTACCTCGACTAGTACCGTCCTTCCTCCCGTGGCTTCTGCACTAATCTCCAGATCATATTCGGTATGATTTGGGAAAGTGATGTTGACCACTATCAGCTGCTCAGAAGTAAACGATTCCTCAATCACCATTTCTGTATCACCATCTGTTTTAAAGAGCGTTCGGAACGATGGCAGGGAATCATATTTTAATTCGGCTTCATGGTGGATGACGAACGCATCAGTAGTAAATAAGGATGAAACGACGCTACCCTTGCCGTCGACCGAAGAACTGATTGATGCTAACCGGCCAATCTCAGTGGAAAATGATACAAGAGAATCCAAATCCGGGGATCCATAAAAACGGTACCACGGAGCGATTTCCTCAAGAAATGACATCACAGATCTCATGATCAATACCTCCTTTAAACTTCGTTCAATTAAATACGGTGTGATCTTACCCCCCCCCCATTTGGCCTGGCAAGAAAAAAAGTATAACAAATACATGACGGCTTACTGCACATTAAAATAAATGATTTAGAGGGTGAGAAAAATTATAATGACCACAAAAAGCAAATCATTATTAACAGCTGGATTTGATTTCGTTTGCCTTTTAGAATAGGTCGGAATGTGCAGATTTAACGAGTGGAGATTCCCCACCGAACGCGTTGACATTGGTCATGGCCGGCGTTTATATTCACGGGCTTTTTAAGATGAGTGGAAACAAGCGCTTTCTGAGGGAAGATGGATGGCGTAACTGCATGAGAATGAGAGTGTTAATCTAAATGCATGACCAGCGCATCGGTATCATTGGCGGCACCGGATTGTACGAGCTGCCCGGATTTGAAAAAATTGACGAACAAACCATCACCACCGCTTTCGGTGAGCCCTCAGCGCCCCTGAAAATTTTCAAATCGGGTGAAAAAGAGGTGGTCTTCCTGCCGCGGCACGGTGAAAAACATCACCTGCTGCCCACGGAACTGAACCATCGCGCCAATATCATGGCCCTGAAAATGCTGGATGTGAAATGGCTCATGGGCGTGAGCGCAGTGGGGAGTTTTAAGGAAGAATTGCCTCCCCAGACCATGGTGTTCGTGGATCAGTTCATTGACCGGACCCGCTCGGTACAGACCTATTTCGGGAATGGTATTATAGGTCATGTGGGTTTCGCCCATCCGACGGAACCCGCGCTTGCTAAAATCCTGGCTGAGTGTGCCACCCAACTCGGTATCAGGCACCAATTGGGTGGTACCTATGTGAACATGGCCGGTCCGGCATTTTCCACCGTAGCCGAATCCCGGCTGTACAAAAGTTGGGGTGCCGATGTGGTGGGTATGACCGCCCTGGCAGAAGCCAAATTGTCCCGGGAGGCGGAAATTGCCTACGCACCCATTGCGATGGTTACTGACTTCGACGCCTGGCATCCGGAGCACGATGCCGTCTCGGTTGAGATGGTGGTCCAAAATCTCCAGGCTAACAGCGCCAACGCCAAAAAACTCCTGACCCGCTTTCTGGAGGTGTTCGACCCAAATGATGCCGATTATCCCAGTCACCACAGTCTGGATGGCGCCCTCATGACCGCGATAGAAGACATTCCGCCAGCCACCCGAAAGAATCTGGAACCCATCCTGCGCCGGTTCCTCACATCCTGAGGTTCAGTAAAAATCATACCCAACGGAAATCATAACCTTTGAAGATGAAGAATTTTGAAACCTATGCCTGAAGAAAAACAGCCGAACGCCATGCAAGATGTCTCCAGTAAAGTCGATTTCATCGCCCTTGAACATGATATTCTCGATTTTTGGAAAGACCACGATACCTTCAACAAACTACGGCAGCAAAATGCCGGCAACCCGCGCTGGTCATTTCTGGATGGTCCCATCACCGCCAACAATCCCATGGGCGTCCACCACGCCTGGGGACGCACATACAAGGATTTATACCAACGCTTTCATGCCATGCTGGGGCATGATCAGCGCTATCAGAATGGCTTTGATTGTCAGGGCTTGTGGGTAGAGGTCGAGGTCGAAAAGGAACTGGGCTTCAAATCCAAGACTGACATTGAAGCCTATGGCATTGAGAAATTCGTTGGAGCCTGTAAAGCCCGTGTCCTGAAATTTTCCGCCATCCAGACCGAGCAATCCAAGCGTTTGGGATATTGGATGGACTGGGAGAACTCCTACTACACCATGTCCGAGGAGAATAACTATTCCATCTGGAAATTTCTGAAAAAAGTCCATGACCGGGGCTTGATCTACAAAGGCTATGATGTGATGCCCTGGTGTACCCGTTGCGGTGCAGCGCTTTCTGAACACGAAATTGCCACCGAAGGGTACAAAGAGCTCACCCATACTTCCATCTACCTGAAATTCCCCCTGATAGACCACCCCGGCGAAAACCTGCTGGTCTGGACCACCACACCCTGGACCCTTTCCTCCAATGTGATGGCGGCGGTGCATCCTGAGTTGGATTATGTGAAAGTGCGGCAGGGAGACGAAATCTACTACCTGGCCAAAGCACTACTCACCATTCTTCAGGGTGATTATGAAATTCTGGCCGAGCTGAAGGGTGAGGAGATGCTGGGTTGGCAATATCACGGACCCTTCGATGAATTACCCGTCCAGCAGGGTGTGGAGCATGCTGTGATCGCCTGGGATGAGGTGAGTGAGTCTGAAGGAACCGGCATCGTGCATATTGCGCCGGGGTGCGGACGGGAAGATTATCAGTTATCCAAGCGGGACGGCTTTCCGGTGCTGCGCCCCATTGATGAATTTGGGAATTATCTGGACGGCTACGGGGAGTGGACCGGTAAAAATGTCAGTGAAATCAACGACGACATTATCCGCAATCTTTCCGAGAAAGGATTGCGCTATAAACGCGAGCCCATTACCCACCGCTATCCCACCTGCTGGCGTCACGGAACAGAACTGGTTTTCCGCCTGGTGGACGAATGGTTTATCTCCATGGATGCCCTGCGGGAAGAGATCATGGCGGTGGTGAAACAGATTCAATGGCTGCCCGAATACGGCCTGAACCGGGAATTGGACTGGCTGCGCAATATGGGCGACTGGATGATTTCCAAAAAGCGCTACTGGGGTCTGGCGCTGCCCATTTTCGAATGTAAGGCTTGTGGAAATGTCCACGTCATGGGCAGCCGGGAAGAGTTGAAAGAGAAGGCCGTTGAAGGTTGGCAAGACTTCGATGGTCACACGCCCCACCGTCCATGGATTGACAAAGTTAAGATCAAATGCGAAAAATGCGGTGAAATCATCAGCCGAATTCCCGATGTGGGGAATCCCTGGCTGGATGCCGGAATTGTGCCCTACTCCACCATGCACTATCTCACCGATCGGGAATATTGGGAAAAGTGGTTCCCCGCCGACTTTATCGTGGAGTCGCTACCGGGTCAGTTCCGCAACTGGTTCTACGCTATTCTGGCCATGAGCGCTGTTATGGAAAATAAACCGCCGGTACGCACCATCATGGGCCACGCCCTGGTGAAAGACGAACGCGGCGATGATATGCATAAATCCTCCGGGAATGCCATCTGGTTTGAAGATGCCGCCGAGAAAATGGGCGTGGATGTGATGCGCTGGATGTATGCCAGTCAACTTCCCTACAATAACCTGAATTTCGGCTACCACGCCGCTGATGAGATCCGCCGGAAGCTATTGACACTGTGGAACACCTACTCGTTTTTCGTCACCTACGCCAAACTGGACAAATTCGATCCCCGGCAGGAGTTGGATGAATCCAAACTCACCCAACTGGATCGCTGGCTGCTGGCGCGTCTGAATCAATTGATTCAGCAGGCACGGCACGATTATGACAATTACCAGGTGGACAAACTCATGCACAAAGCGGATCGCTTCGTGGACGACCTGTCCAATTGGTATGTGCGCCGCTCCCGCCGCCGGTTCTGGAAAAGCACCAATGATGATGATAAATGGGCAGCCTACCACACGCTTTATCAGGCGTTGACCACCGTCATCCGGATTTTAGCACCGGTTAGTCCTTTTGTCACAGAATCCATGTATCAAAACCTGGTGGTTCGTTTAAACCCCGACGCTTCTGAAAGTGTCCATTTGTCCGGCTTCCCGGATTCTAACAGTCGTTGGATTGATGAGGAGCTGCTGGACAAGATTAACACCATTATTAAAACCGTTGAACTCGGGCGCGCCGCGCGGAACAAAGCCAACATGAAAGTGCGCCAGCCCCTGGCGGAAATCCAGGTGTACTGGCCGGAGAAGAATCGTCGTAATTTCGTAGACGAACTCCGGCAACAGGTTCTGGATGAATTGAACATCAAGCGCCTCACGGTGCTGGAAGATACCGGCGACAGTATCCGCTATGCCGTCAAACCCAATCTGGCCATTCTGGGTCCCAAGTACGGCAAAGACCTGGGCCGGATTCGCTCTTTACTTGAGCAAACCGATTCTGCTAAAGTGGCTGATCAGGTGAAAAATGGTGATCCGGTCATGCTAAGCCGTGACGATTTCGCCGTAACCCTGGAACCCAATGAACTTCTGGTGAGTGTGGAAGAACCCGACGGGAAGGCTATTGTGGAAGACGCCGGTACGTTGGTCATTCTGGATACGGTGCTAACGGACGACCTGGTGGAAGAGGGCATGATCCGCGATCTGGTCCGCCATGTCCAGAACCTGCGGAAGGATGCCGGATTTGATGTGGCAGATCGCATCAGACTCACACTGGAATTGGAACCGGACCTGCAAGGCATCATCGCCAGGCATGCTGACTATCTCAAGGCCGAGACCCTCTGTGAAGAACTGCTCTTTGACACCGTAGATACCCAGGCCAATACCACCTTCAGCGTGGACCAGTACAAGGTCAAAGCTGGTGCAGTCCAACACTAAAGTATTTTTCAAATATCTGCTCATTTCGCTGGGGGTGCTGGCTCTGGACCACGGCACCAAATACCTGGCGACGCTGCTGCTGAAAGGCGAACCGCCCTGGCCTCGGAGTTGGGATTTCTTCTATTTTGCCTATGCAGAAAATTACCACATGGCCTTCTCCATCTCCGCATTCAACATGATCTGGGTGAATATCTTGGGACTTGTGGCAACAGGATTGGTCGTGTTCTACCTGTGGCGTTATGCTACTTCCTCGGCGTTACCGGCTTGGGGTATGGCATTAATCCTTGGCGGTGCTTTGGGAAATCTGGGAGAGCGTTTTCTCACCGGATTCCGGAATATGGCAGAAACCGGAACCTTCCGGGGCTATGTGGTGGATTTCATCAGCTTTGACTGGCCGGACTGGCTCTTTTTTCACCGCTGGCCTACATTTAACATCGCTGACTCAGCCGTGACGGTGGGCATTATCCTCTTCATCATTTACACGCTTTTTTTTGAAGGTCGTGAGGGTGACGGCACGCTGGCTAAAAACAGCGATTAGCAATCTCCCCAAAACGCATTATATTTTGATCAGACTGGAGAACGGGTCGCCAGAGCATGTATTGAACGATCCAGAGTTATACGAAAACCATTGATAAATAAAGAATTAGAACAAGAACAGTCCACCTCACCCCGCGTACGCACCTTTGAATTCACGATTGCACGCTTCCAGAGTGCCATGCGGCTGGACAAATTTCTCGCCAAGGAGCTCCCGTCCGATATTACCCGTAACCAGATTCAAAAATTAATTAAATCCGGGAAAATCCTGGTGGACGGAGATTCTTGCAAGGCGAGCCAGCTCATCGAACCCGGTCAGCATATTACCGTGGTCTACGAACTGCCTTACGATCCCACGCTCTACAGTGAAAATATTCCGTTGGATATTGTTTATGAGGACGAATATCTGCTGGTTATTAATAAACCGCCGGGCATGATCGTGCATCCCGGTGCCGGGAACGCCAGCGGCACACTGGTCAACGCGCTTCTGTACCATTGTGAATACCTCTCCAATGAAAACGGACCCTACCGGCCCGGCATTGTCCACCGGCTGGACAAAGACACTTCCGGACTGCTGGTAGCCGCCAAGGATAATGCGGTGCACGCCGGATTGCGGAAACAATTCACGGGTCGTAAGATTGAGAAGCGCTATCTGGCGCTGGTGTGGGGACGCATGAAAGAACCCACCGGAGATATTGATCTGCCCATTGGTCGCAGTCCCAATGACCGGAAAAAATTTGCGGTGGTACCTGATGGCCGTCAGTCGCTAACCCGCTATGAAGTGCTTGAGGACTTTGATTTTCTCGCGCTCCTGCGATTAAAGCTGGAGACAGGACGAACCCACCAAATCCGGGTGCACCTGTCCCACCTGAATCACCCGGTTTTCGGGGATCCCTATTATGGCGGTCGCAACACCAAAATGATTACATTGAATTTGCGGAATCGTCAATTAGCAGCCAAATTACTATCAGTGATGAAACGCCAGGCTTTGCATGCACGCTTCCTGGAATTTACACATCCCATCACGGGAGCCACAATTAGCTGTGAAGCACCATTACATGAGGATTATCTGACCACCCTTACACTGTTGCGGGAGCAAAGTGCTTAGCCGCTTCATTCAGGAATTTCTCACCCATTTGAAGGAGGAAAAGCGATTTTCCCCTGAGACGGTACGTGGTTATGGCATTGATTTACAGCAATTCAAAGTATTTCTCACCGAGTACGACCCGGAGCTGCTGAAGGATGTTGCCCGGATTGACCGGCCCACCCTACGACATTTTTTGGGAATGCTGGCAGAAACCGGACGCGATCCCCGCTCCATGGCCCGGAAACTGGCGACCCTCAAGTCCTTCTTCAAGTTTTTGCACCGGGAAGGAAAAATTCCCCTGAATGTGGCCGCCTTCGTGCAGACGCCCAAGTTGCGGAAATCCATTCCCACCTTCATGTCGGAAGCTCAGGTAACTGAATTACTCGATACCGTTGGGAATGACGGCACACTGCTGGGGGCACGGGACCATGCCATGCTGGAACTTTTTTACAGTACCGGAATGCGGGTATCAGAGATGGCCACACTCACGAAATCACAGCTCAATCTGGAACGCATGTCCGTGCGCGTTATGGGCAAAGGCTCAAAAGAACGCGTGATTCCCCTGGGTCGAAGCGCCGTGGATGCCATGGAAGCCTGGTTGAAACTGCGGTGGGAATTCCTGGCGGATCGGGAGCTGGTCAGCGAGGCGGTTTTTCTGAATAAATTCGGCAAACCACTCACCGCCGGTGGCATCCGGATACGGGTGAAACAGGCCATCCTGCAGATTGCCGATTTGAAAAAGGTGAGTCCCCATGTATTGCGACACAGCTTTGCCACTCATTTACTCAATCGCGGCGCAGATCTAATGGCCGTGAAAGATTTGTTGGGACACGAGAACCTTTCCACCACACAGGTTTATACCCATGTGCAGACTGATAAGCTGAAGTCAGTCTACAAGACCGCCCATCCACGGGCATCCCGGACGGGACATTAATCATGACCGATATTCAGCAAATACAACATCCACAGGAGGATACCATGAGAGTAGACATCGTTGCACGCCATTTCGACATCGCTGATAAAACCAATGCTTACGTATCCGACGAAGTAGCCCGGCTGGAAAAATATTTTGACCGTATCACCAGTTGCCGGGTCATCCTGGAAAAAATTACCGACCTTGAATATGGAGCAGAGATTATGGTGAATGTGCCGGGTGAACAACTGATGGCTACGGAAAAGACGGAGGATCTAACCAAGTCCATTGATTTTGTGGTGAAGAAGATGATTCGACAAATCAAAAAATATAAATCAAAGTTCCAGGTCTGATATGCGACGGGAAGAACGCAAACTGGAGCTGATCGTTGGGGCGGTGATGATTTTAATCATCGCCCTCACCATCTTCGGTGTGATGTGGGGGAATAAGTACCACCTGTTTTCAGCCAGAAATTATTACATGGTCCGCTTCGCCCGGGCCAGCGGATTGGAGGAGGGGAATCCGGTCACGGTAAGTGGCGTACCCAAGGGCATTGTGAGTGATTTTATCGTACATGCTGACTCAGTGGATGTGATCATCGCCCTGGACAAGGACATTACCATTTATAATGATGCTGCGGGAATCATCGTGAATCAGGAATTGCTGGGTAGTAAAAAAATTGAGGTGAATCCGGGACACAGCGGTGTGGAATTGCCTCAGAATGGCTTGTTTAGGGGGAGTTTTGCCGGGGGTTTGGAAGATCTGGTGGAGAGCGTAGGCTCGATTACTGCCAAAATCGATGCGGTGGTACGCAATCTGGATGAACTGACCCGGAACACCAACAAGTTGGTTACTGCCGAGATCACACCCGGATTTCAGGAATTACGGGAATCCATCCGGTCGTTGAATCGCATCCTGGAAGAGGAGTTACAACCTGGTGTGCAGGCGGTGAAAGATGTCGCCCGGCGCATTGATACGCTCACCGTGGAAAAACGCGATGATGTGGTAGCAATTATAGATAATCTGCATAGTGCCAGCGCCGAACTGGATGACATTGTGAAAAACAATCGTGAAAGGGTGGAGACTACGCTGGTAAAACTGGATGACATCGGTACCCAGGTGAAGGACTTATTGACACAAATTCAGAGTCCCGAGAACACACTGAACAAAATGATTTCGTCAGATTCTCTGTATCAGATGCTGAATTCAGTGGTCGCCAATGTGGACAGCCTGGTGTCGGATGTACAGCGCAATCCGGCCAAATATCTGGAACCGGTTGAAGTTCGTGTGGACATGTTTGGAGGGAAGAAGTAAGTGAAAGCCATTATTCCGGCGGCAGGTATCGGAAAACGCCTGCGGCCCCATACACTCCTGGTACCCAAAGTGATGATCAATCTGGCCGGCAAGCCCATTATCGGGCATATCATTGATGCCATTTCCAAAGCGGGGGTTACTCAATTGGAAATTATTGTGGGATATAAAAATGACCAGGTGGAACAGTATGTGGTGAAAAATTACGGGGACCTTCACCCCGGGTTTCCCTTACAGCGCGAGCGCAAAGGCCTGGGGCACGCGGTTTTGCAGGGACTGGACGATTCAGACGAGCCGGCATTAATTATTTTGGGCGACACCATTTTTGATCTGGATTTTACCAAATTCCTGAATCTGACCCATACCACCCTGGCAGTTGTTCCGGTGGAGGATCCGCGGCGATTTGGGGTGGCTGAAACCCAGGGCGACGTGGTGATGCGTCTGGTGGAAAAACCTGAAAATCCCCAATCCAACCTGGCGTTGGTGGGATTGTACTACATTAAGAATCAGGGGCGTCTGAAACGCGCCATCGAGCAGATTATTAATGAAAATATCACCACCAAAGGCGAATATCAGCTCACCGACGCGCTCCAGGTGATGATTGCCGACGGCGAGGAAGTTCACACCAAAGCCATCAGCGGCTGGTATGACTGTGGCACCAAGGAGTCATTGCTGTCGTCCCATCAATTCCTGCTCACATCCATTCAAACCCGTGATGAACTCCCCCATGTGATCCAACATCCGCCTGTGTATATCCACCCGGACGCAGATGTGAAAAACAGTGTCATCGGTCCCAATGTCACCATCGCCCGGGACGCGGTGGTGCGGAACGCGGTACTTACCAATGTGATTGTGGGGCGGTATGCCACGGTGGAAAATGTGGTACTGAAAGATTCCCTCATCGGTGACAGCGCCGTGGTGCAGGAATCGGCCCGGGTACTGAATATCGGTGATTTTTCCGAACTTAAATTTTATTGATTTACACCTTAATTTTCCTATGCTTGACTTGGTCATTAACGCTGAATGAGGAGTTTACTGAATGCCATATCTCTTTACTTCCGAGTCTGTAACTGAAGGACATCCGGACAAAATCGCAGATCAAATTTCTGATGGAATATTAGACGAAATTTTAGCAAAAGATCCTGAAGGTCGCGTGGCCTGTGAGACCTTTGTAACCACGGGCTTGGTGCTGGTGGGAGGTGAAATTACCACCTCCCGGTATGCCGATATTCAGCGCATTGCCCGGGGCATTATCAAACGGATCGGCTATACCGACGCCTCCATGGGGTTTGATTATCACACCTGCTCTGTCATTACCACCATTAACAAGCAATCCGGTGATATTGCCCAGGGAGTGGATGAATTCGGTGATCACGAGCAGGGTGCCGGTGACCAGGGAATGATGTTCGGATACGCAGTGGATGAAACACCGGAACTCATGCCCATGCCCATCCAGCTGGCACATCAAATCACCCAGCGCTTAGCAGAGGTGCGAAAATCGGGGCTAATTCCCTACTTGCGCCCGGATGGAAAAGCGCAGGTGACGGTGCAGTACAATTCGGAAACACACACACCGGAAGCCGTTACCACCATCGTCATTTCCAATCAGCACGAAGAGGATATCGACGTGAAAAATGAATTACGACCCGATCTCATCGAACATGTGATTAAGCCGGTCATTCCCTCGAACCTGATCAACTACAAAACGGCTCAAATCTATATCAATCCCACCGGGCGGTTTGTCGTAGGCGGTCCCATGGGTGACACAGGTTTGACCGGGCGTAAAATCATAGTGGATACCTATGGCGGCGCAGCGCCGCATGGTGGTGGTGCTTTCTCCGGGAAAGACCCCTCAAAAGTGGATCGTTCCGCAACCTATATGGCTCGCTATATTGCGAAAAATATTGTTGCAGCCGGCGTGGCGCATCGGTGTACGGTGCAACTGGCTTATGCCATTGGTGTGGCTGAGCCGGTGTCGGTACTGATCGATACCCACGAGGATAATCGTTACGACAGCGACGCACTGACCCGCATGGTTCGGGAGCTCTTTCCCCTCAAACCCCGTGGAATTATTGACTATTTTCAACTCAAACGTCCCATCTATGCCAAAACTGCCGCTTACGGCCACTTTGGTCGCTCTGAGTTTCCCTGGGAACAACTGGACAAGGTGGACGAAATCAAACAATTTCTGAAAGGAAAATAAATCATGTCTCAGGTTTCAACAGCTCCGGAAAAGGTGAAGACAAAGTCGGGGTCTGACTTTAAAGTGGCGGATATTTCCCTGGCGGAATTTGGCCGCAAGGAAATTCAAATCGCCGAAATAGAGATGCCGGGACTCATGGCCTTGCGGGAGCGTTTCGGCGCTCAAAAACCGCTGAAAGGCGCCCGTATCGCCGGCTGCATTCACATGACGATCCAGACCGCAGTTCTGGTGGAAACCCTGGTCGAATTAGGCGCTACCGTGCGCTGGTCCAGCTGTAATATTTTTTCTACGCAAGATCACGCCGCGGCCGCCCTGGCGGCTGAAGGGGTGCCGGTATTTGCCTGGAAAGGTGAAACCGAAGAGGAATACTGGTGGTGTATTGATCAAACGCTGGACTGGGGTGATGGTGAAGGTCCAGACCTGCTGCTGGATGACGGGGGTGATCTGACACTGGTGGTGCACCGGGATCATCCCAACATGTGGAAACGAATCAAGGGTGTCTCGGAAGAAACCACCACCGGCGTGCATCGACTCTATCAAATGATGGACGCGGGTGAATTACAATTCCCCGCCATTAATGTGAATGATTCGGTGACCAAGAGTAAATTCGACAATCTGTATGGTTGTCGCGAATCTCTGGCGGACGGCATTAAACGGGCTACAGATGTAATGGTAGCCGGAAAAACCGTTGTGGTGGCCGGATACGGAGATGTGGGCAAAGGCTGCGCCCAGTCCATGAGTGGTTTTGGTGCCAGGGTGCTGGTGACGGAAATTGATCCCATTTGCGCGCTGCAGGCAGCGATGGAAGGCTATCAGGTCGTTACCATGGAAGAAGCGGTTGGTACCGGTGATATTTTTGTCACCGCTACCGGTAATCGCGATGTGATTACCCGGGACCACATGGCACAAATGAAAGATCAGGCGATTGTGTGTAACATTGGTCATTTCGATCTGGAAATTGATGTGGCCGGACTGATGAATGATCCCACCATTCGGGAAGAGAACATCAAACCCCAGGTGGATAAATTCATTTTCGAAGATGACCATTCCATCATCCTGCTGTCCCGCGGTCGTCTGGTGAATTTGGGGAATGCCACCGGCCATCCCAGCTTTGTCATGAGCAACTCCTTTTCCAATCAGGTGCTGGCTCAGATTGCGTTATGGCAAAATGACGGTCGCTATGAATCGGGCAAAGTCTATGTACTGCCCAAAGAACTGGACGAAGAGGTAGCCCGGTTACACCTGGAGAAACTGGGTGTTCATCTGAGCACCCTGAACGAGAAGCAGGCAAAATATCTGGGAATATCGGTCAACGGTCCCTTCAAGCCGGACCATTATCGGTATTAACGAATCGATCCCAGCTATGGATTTCTGAGAAATGCCCGGTCAGTCCGGGCATTTTTTTCACTGGGGTATTCACTTCAACAGTTGGTCAAATTCACCCGGCAAAAGGCCTTGATTGGCAGGTTGTTAGGTGAGAATGTGGTGCTTTAATGCAGCCAAAATATTATTATCTTTAGCGCAATAATGGATTTATAACCTGCAGGGGAGCCGCAGAACAGTTTGTCGGTTAGTTTTAAAAAATCACAGCGTCGTTTAGCCCTATTTTTCATGTTGATTTGGCTGGTCACTGTTCTCCAGTGCGAATTCAAATTGCCAGGAAAATTTCAGGCACCCACCTGGAACATGACACTCACCATGCCGCTGATCAACGAGCGCTATGGTTTTGATGGCCTGGCCGATTCGGCTAATTTTATCTATATCTATGCTGACTCAGCCGATACAAATGGCGATGGTTTTATGGATATCCCCGTTGATTCGGCCGTGGGGAATTATCCGGGTGGGATTTATTTGGCGGTTGAAGGCGTTCTGGACACACTGAATATCCCCGATAATATTTTTCAGGTTCCCGATCAGTCACCCATCGGGTTTGGTGTGCCGCCGGTGGCATTAAAAAATCAACTCCCGGATAGTATTAACGTGTTGATAGACACCACCTTGTTCATGATGGAAATGGTGTCATTAGGGCTGACGCCACAAATTATTCCCGTTCCCAGAGCATCCTGCGCCAATCCCGATTCCATATTTTATGACACACTGTTTTTCGAATTTGGTTCGGGTCCAAACGATCTGAACCGGGATCAGGATGTGCACATTCCCGGCTACCAACGCGTGGATACCGCCTATGTGTACAACTCCCTTACCACACCGGATTGGGTGGAAAATTGCGGCGACGGACAAGCCATTTATACCGATACGGTCCAAAATACCGTAACCGATACAATGGAATTTTCACAGATCGCGTTACCTACCGTCCGGGAAGCGATTGCCGTTTTGCCTGACCCGGCCACATTGGGCGAAGATGGTGCTATCGAGAGTTTTGAGTCGGTAACCATCGGTGAAGGGTTTATCTACTCGCTTATTTCCAATCAGATGCCGGTGTCCGTTAATGAATATGATTTTCGCGTTTACACGAAAAAGGCGAATGGCGACACCGTTACTCTCCATGATCAACACTTTGCCCAAATTAGTCCCTATTTCCAGGCCAATGAAATGCCCGACAGCATACAGACTTCGCTGAATGGCGCCACACTTTACGACAGTCTCATTATCGAATTACAGGGCTACATTCCGGCTACTTCCGGTCAGGTGCTGACATTTCTACAAGGGATTGATCCCTATTTACGGTATGGGTTTAATATCAGGATTAATCAATTTGCCAGTGCTGATGTGGTTTTTCGCGATGTATCGCAACCCACGGCGCTGCCATTTAACACCACCACAACCAATGTGGACCCGGCCACGGGAGACAGTACCGCTTTTGCCATTTCGCTGGTCTCGGCGGAAGTGAAAGACGGCATCACATCAATCGACACCAATCGCATTACGGTTTCAGTCAGTAACGCGCTGGGGACAGACATTCGCATGATTATGCATATGCAGAACTTTTTTCCGTCCCTGGAGGCTACCGACCACCTCACAGACACGATTGATGTGCCCAAAAATACCACGGTCACTGATACCATGGTTTTAAACGGGCACTACCTCAGAAGCTCAGACGGTAGCAGCGGCTCAATTGATACGCTGCGTGTCCTGACGGAGGTCATCATGGGGGGCGGTGGCGTCACCAGCCTGGATTTGACGCAGGATTCGTTGTCACTGGATGGCTCGGTGAATGTGGCGGCCATTCAGTTCAATGACCTCTCCGGGTATTTTGATTTTGGATTTAATCTCAGCGACCAGAGCATTCCCATCAATATGCCCGGATTTACCGGTGTTAGCTTCGCCGATGTCATTCTCACGCTGGATGTGTTTAACGAACTGGAAGTGGAGCCGGGATTGGGTCTGGTTGTGACCGGGATTAATGGCGCGGACACGGCTGATGTACTCCTGAATAAAGATTCGGTAACTGTTGCGGTGGGTGATTTGGGCGCACCAACACAGACCACGCTTCGAATTAATCGAACGGCCGTGCAACGAACAGTTGATTCAGAGTCGGAAGCTGTTCAGCATTTTGAACCGGGCGAATCCATCGCGGATCTGTTTAAAATCGTCCCCACACAGGTTTTGGTGGGTGGTGCGGCCAAGATAGACCGTAGTGGTTTGTCAACCATTACCATGGGCGCCGCGTTGTGGGGGACCTGGCGGGTGGAAGTACCTTTTTACTTCGAGGTGGACGAAGAGGGCGTTGAATTTATGCCGGCTCAATTTACCAAGATGGCACCGGTTGATGCCGGCACACGGGATAAATTGGTGGGGGCCGACTCCATTCCTGATGAATCTGACATGCTCCAGAGTTCCCGCATGGTCACCACCATTTCCAACGAGAGTGGTTTACGTGGCCAACTCCAGATGTTGGTGTCCGACCTGAAATATTTTCCTTTCTACAATTCGGTTCAGAATAAGGTGATGGTGAGCGCGGATTTGAACGATGACGGCGAGGTGGACACCCTTGACCTGAATCTTGACACCCTCATCACCCATCCCAATGTCCCGCTTTTCACGGTGCGCCTGGAAGGTGGTACGGTGGATCCCAATACCGGCATTGTGCTGGAAGGTCAGGAAGGGCTGGTGACCTTTGAAAATTCCGCCGATTTCAATATTTTGGATACCAGTCCCGATTCCATCATCGGAACCTTCATTCACCACCAATTTGCGTTGCTGGACACATTCCTGCTGGCCCGGTCGGATGAACAGTCGTTCACCTCGGTAGCGGAAGCGCTCCAGATTGCCGATATCGCCGCGCCAACCGTGAACGATACGCTGTATGAATTAATTTTGTCACCGGATAACAATGAGTTACTGCTGATTTACGATGTCTCTTCCTATGGTGAGCTGGGATGGCTGCTGGAGGATCGGGACCACTACATCGCCACCAAGTTCCGGCTGGAATCCACTCCCCACCCAGCGCTATTGACGGAGAATGCCGGCGTACGGGTTTCCTCATACATCGAATTCATTCTCAAGTCAGGACCTTTGTTTGGACAGTAAAGGCTACCGGAAGATTTTCATTGCCCTACTGCTCATGTGGGGCACTCTAGCGGCGCAGCCCCTGATAGACGCGCGCGGTGTGGGGCTGTGTGGAACTTATACCGTGGCATCCCGCGGCTATCAGGCGGTGGGCTTTAACCCGGCCAATCTGGGCTTCGTGGAAGAGGTGCCTTTTTCCATGAGCCTGCTGAATTCAAACTTCATGGTGCGGAATAATTTCATTACCCTGGACCTGTATGACCGCTTTTTTACCGGTGACCCCAATAATCCGGGCGAGGCGTTGAATTTGGAAGCGCGGGTGCCGGGGAAAAACTATACCTACAAGACCCTCTTGAAGGACTACATCCCGGACAGCGGTTTATTGTTCGACATGGGAACCAATATTTCCTTCCCGGGACTCAATTTTTCCTGGGGAAATTACGCCATCACTTCGGGCTTGCAGGTTTTCTGGGAGACCAATCTACCCCGGCCGTTTTTCAGTCTCATGCTGGAGTTGAATCCGGTGGGTTCTACCTATGATCTGTCATTTCACCAGGATATTCTCATCATCCAGAACCTGGGATTTTCTTTCGCCATTCCCTTCCCTCAATACAAATTGGGTTTTACCGTGAAATACCTGGCCGGGATTGGTTATGCGGCGGTGGATTCCTCCAACGGCTATTTCCATACGGGGACCGAGTACATTGTAAGTGAGTCATTTTACCAGAACCGGCAGGCTATTGGCGGTGACGGTATAGCACTGGATATCGGATTCACAACTGACCGCATGGATAAATGGCAATTTGGCGCGGCGGTGAACAATATTATCGGACAGATTTACTGGGGCCGTACCAATTATATTAATCGCAATGTGGATTGGATTGAGGCGGTCTATCCCATTCGCAATACGCTGGGAATCCCGGTAGAATCCGGGGTTTATTCCGCCGGAAGTCGTAATTATTTCATCGTGGACAGCGTCAATGCCCAGACCTTTTTTACCCAGCCGCCTGACAGCCTTTTTAAAAAATCGTCAGCAGCCATTCCCGACTCCCTCATTGGAAAATTTTCCACCAACTATCCGGCGATTTTCCGGATGGGCGCTGCCTATTTTGTGAATCCGGAGGTCACTCTGTATCTGGATTTGTCCACGGGCTTTTCCAACTACTACTTTTCCCGGAAACAGTGGCGATTGTCCGTGGCGACGGAAGTTACTCACTTCAAATACCTGCCGTTGCGCACCGGATTGGCGTGGGGTGGGGAATTCAGTCCGGAAATGTCATTCGGTATTGGTTTCGCCACCGGCTGGGCTGACATCAGTCTGGGGCTGCGGATGTACGGCGGCTATTCAATCACCAAAGCCACCGGATTTCAAGTGGCAATCGGCGCTTCGTTCCGGCGCCTGAAACCCATTGGGACACCCAAAATTTCTGACTTGGATGCTGATTCAGATACTGAATCTTAGCGCTGCGCTGTTCGCCAGAATAACAGACTTCCAATCACAAACAGGATTACATTCCCAAACCATACTGCGTAAGCGGGATGAAAAGCCAGGTTATTCCCAACTTTTTTCCCGCCCATGATCAAAATGTAGTAGATAAACAGGGCGAAAATGCTCTTGCCCACGGCTGGCGCCAGATTTTCCCGGGTGCCTTGTAGTGCGAAGGAAATGCCCAGAAAAATGGTGATAAAACCGGTAAAAACGAAGGCGATTTTGTAATGATAATCCGCGATCCAGCGGTGCGGATTAAGTCCCAGAATGCGTTTTTTCTCAATAAACTGTCCCAGCTGAAACAGATTCATCTCATCCGGGCGAATTTCGTCCTTTTCAACATCCACCGGTGTGAGGGTTAATGGGGCGAACCCACTATCGGGTAATGCCGCAAATTCCACCTCTGCCCCTTCCAGAAAGGTTCTGAAAACACCCGCTGGATAAAGCCATTGCTGCGATGAGTCCACCCAGTATAAGCGGGGATAGTCGCTGCGCTGCTGAAGTGTGGAGTCATTGAAGGTGTAAATCGCCACCTCAGCTCCCCGGTCCTGTCGGGGGAAATACCGGCCGAATACCACGATATTGCCGTTTAAATCCTGACGGATAACTTCTCGCTGCACCGATGGTGTTCGGTCTGGCTTGATGTATTGGCGTGCCATCTCTTTGTTTTTATGATTAAACGGCATGACCACGAAATTTTGAAACAAAAACTGAAAAACCGTCAACAGAATGCCGAATAGCAACAAACTCCGGCTCAGCCTGAACAGACTAATCCCGCAGGCGCGCGTGGCAGCGATTTCATAATTCCGGTTCAGGGTACCCAAAGCAAAGACCACCGCCAACAGTGTGGACATGGGCAATGACATATCAATGAATGCCGGCAGGTTATAGAGATAGTAGATAAAAACCAGCTTGGTGGTCAATCCCTGATCCACGAAGGCATCAATGTGCTCCACAAAATCCACGATGAGGATGATGCCCACCAGCACAAGCATCACCAGACCGAAGATGCGTAGGAAAGCCTTCAGGATATAGCTGTCAAGCGTTGTCATTAAAGCGGCTGAATGAAGATTTTTTCAATACGGGTGGGGGAGGCAGATGAAATAACGAAACGATGAGATTCAGTTTGATAGGTTTCATTTTTCTGGGGAATGTGCCCCAATGTCTGAATGAGAAAGCCGGCCAGCGTCTCATAATCGCCCGGTGGGATATTCAATCCATGCTGGTTATTCAAATGATCAATCTCCGCGTTCCCTTCCACCAGCAGACCCTGTTCCAGTATTTGCACCGGATCCTCTTCGCCATCAAACGCATCGGTAAATTCACCGAACAGCTCCTCCGACAGATCCTCCATGGTCACCAGCCCGGCGGTGCCGCCATATTCATCAATGACAATCGCCAAACTGATATGATTGCGTTTGAATTCCTGCAGCAACTCCTCGGCATGCTTACTCTCAGGTACGAAATAAGCCTCACGGATAATGTTGCGTAAATCCTCCGGATTCTGGAAAATGTCGTGCAAAAAAACCAGGCCAATGATGTTGTCAATTGTCTGGTCATAAACCGGCAGTTTGGAATACCCCGACTCCAAAAATACTGCTTCCACTTCCGCGATCGTTGTGGTGTCCGGAACCGCTTTGATATCGGGACGCTGGGTCATGATTTCGCCCACGGAGCGGTTTCGAAACATAAAAATCCGCGCAATGGTCTCCCGTTCGTGCACATCCACAACTTCATTACTCATATCGTTCACCTGGCGGAAGAGCAATTGCAGCTCATTCCTGTCCATACTGGTGATGGATGAGTCCAGGGCACCACCCTTTAGGAGCTTAATACGGTACCAACTCAGTACCCAGATAAGCGGATAGAACATGAATTGAAAAATGCGCACAAACCGCCCGAAGAAGAGCATGGAGCCATTGGGGAATTCACGAAAAATGGTTTTCGGGAAAATTTCAGCCAATATGAGAATGGTGAGCGAAATAATCAGCACCACCAACCACTTATAGGGAATAATGAGATAGAGCAGAACGGTGGCAAAAGACGTGGTGAGAATATTGGCGATGTTGATCCCAATCAGGGAGGTGGTGAGGAAAACTTCCGAATCCCGTGTGGCCAGGAGTGCGGAATTGGAGCCCCGCACATTCTGTTTGTGCCACACCTCAATCTGCAGTGGGTTGGCGGAGAGGAGGGCGATTTCCGCTCCGGAAAAGATGATGCTCAGGATGAGCCCTAATACCGCCAGTGTGATTTCGATTGCCATGATAATTTCAGTACCTGGATATCCCTTGCATGACTATAAGTATAAGGGGATAATAGGGTATGGACAATTGAGAATGTAGGGGGCGGAAGGAGCAGATTCATGACATTAAGGGTTGGCACGAGTCATTTCAACCGGAGAATGGGGAAGCGTTGGAGCCAATAATCACAGGAGGCGAAACGGATTCTGCATAATCCCGGATGATTTGCTTGTGTGGTGTGGCAGCGCTCACTGCCCTGAACCTGGGCGGGAATTTGGATGGTATCGTCTGGCTTACAAACTGCTTTGCTTTTATCATTCCAACGGAGCGAAAAACGGCTTTTTGTACATACATAGCCAGCAAAATGGAACGAGGGTAGGACAGATGACCAGGACGTCGAAAAAAACTGAACATGGGAAATTGTTAACGGAACAACGGAACCCTGTGAGCGGGGATATTGACAACCGTAGTATTGAGGAAATTCTCCACATCATTAATGCTGAAGATCAAAAGGTTGCGGGTATTGTAGCCGGTGAGATTCCCACCATTACCAAAGCCACCGAATTTGTAGTGGATGCTTTTGACAATGGCGGACGGCTTATTTATGTGGGGGCCGGTACCAGCGGAAGGTTGGGGGTTCTGGACGCCTCAGAGATACCACCCACTTATAATGCTTCACTTGAATTGGTACAGGGATTTATAGCCGGTGGTGATAAAGCCCTACGCACCGCCATTGAGGGTGCGGAAGATTTTCCTGAAGATGGGGCGAAACTGGTTCGTGAAATTCATGTGACTGACAAAGATGTGGTCATGGGCATCGCCACCAGCGGCGTGACACCCTATGTACTGGGAGCGCTGGAGGAAGCCGGTCGGATCGGTGCAAAGACGGTCTTTTTAACCTGCGTGACCCCGGATGATATTGCCATTGAGGTGGATGCGCTTATCGCACCGCAGGTGGGTGCCGAAGTCATCACCGGCAGTACCCGCATGAAGGCTGGTACGGCAACCAAAATGGTGCTGAACATGATCACTACCACGGCGATGATCAAGCAGGGCAAAGTATTTGAGAATTTGATGGTGGATTTGAAAGCCACGAATTATAAATTGATAGATCGTGCCCGGAGAATTATCGCAACCATCACCAACATTTCTTACGAAGAAGCCAGTGAGTTACTGGCCCGGGCGGATAATTTCGTGAAGGTTGCCTTGGTGATGCAGAAAGCCGGTGTGGACCCACAGCAGGCACAGAAATATTTGGAGCGCTACGGCGGCAATGTGCGTCGTGCCATTGCAGAAATGGAGAAAAAATGAACCCCTATATTTTTCGTCAATACGATATTCGCGGAAATGTCACCGAAGATTTTACAGAAGATGTTGTCATCAAGCTGGGGCAGGCTTTTGGAACTATTATTAAACGTCGCGGGGGCAAAAAAATCAGCCTCTCCGGTGATGTGCGACTCACCACGCCCACACTGAAGGAAAATTTTGCTGCCGGTGTACTATCCACCGGTATCGATGTGGTGGATATCGGCATACTTCCCACACCCGCCAATTATTTCAGTGTTTACCATTTGCCCGATGTGGATGGCGCCTGTCAGATTACCGGCAGCCACAATCCACCCGAATTCAACGGGTTCAAGCTCACGTTTGAAAAGCGCGCGTTTTTCGGTGTGGACATTCAAGCCATGCGGGAGTTGATTGAGAATGACGAGTTTGAATCCGGTCAGGGCGAATCCAGTGAATATGACCTGATGCCGGACTACATCGAAAATATTTTGGATAAAATCCAGTTGGCGCGTCCCATGCGGATTGCCGTGGATTGTGGTAATGCCGCCGCGGCACTGTGTGCGGTGGAGATTTACCGAAAATTGGGTTGCGAAGTCACCGAACTCTATTGCGATGTGGATGGCACTTTCCCCAATCACCATCCCGATCCCACCGTTCTGAAAAACCTTGCGGATTTACAGGCGGAGATCAAACGCGGGGGGTACGACCTGGGAATCGCCTTTGACGGCGACGCGGACCGGTTGGGCATTATTGATGAGACCGGCGAGGTAGTCTGGGCGGATTATCAGATGATTGTCTTCGCCCGGGATGTGATTCAATCCAAAGCGGACCATATCGTGTTTGATGTGAAGTGCTCCCAGGCTTTGGAAGAGAAAATTGTGGAATTTGGCGGTACGCCGGTGATGTACAAAACCGGTCATTCACTGATTAAAGATAAGATGCGGGAGCTGAAATCCCCCTTTGGCGGCGAGATGAGCGGCCACCTGTTTTTCGCTGATAAGTACTATGGATTTGATGATGCCATTTATAATGGTGCCCGCATGCTGGAACTCATCAGTCGCAAGGAAGAGACGCTGTCAGAGATGATTGGCAGCCTGCCCAAATATGTTTCCACGCCTGAAATGCGGTTAGCCTGTCCGTCGGATGAGGAAAAATTCACCATTGCCGAAAAAGCCCATGAGTATTTCATGGCCAATTATGATTGTGTGGATGTGGATGGTGTCCGCATTCGCTTTGGTGATGGGTGGGGTTTGGTGCGTGCTTCCAATACCCAGCCCGTTATCGTCTGCCGTTTCGAAGCCAAAACGCGGGAGCGCATGGAAGAAATTCAGAATATGGTCATTCAGAAACTCCGAGAATTCGGTGAAATTTCCCTGGAAGATGATCATTAAGTCAACAGGAACCGAGAGCCGGTTCTGATCAAAAAGGGGTGTCCGATCTGGTAACGGATTTTTTGGAAAAGCGCTTGGAAGAATGGCGACAGGCACTTGAAGCGAAGCTTCAGCAAGCCCCATTTCCCGATCAACCCGTCTATTTATACGAACCCATTCGCTATGCTTTAGCCGGTAAGGGCAAGCGCCTGCGTCCGGCGTTTGTCTTTGCTTCCGCCGAAGCTGTGGGGGGTGACTGGCATGAGGTGCTGAATGTGGCGGCCGCAGTGGAAGTGTTTCATCTGTTTTCATTGGTGCACGATGACATCATGGACAATGACGACATGCGCCGTGGTCGCGCAGCTGTTCATCACGCCTTTGACACCAACCGGGCTTTGCTGAGCGGTGATGCCCTGCTGATATACGCTTATGAGCAATTGGTTGATGTTCCGGCGCCATTGCTGCGGTCCGTTCTCTCCGCATTTAACCGGCTGGCCATGGCTGTCTGCGAGGGACAAGCCTGGGATATGCAATTTGAGCATGAAGAATCGGTGGAGATGAAAGATTACGACCGCATGATTGACGCAAAGACCGGTGCGCTCCTCCAGCTGTCGGCCTATCTGGGCGGTTTGGTTGGTGGGGGAACGGAAGAGCAGGCTCAGCGTCTGGGTGAAATCGCGCTGCTCACAGGCCGGGCTTTTCAGATGCAAGATGACCTTTTAGAGGTGACTTCCTCCAGTGCTGCCATGGGAAAAAGTCTGGGCAGCGATGTGATTCACGAAAAGAAAACCTGGCTTTGGCTGGATCTTTGGAAACATCTCTCGCCGGCGGCGTTATCTGAATGGGAAGCAGCCAAATCCAATCCTGATTTTGGCGACGCCGAGCGGCTGGTATTGGTACGAAATTGGATGCATTCCACAGGAACACTGGAGCGTGCTGAATTGCGAATCAAAACGTGGATAGACAGCGCAAACGAGCAAATCAGCCGGGGCGGTTTCCGGCAAACCGAGCCCCTGGAAGCATTATTGAACTTTATTCTTCATCGAAAATCGTGAGGAGCTTTTGAATGGTCAATCACCTGCAACACCTTGTTTCAACCCTGGATACCCAAAATATGCTGGCGCATTTAACCCAGTTTCCCCGGCAATTACAAACAGCCTATGACCTGGCCGGGTCTCATGAATACCATGTGAAGGTGGACGAAATTCGTCAGGTCGTGGTTCTGGGAATGGGTGGCTCAGCTATTGGTGGCGAGATGAGTGTGGGGTTGTCCCATGATTATGGTAAGGTGCCCTTTTTCATTTTCAGGAATTATCGCGTACCGGTCTGGGTGGATGAACACACATTGGTGGTGGCCGTCTCCTATTCAGGAAATACTGAAGAAACTTTGTCCGCACTGAATCAGGCGGTGAAAAACCATGCGCCATTTCTGGCCATTACCAGCGGTGGAAAATTGGCTGAAGCAGCGAAAAAAGCTGGCGCGGATGTGATTCAAGTTCCCGGTGGTCTGCCTCCCAGGGCGGCTTTTGGGTACCTGTTTCTGGCACAACTGACGGCGTACTGGAAATTGGGTTTAATGAATTTACCCATGGATGAATGGATTGGAGATATCGTGGAGGAGGCGGAATTCAACCTCCACCCGTTGCTGCCGGAAAATGTAGGTGGCCGGGCGTTCGAACTGGCGCGGGCACTGGAAAATAACCTGCCCATCATCTATACCGGACCGGGAATCCTGGCGCCGGTGGGTATTCGCTGGAAGGGGCAAATCAGTGAGAATGCCAAAATGCTGGCGTACCATAATGTCTATCCGGAAATGAACCACAACGAAATTGTGGGTTGGCGCCAAATGCCTGAATTACTCAGCCGGATTGTGGTCATTCACCTTCAGGATGAAGATGACGATGAGCGGGTCACCCTGCGAATGGATAAGACCGGGCGTATGATCTCACGACTGAGCGGGGGTATTTATTATCTCCAGTCCCACGGCGTCAATGTCATCAGCCGGATTTTATCCCTGGTGCAACTGGGTGATTTTATCAGTTATTATCTGGCATTATTGAATCGGGAAGATCCCACGCCGGTGGTGGCGATTGACGAGTTGAAAGCTTATTTAGCGGCGGTTTAATCCGGGATCCCCGTATGGAGTGTTGACACAGCGGGCTCAATCCAATAATTTCTAACCGGTGAGACAATGCTGGAAGTATTCATCAAGAGTATCATTTTTTACGCGCCCAGTAACGGGTACACCCTGCTGTTGCAGGAGGGAGAGAATGCCACCCGCCAGCTCCCGGTGATGGTGGGGCAATTCGAAGCGCAGGCTATTGCTTTGGCCATGGAAAATATCGATTTGCCGCGTCCAATGACCCATGACCTGCTCAGCAATGTGATTGACACATTGACCTTGGGGCTGGAGTCGGTGGTGATCTCAGACCTGCGGGATGGGACATTTTACGCCAACCTGCTGGTGCGCCGCCCGCAGGGGCTGGAAGAAATTGATGCCCGGCCCAGCGATGCCATCGCCATTGCCATTCGGACAAAGACGCCCATTTTTGTGGAAGATTGGATCATGACCGAAGCCGGCGTGACGATTGAGCCGAAAGGGGCGGATCACTCGGAGGAATCGGACCGGGAGTTACTGTCCCGCATGGATAAATTGACCAGCGTGGCAAAGAAACGCTACGATCTGGAAGAAAAACTGGCCAATGCCATTCGCGATGAAGATTACGAACTGGCTGCCGTCATCCGGGATCAACTGCGTGAATTGTCACACAACTGAAGCCAGCTTCATCACAATCCTTCACAGTCAATACCAACAACCGACAGAATGATTACTGCGTGGCGCCACGCGTCTTCCTGTGCCCGTCGAAGCACGCGTAGAGTTCAGGCAATAGTTGAGTATTTTCAAGCCGGTCAAATCGAGTAATATGACGCCACGCGTCTTCCTGAGCCCGTCGAAGGACGCGTGGGGCTCAGGCAATGGTTGAGTATTTTCAAGCTGGTCAAATCGAGTAATATGGCGCTACGCGTCTTCCTGTGCCCGTCGAAGG
>JAIPJQ010000026.1 GCA_021734065.1 Fidelibacterota bacterium | reverse complement strand
TCGGGTTGTTTGGTAGACAGTCGATCCCATTTGCCAACTGAAGAGTTATTAATCATGATGACCCCCTTAATGCTTGACCACTTTCTATCTCTGAATAGAAAGTACATCAGGACATTGCCAGATGGCACAATTATAGGGGGTTCTAAATATTATTCCGGCCTATACCCCGAAAGTGTCCGATATTCTCCGGAATCACTGTCCGGTAAAAAACGGAATGCTGTCCGGTAATTTCCGGAATCGGTGTCCGAAGTCCTCCGGATTTTCCAGGGACTGAATTTCCGTTTGAATCATTAAAATTTGCGATTTGGAATTTGTTTGATTTTTGATGTTTGTGATTTGGGATTTCCGAATCCGTCAAACGGAGCGAAGCGGAGTAAGACGAACGAAGTGAAGTCAATCCGCCAATCCGCTAATCCGCCAATCCGCTAATCCGATCATCCCAATCCACCTTGACTTACACCATCACCATTTTTTAGCTTCGTAGCGGCTGATGGGTGATGAGGCCGTAATCATCCATGACATTTTCCCAGAATCATTCTGAAAATTCTGCATTTCGCTACCGTCTCGTGGAGAGGAGCGCACAGTGAATTACGTCCCGCTGGAATGCCATTCCCACTACTCCATGCTCCGGGGAACCCTGTCGCATCAATATTTACCCGAGTTGTTACTGAAAGCCGGTCATCAGCGTTTTGCGCTGGCGGATACGGATGGCATTTACGGACTGATTCTGCTGAATCAAATGGCGGAGGAGCGGGGCATGGAGATGATTGCCGGCGCCACGCTGTTTGATAAACACGGGCGGAAGGCGGTATTGCTGGTGAAAAATGCCACCGGTTACAGCAACCTGACGCAACTCATCACGCAGAAGCACGCTGATTCGGCCGCATTTGACTTGAGAACCGCATTGCGAGGGCGTCTGGAGGGGTTGGTACTGCTTTCGCCACATCAGGGCCTTCTGGAGGCATTTCGCGCAGCGGACACTTATGCCTCTCTGGAGCTGGATGCTTACGGTCTCTACAAATGGACACAGGAAAATCATATCCCGGCGGTGGTCAATCTGCCGGTTTACTATGGTTCTGGAAAAGGGCATCATCTCCACAAAATCATGCGGGCCATTGATCTGAATACCAAGCTTTCCCGTTTACCACAGGAGGAGATTTTACCCCGGGAGTACGCCATTCATACCACGGAGCGTATCCTGCAGCGTTTTCCCTACGCACCGGAGGCCATTGAACGCACAGTGGAGGTGGCTGATAAATGTGTGTGGCGTCCTGTACTGCACGATTTCATCTTCCCCGAAAGTGAGGCGAGTCAGGACTACCAGTTCCTCTATCAACAGGTTCTGACGGGCATTAAAAAACGGTACGGAAAAATGACACCAGCCATTCATAAGCGGATGGATCATGAATTACGGGTCATTCGGGAGAAGCATTTTGCCAAATACTTTCTCATTGTGCAGGATATTGTGAAGGAATGTCCCATCACCTGCGGACGGGGGAGCGCGGCGGCCAGTATTGTTTCATATGCATTGGAAATCACCCATGTGGATCCCATGCAGCACAATCTGTTTTTCGAGCGGTTCCTCACGCCGGGACGCAAAGACCCGCCGGATATTGATGTGGATTTTCCCTGGGACCAGCGGGATGATGTGCTGGCGTATGTGTTTGAGAAATATGGCGACACCCATTCAGCCATGATTTCCAATCATGTGACCTTCAAAGCCCGGGCTGCCATTCACGAGATTGCCAAAGTTTATGGATTAACTGAAGCGGAAATCACGCTGGTAACCAAGCGATTAGGCGGATTGTGGTACCTGAGCAATCCCTATGATGAATTGGCCCGGAATCCGTTGCTGAAAGACCTGGATTTGCGCGATCCCTGGCCGGAGATCATCAAATATGGATTTTACCTCAGCGGTTTTCCGCGCCACATGAGTGTCCATCCCGGTGGTGTGGTACTCACACCCGGACCCGTGGCGAATTATGTTCCGGTACAAACCGCCCCAAAGGGTGTGAAAATCATCCAGTGGGAGAAAGATCAGGCGGAAGATTTCGGTCTGGTGAAAATTGACCTGCTGGGGAATCGCTCGCTGGCGGTGATTCGTGATGCGTTACAGGCTATTGAAGCACACTATGGCGTGGAGATTCCCTACTGGCGCTTGAATCCGCTGGAAGACGTGCGTACCCGGGAACTCATCCGCAGCGGGAAAACCATGGGGTGCTTCTATGTGGAATCGCCGGCCACCCGCCAGTTGCTTCAAAAAATGCAGAGCGGGGAATATGAGCATTTGGTCATTGCCTCCAGCATCATCCGGCCGGCAGCCAACAAGTGGATTCGGGAGTTTGTCCGGCGTCTGCATGGCGGGACGTATGATCCACTGCATCCGTTATTACAGGAAACTTTGCAGGAAACTTACGGCATCATGGTCTATCAGGAGGATGTGACGAAAGTGGCCATGGCGTTGGCCAACTTTACGGCCGATGAAGGTGATCAGTTGCGGAAGGTGATGTCCAAGAAACACAAACAGGCCAAGCTGCGAGATTTCCAGCAACAATTTTACCGTGGTGCGCGAAAAAATGGCGTGGTGGATGGTGTCAGCGAAATTATCTGGGAAATGATCATGTCTTTCGCCGGCTATTCCTTCTGCAAACCCCATTCAGCATCCTACGCGTTGGTTTCGTTCAAGTCAGCGTATATCCGGGCGCATTATCCGGCGGAATTCATGGCATCGGTCATTTCCAATATGGGCGGTTATTATTCACCTTTTGGCTATATCTCGGAAGCGCGGCGCATGGGTTTGAATATCCTGCTGCCTGATATCAACGCCTCAGAAATTCGTTACACGGGAATGAATAATGTCTTACGGGTGGGGCTTATGCAGCTCAAGGGCATTCAGCGGGAAGCGTTGGAATCCATTATCGCCGAGCGGGAATCCGGTGGGGTATTTGATTCATTTGAGAATTTCCTGCAACGAAGTGACCTGGATGTGGCGGACATTCGCATCCTCATCAAAGCCGGTTGTTTTGACAGCATTGCCGGAGGAAAAACCCGGCCACAACTCATGTGGGAATTACATCAAAAACGCCATTCCCGGGCATTACAGCAGAAGAAAGAGCTGACCCTGTATGAGAATAATAACTTTTATCTGCCAGCCACTCCCGAGTATAACAACCGGACGATTTTGAAGCATGAGATCGAGGTGCTGGGATTTCTGGTCTCGCGGCATCCGCTCACCCTTTACAAAGCGCTGTTGCGGCATTTGCCGGTGATCAGAGCTTCTGAATTGCATAAACATGTGGGGGAAGAGGTGTTGTTGGTGGGCTGGATGATTACGGGCAAGGTGGTGCACACCAAATCAGATGAACCCATGGAGTTTATCAGTTTTGAAGACACTACGGCCATTTACGAGACCACTTTTTTCCCGGAGACTTATCGTCGGTTTTGTCACATGCTCAGCAAGGTACGGCCGTATTTGATCCAGGGAATCGTGGAGGAGGATTTTTCTGCGATTACGGTGACTGTTTCTGCCATTGAGTTTCTGGATAAAATCAATCCACGAACCTTTAAAGGGAAGATTATGCAGGTGGGAGGGTATTAAGAAGAAGAAAGAGGAAAGACATCGAATATGGGAATGGGTAGGTGAAATCAGGCTGTCAATAAAGAACGCCGAAAGAGTGATCGAATGATAGCCCCCGTCTGAAGCGCCTGTGTGAAAATCGAAATAAAAGTAAAAATTTGTCTTTCTGCGCCACGTGGTAGAACCAATGTTTACTTACCAGGATTTCAAAGAGAACATCACGCGAGGCGATTTCTTTTTATGAAGAGTTCTTCTGGCCATTTTCGCACAGGCTGTAAAGTCCGGGGTGATTGAAAACGGACATATTATTGGGTTAAAGGCGGAGGGTTTTAGAACCGGTTCGTGTACGGATCAACTTTCCAGGATTAACAATCCAGAATCAAAAGACAAATTAAAAATACCAGCTTTCGTGTAACCTGTAGATTTGCTGTTATTCGCACCTATATTCCAACCAAAATGAAATTCACCGGAGCTGTTGCACGTGTTCAGCATCGTTTATTTTGGTTTAGGATTCGCCTATTTATATGGATCAAATCTGATCCTGCACCGCATTGAGCGGGATTATGCCAATTACGGTGTGCTGAGGGATTTTACGGCAGGATTACAATTGTTGATCTTTGCCGTCCACTTACTGTTTGTCCTGCTCTCCTTTAAAAGTCCGGATTGGCCCTTGAGCTGGCCGCCCTTATCACCGGCATATTGGGCTTGGATTGTGGGCTTTATTTTGATGATTTCCGGTGGATTCATCCTCTCTAGCGCCTGTAAAACATTTGGAACGATAGACCGGATCCTTGGCCGACAGGTAACAGTGTTGAAAAAAGAGGGACCGTATCGCTGGAGCCGGAATCCACAGGTGGTGGGATACGGCATGATCCTGCTGGGTATCACATTTGTGTGGTTTACCGATTACACGCTGATTGCGGTCATTTTGTACGCACCTGTTGCCCATCGGTTGGTTCTGATTGAGGAGGCGCATTTGGGAAGGATATTTAAGGAAAAATACAGTCAGTATCAGGAAGAGACGGTGCGCTATTTTGGACGGAAACCCTTGATGACAAAGGTCAGGGAAGAGAAATACTCCCTGGGGAATCCCTGAATCAAGTAGCTCTCCCAATTCATTACTTATTCAATAATAGCGATACTAAAAACCATTATCATCTTGAATTGCGGAAGTTGTTTTTGTATGCTTCAGGCGACATAAGGGGTGCTCTGAGTTATGCTGACCAAGCGTACAACGGGCTGAGAGTAGACCCGAAAACCTGATCTGGGTAATACCAGCGTAGGGAACATCTTCAAACAATGGATGCCTCCAGGTTATTTTGGGAGGCATTTTTTGTTTCCAGGTGCCTTACGCCCAACCAAGGGAGTAAGAACCATGCATTTCAATCTTTTTTCTCGTTTACTGACCCAAAACATGCGTGTAGCGATTTCTGTAATGGCTTTATTGTTTTTGGCCATTCCAGTACAGGGACAGCATGTCATTGAGGGCAGAATTGTCTCAGCGTACAGCCGTGAACCGGTTCCGGGTGCGAATATTGTGGTCGAGGATACGGATGTGGGGACCATGAGTCGCGAGAATGGCTATTACAAACTCACCGTAACCGCGTTTCCGGTGACACTCAAAATCACGCACATCGCTTTTAATCCACACACAACACACATTGTAATGTCTGGCCGAAACGACATACGGCTAATGCCCAAGGTCTTGAGCGGCGAGGAAGTTCTGGTAACAGCGAATCGTGCGGTTGCCGGTCAGTCACCGGTTGCGTTCAGCGAAGTTTCCCACAGCGACATTGCAGACAGTTACAGTCATCAGGATGTGCCCATGGTGTTGAATGAACAGCCGGGAGTGTACGCCTATTCTGATGCCGGGAATGGTGTGGGATATTCCTATGTCACAATCCGGGGGTTCAAACAAGATCGAATCGGCGTGATGCTCAACGGCATTCCTCTCAATGATCCGGAAGCCCATTCGGTTTACTGGGTGGACCATGGGGATGTTTTGGCATCATCAAATGGTATACAGATTCAGCGCGGTGTGGGAAATGCCCTTTATGGCGCTGCGAACTTCGGCGGGTCCATTAACCTGGTGACCCAATTCAATGATCTCACTGAAGGTATTACCATCAAATCGGGTTACGGCGATTTCATTCAATCCGGGACGTCATTATCAAATCCCAGCCGGAAGTATTCCATCAGTTTGCATGACAAGCTGAGCATTTTTAATACTCCCACCAATTTGTACGCACGGGTGAGTGGTCTGAATTCCGGTGGATATCGTGATGGTTCGGGAACGGAGCAATTGTCATGGCACGCGGCATTGGAACAGAATCGCCCCGGCAGCACGACGCGCTTTGAGGTATTCATGGGTGATCAAATTACAGCATTCGCCTGGGATGGGATTGCACCGGCGTACGGGTATGATTTACAGGACAGAGATGATCGGCGATATAATTACTATGCTGATCCCGTCTACAACGGCGGTTTTGATTCGGCCAATAAGGATGTCTTCAAGCAGTGGATTGTCTCATTGAAACATCTGCAAAAAGCAGGACCGGGATTCTGGGGCACCACGCTGTATTATGTGAATGGCAATGGCTATTACGAACAGTATAAGGGTGAAGATGACCCGGACGATTTGTACGATTTTTTGCGTTTGTATAATTTGTTGACTGTCACAGACACCGGTACAGTGAATTCAGCAGAGATTATTCGCCGGAAATGGCTGGACAATGAATATGCCGGCGTGATTAGTCAGTACACGCTCAAAATTGGTGTTTTAACCTCAGCCACTGGTTTTAATTACAGGGATTATGGCTCCCGGCATTATGGCCAGGTTCACGAGGGGCTTTCACCGGGCATTACCTCAGTGGCGGATCATGTTTATTATGATGATAATACCTGGAAAAAGAGCTATTCAATTTTTCAACAGGGTGTTTATGACTTTACCGAGCGTTTGAACGCACAATTTAACCTGCGCCTGCACGGGCACCGCTACACGATGGATCAGGCAGTATTGGGAGCCTTTGACGGCAGCCATGATTTTAAGCTGAAATATGACTTTTTTGACTGGCAGGCAGGCTTTCACTTTCAAATCTCTGATCGCTTCGGTGGCTATGCCAGTGTCTCCACGAATCAACGCGAACCTGCGGACGGGGATATTTTTGAGCACGATGAGCCGGATACACCACCGGCGATAGAGTCCCAGCCTGATAGTGAATACGCGACCGCATTGGTTAAACCGGAGAAGGTGATTGACTATGAGTTGGGTTTTGATTGGAGCAATCCCGGTGTCTCTTTCCAGACTAACCTGTATTGGATGAATTTTCAGAATGAGCTGATTCCGGTGGATTATCGCTACCGGGAAGGTTCGGATCAGATTCTACATGCCAATGCCACAGGAACGGTCCACAGGGGAATAGAACTCAGTGCGGCTGTGAAGCTGCCCCTTCGATTAACCTTTACCGGGAATGCCACGCTGAGCGACAATTATTTCAAAGACTTCCAGGGCGATTCCCTTGGCTGGGGCGGCTGGGGTGGTATTGCCGATTACAGCGGGAAGAAAATCCCCGGTGCGCCAGCCACCATGCTGAATCTGAAATTGAAAGAGCAGTTTTCACGGGGCAGTGTGTGGCTCAGTTCCCGAACTGTAGGAAAACAGTACATCGATTTCATGAATCGCGAAGATGCGACCATTCCGGCGTACACTGTATTGAATGCTGGAATGCATTACAATTTCAACCTGCGGCTGGGAGATGGATATCCACTGTCTGTAGCATTTTGGGTGAATAATCTGACGGATGAACTGTATGAGACATTCGGGTATAACTATTTTAATTCACCTGAAGATCGGATTGATGTGTATTGGCCGGCTGCCACCAGGAATTGGTTTGCTGAGATTTCGATTCAGCTGTAAAAGTGTCTGAAATCCGGAGCTACGGAAATAATAATGTTAGCGGGGTTTATGATCCCGGCCTGGCTCCACCAGCTCACCCCGTTGCCGGGGGATTAAGAGAACAAAACGGAAACAGGGCTCCAGCCTCTAATCCCTTATCGTATCAGTGATTGATATTTGGGGTTTGGAAATTGGTTGCGATTTCATGCATGTGATTTGGCTTTTCGCCTACCCGAATACCCGGTCACCCGCTTACCAGCATATCCGCATACCCGTTACTAAATTGCATTCCCATTTGAAGCGTGTGGATTCCGGTTATATTTGCGGCGATGCATAACAAGAATATTCGCAACTTCTGTATTATCGCCCATATCGATCATGGAAAATCCACGCTGGCAGACCGGCTGCTGGAAATGACACATACGGTGGAAGGTAAAGCCATGAAAGCCCAGGTACTGGATTCCATGGATCTGGAGCGGGAGCGGGGGATTACCATTAAATCCCATCCCATTCAGATGAAATACAAGGCGAAGGACGGACAGGAATATACCCTTAATTTAATCGATACACCCGGCCATGTGGATTTCACCTACGAGGTCTCCCGGAGTCTGGCAGCCTGTGAAGGCGCCCTGCTGCTTGTGGACGCGGCTCAGGGAATTGAAGCTCAAACCGTGAGCAATACCATGTTGGCCTTGGACGGTGATTTGGAAATTATCCCGATTATCAACAAAATCGACCTGCCCGCCGCCCAACCCGAGCATGTAAAAGCCCAACTGGTGGATTTACTGGGTGTGGAGGAAGATGATATTATCCTCACCAGTGCAAAATCAGGTGTGGGTGTAGAGGAAATCCTTGAAGCAGTGGTCGCTAATGTGCCGGAACCCGATTACGATGCAGATAAACCCCCGCGTGCCTTGATTTTTGACAGTACGTATGATGCGTTTCGCGGCGCAATTGCCTATGTCCGGATCATGGAAGGCGCCATTCACCGGGGCGATAAAATCAAGTTCTTCGCGCATCATGCTGAGTATGAGGTAACGGAAGTCGGTCATTTCCAGTTGACCCGTATTCCCACCAAAACGCTCCAGGCAGGCGATGTGGGTTATATCATCGCCAGCATTAAAGATATCAGCGATGTGAAGGTAGGCGATACCATCACCACCGTGAAAAACCCCTCTCCCAATCCGCTACCCGGCTACCGTGAAGTGAAGCCCATGGTGTTTTCCGGCATTTTTCCCATTGACTCTGAAGATTATGAGGACCTAAGGCTCTCGCTGGAAAAACTGCAATTGAATGATGCGGCCTTAAAATGGGAACCGGAGACATCTACGGCACTGGGATTCGGCTTTCGTGTGGGCTATCTGGGGTTACTCCATATGGAGATCGTCCAGGAGCGGCTGGAGCGCGAATTCAACCTGAATCTCATTACCACCCAGCCCAATGTGGAATTTCGGGTCACCTTGAAGAGTGGTGAGAAAATTCTGGTGGATAAACCCAGTGATCTGCCGGCGGTTGGTGACATTGAAAAAATAGAAGAGCCGTATGTGGCAGCAGAAATTATCACCCCGGCAGAATACATCGGTAATCTGATGAAATTGGTAATTGATAAGCGGGGCATCTATAAAACAACCCATTACATGGATACCACCAAGGTTCAATTACACTTCGACATTCCTTTAAGTGAGATCATTTTTGACTTTTATGACAAATTGAAATCCACCTCCCGCGGCTATGCCTCCTTTGATTACGAGCCGACGGGATTTCGGGATGGTGATCTGGTGCGGCTGGACATTCTCATCCAGCAGGAAAAAGTGGATGCACTCTCCATGATTGTCCATCGGGACAGGGCTTATGATCAGGGACGACGTCTATGTGCCAAACTGAAAGAACTAATTCCCCGTCAGCTTTATGATGTTCCTATTCAGGGTGCCATCGGTACCAAAATCATTAGCCGTGAAACCGTGAAGGCTTTGCGGAAAAATGTAACGGCCAAATGTTATGGTGGTGATATTTCCCGGAAACGAAAATTACTGGAAAAGCAGAAGGAGGGGAAGAAGCGCATGAAGCAAATTGGTACGGTAGAAATTCCCCAGGAAGCATTTCTGGCGGTGCTGAAACTGGACGATTAACGACCTTTCAATCTGACCTGCCTGTAAAATGAACCTTCCAGACTGGCGCACCTATCTCCGGGAATCGCGAAGTTTCTACTATAGTCTTTTTCTGATATTACCACTGATGGTCGTGTATGAAGTGGGAACGATCTGGCTTTTTTCCAATCAGCCCTATGAGCTTCGCAATGCCGCAGATGCTTTACTGCGATTCATTCTGGAACAGATTGGTGCACAGCCCGGCTACTATTTCTCCATCATATTTGTTGCCGTCCTTCTCATCACAATGGGTTCAGGTGTCTGGCGCGAAGAGCGACAACCTCTGAACTCCATCGTCTTTCCCATGATGCTTGTTGAAAGCTTCCTCTGGGGAATAGCACTGTATGTCGTTCTACAGCAACTGGCACAACTGGTTTTGGGTGTGACGGCGTCCCATACCTGGCTGGTGCAGGTCAATCTTGCATTGGGCGCCGGGTTATATGAAGAGATGATTTTCCGGGTAATCCTGATTGCGGCACTGACATTCATATTTCACCGGGGATTCCGATGGAATCGGAACTCATCTGGTTGGTTTGGATTGGTGGGGGCGGCAGCGATATTTGCCGGATTTCATCTATTTATGGAGACCTTCGTCTGGCCCGTGTTTATTCAACGCTTCGTTGGGGGCGTGCTCCTGGGTATTCTTTATCTGAAGCGCGGATATGGCATCACCGCCTATAGCCATATTTTTTACAATTTGACCATTCTCTTTTTGCCCTGAAATTTTCTGAATCTTTCTTACTCCGGCCGATTCATTTGTATATTCTCAATATGAAGTCTAATCAAGTATTTCGACAGGCGCGGGTCGCCGGGAGTTTTTATCCGGCTGATCCACATGATATTCAAGCCATGTTCCACCAATGGACTGCCAATGCGCTTTCATTCACAAATACGGGAAAATTACGGGCTTTAATCGCTCCCCATGCTGGATATGTCTATTCAGGACCAATTGCGTATAACGGCTATCATTTGTTAAATCCGGATGAATTTGATACCGTCATTCTCATCGGACCCTCGCACTTTGACGGATTTGAGGGAGTTTCGGTCTATCCCGGGAGGGGATATTCTACACCATTGGGAAACATACCAATCGATACCCATATCGTGGAAACATTGAGCAAATCCACTTGGGTTGAAGCTACCGTATTGGGACATGGCCAGGAACATGCACTGGAAGTTCAACTGCCATTTTTGCAGCATTTTCTGGGACGAGATTTTCACTTGGTTCCCCTGGTCATGGGAGAGCAAACGCTAAGTATGGCCCAAAAGTTGGCGGAGGTGATCAAACCGGTTTTGAACAAACGGACGCTATTGGTGGCCAGTTCGGATCTGTCTCACTATCATTCCTATGATACAGCAAATATTTTGGACCAGAAATTTGCGGAAGCGCTCAAATCCGGTGATACAGAGCGACTTTGGCAGGGCATACGCAACCGGGAGTTTGAAGCCTGTGGGTACGGTCCTGTCATGACCATCCTGGAAGCGACAGCCGATTTACCGGGAAAGCGCGAGATTGAAATTCTGGATCGTCGCAATTCCGGTGACACCGCAGGCGACAGGGCGCAGGTGGTGGGATACCTGGCAGCCGGGATTTTTGTGAATTGAAGCTGGAATTAACCGCAACAGAACAAACCCGACTCCTTCGACTGGCGCGCGAAACGCTTAACGCATTTCTGACCGACAGTAAAATTCCCGAATGGCAGCACGATGAAATTTTATCAGCCTTGAATACGGTCAAAACCGGCGCATTTGTTACTTTAACCCATGGTGAGCAATTGCGTGGTTGCATTGGATTCACTGAGAGTGACGATCCGCTGCCTGCGGTAATTCAGGAGGCGGCTATTGCGGCGGCCACACGAGACCCCAGATTTCCATCGGTGAGAGCCACGGAACTATCTGCGCTGACCATTGAAATTTCGGTACTCACACTACCTGAACCCGTGCCGGATATTTCATTAATTGGTGTAGGACGACACGGGCTCATCGTGGAGAGAGAGTGGAGCCGGGGATTATTACTGCCGCAAGTACCGGTGGAATGGGGCTGGGATCGGGAAGAATTTCTGGCGCATGCCTGTGAGAAAGCCGGTCTGCCCATAACCGCCTGGCAAGATCCGGACACAAAAATATACTGGTTCGAAGCCATCGTTTTTCATGAGGATAATCGGTAGAATATTCTATTGGTGATGACCTGTGCGCTATCCGACAATTCGCGGCAAATTTGGTAAATCAGGAACTTGGGAACCAGTTCTTGTCACCGGCGTCCTTATCAGATCAGAATTAGGGTGATACTGACATGAGCCGCACTGGGAAAACATTTTTAATACTATCCATTCTGTCACTGGCGGCATTTTCTCAGGAGATCCAGAGGTTTTCACAAATCATCCACCTGGAAACTGGCCACTATTTCACCCGCTCTGCTTCGAAAATCGCAATCTGGGATTCATTGGGAGAATGGGAATCACCGACACACCGACCGGCAGCGCAACTGCGTGTGAAATCCGATGATATCATTATTCAAAGGGGATTATCTATCTACCGTTATCAGCCTGACAGACAGGCCATTACATCCTATGATAAACGGTTAAGTGAATTAGAGTCCATACCACTGAGCTCTCTCCAAATCTACGGAAATATTGCAGCATGGGGAGTGAGTGCATGGGGCGATTTCTGGTTTATAACAACCAATGACAAGGGTCAAATTGTTCCAACTAACGGCGCAACCAGGATTCCATTTCAGTGGGACCAGGGTTCTCCACCAGAACGAATTGTAACCTTTCCCCGTACCATGGCTGTCATTACTGATACGCATATTATCATCTATGACCTGTTTGGGAATAAACTCACCCGTTTCCCAAAACCTTCAGATGCTGCTGAATATTTGGGATTTACCCGCGACACCATGATTTTCAGTCATTTTTCACAAAACAAACTGATTGCCATTGGCACCCGGCCCGGAGTTCTACTGCATTTTCAGGTTCCGGACAGCGCCAGTATGGTTATCTCCGATGCCAAATCCAATTCGGTGAGTGTTTGGTCACCAGCCACAGGACGTTCGGTTCTGACGCCAATTCAAGTTCCTAAGTGAAACTTCATTCCCAAGCGATTCTGTTCCTGTTCCTGGGTGTTCTCTGGTCACACGGCCAAGATTCTTTATCCATAAAAACCGTATCAGAACCCTGCAGGATTCTTTCTGACAGTCTCGTCATTTTTCCCGGGACTGATTCTGCTCTGACCATTCCGCGGGTGGGGCGTTACCAGTTACCATTTTACAGCGACAGTTCAGATCCGGACAGCATCCATCTTCCTCCCAGCGCGGAATCACAACAACCGGATAAGCAGAATCTCGCTGCCCATGGTTATATCACCCGGGGCATGCAATTGGGGTCCAGCCGGGGGTTGTCGCTGCAATCCGGCATGCATTTGCGGTTAAGTGGTTCGCTGGGTTCGGGAATGGAAGTTTCCGGTGTATTAACCGATCAAAACTCACCCCTGCAACCACTTGGAAATACCCAAACACTCAGTGAACTGGACAAGGTGTACATTAAACTGGAGAGCGAAAATTTGTCCAGTCAAATCGGAGATATTGAATTGGGGGAGATGGAGAATGGAGGATTGGCGGGTTTCCAGCGGAAAACGAACGGTCTTTGGATAACCGGACGACAGGGGCAGTGGCACAGTTATATGGGTGGTGGATTTTCCTACGGTACCTATCACCGTCAAACCTTTCAGGGACAGGATGGTAAGCAGGGGCCCTATGTGTTAAAGGGGCAAAACGGTGAGCATTTTATTCTGATTCTGGCTGGTACGGAGAAGGTTTGGCTGGATGGTGAGATCATGTCCCGCGGGGAAAATCTAGACTACATCATCGATTACAATGGTGCCGAAATCAATTTTACCAATCACCACATGATTTCAAGTCAGAGTCGGATTGTTGTGGAATTTGAATACGCCGCTGATGCCTATTTGACGGATTACAGTTTTGGCAAACAACTGCTGAAAATGAGTGTGGGGTATGGCGATACCACCCAAAAATGGTCCTGGCGCTTTTCAGGCAATCTGATTCAGGACGACGCCAGGAATCCACTGGGAATTGTCAGCGCAGATACGCTCAGGGAGGTGTTGGGAAACTTGCCTGACGCTTCCGGAACGATATGGGTCAGCACCATCCGGTCAGATTCAGCTGGTGCTTACCTGCTCTCTGTTGACAGTATTCTAACCTATGTGGGTGTTGGGAATGGCCAATATTCGGCAGCCTTTACTTTTCTGGGAGCCGGGCGTGGTGAATACGAAAAAGTACAGGATGCTACAGGCGCCGTTTATTACCAATATGCTCCCTCCGGGGGCGCTTATACACCGCGTCGGGCGTATATGGCGCCACAACGGCATGCCATGGCTAACTCCCGGATTGTTTATAACGGAAAATTCCTGAAATCCTGGTTTGATGGTGCCATGTCGGGATTTAATCCGAATACGTACGCGATTCAGGAACAGAATGACCGCCAACCGGGATGGCGCGGCGGTGCCAGCATTCATATTCCTATTGGAGAGGTTACATCGGTGAAAATTGAAGTTCTGAATGAAAATCTGTCGGAGAATTTTCGTGTTTATGAGCCCATTTACAATGAGGAATACTACCGCACCTGGCAAATTCAGCCCCGCACGAGGGAGCAGGATCAGTATCAGCGCATGACGCTGGGATTCCAAAAACAGAAATTTGTGGATATGAATATTTCGCTGGATGAATTCAGTCGCAATGCAGGCGAAATTGGGACCCGAACAAACACACAGGGTTACTTGGGAAAGTCGGATAAACATCAAATCCGTTGGCAAGATGACTGGATTGCATTTCACAAAGCCCAAAGCTGGCAGCGCCATTCCTGGGAAGGGCAATGGCACCCGGGGCAATGGCGGCTGAACGGGCGGATTGAGTCAGAGTCAGGTTGGCAGGACACCACATTTTTCAGGAATAATAATCATGTCTTGAACCGGGTAAGTCTTGGGTATGTGTTCACCGGTGAATCCGGCGTTGATCTGGTTTTCCAGCGCCGGAATGAACTGGCGCGGGATTCTGTCGCAGCACCGGATTTTTTAGCAACAAAACAACAAAACTGGACGGAATCGCGAGATGATTATGGCATTCGTCTGGCGCATCGCGGATTTCAATGGATGAATGGGGAAATCAGTATGGCTTACCGTCAGCAGTATCATTCCCGGGACAATCCATCAGTTTCCCAGGGATTTATCCTCTCCAATGCCGATCTGCAGGGGCAGTTGCTGGAATCCACATTACGCTATCAGACTAGTTTTGAAATGAATGAGGAGCGGATTCCTCAATTCGAGTATTATTACATACCGGTAGATACCGGGTACGGAAATTACAGCTATGATCCTGTGTACGGATACATCCCCACGCCCGGCGGAAGATGGCTTCAACAGCGATCGTATACTGACCGGGAAGAGCAGGTCCGCAGCCTGAATAGTCACAGTGTGATCCGTTTTTCCCATAAAATGCCCAAAAAAATGCCCACAATTTTATCCGGAATGCCCTTTAAACTCTACACCACACTCAATGTGGAACGCAAAGCCCGCACCGATACCAGTTGGGTTCTGCAAGATCGGTTTTCCAGTCTGTCAGAGATTCAGGTAAATCCCGTTACGCTCTGGGAATCAGTGAAATACCGCGTTCGCTATAACCGGAATGATAACAATTTGCATTATTATGGGGGGGAATCTTACTCATTATTTAGCCAGGAATTGGGGATGGACTGGTTGGTGCAAGAGCGGAAATTCTCCACCATATTTTCCAGCCAGAGCCAGGTGCGCACATTGACTTACAATCCAATTCAGAATGAGGATTGGCAGCGTTATGGATTCATTCTGGAATTGCCCTGGTCTGTGGGGCATAACCAGGATTTACAGTCATCCGTTCATTTCCAACAAGCGCAGCAGGCCGGGATTACCCAAAAAGATCAGGTCTGGAAAATTTCTCTGGCGCATCAATGGCACATATTACGGCGGGGTCGCTTGGATCAGACGGCGGAATTTGGCTCTGTCCGATCTCAGCAAAACAGTTTGCCCTATTCATTGTTCGATGGCCGCCAGCCGGGGGAGAACTGGGAATACCGGGTCAATGCCAGTTACCGTTTCTCCAACGCATTCCAACTGCAGAGCAATTTCAGTGTTCGGAAACGGGGCGTCCGCGGGCTGGAACAATATTTCCGTATGGAGGGGCGCGCTTATTTCTAGGATGTTGACCAGATGCTTGCTGTTCACAGCATTTTTCGCCATACCGGCATGGGCTGTTAGTGGACAGGTGCAACTCCAGATTTTGGAGGGGGATTCCACCCATTTTGAACACATGATTTCTGCTGATAAGATGCAGTCTTATCTGGATAGTCTGGTGAATGATTATGCTGAAGCTGGCTATTTAGATGCAAAATGGGAAATTCTGAGCTGGAATGCGACGCTACACCCGCCAGAATTCACGATCAAAGTGACGCAAGGATCACCTGCGCGCATTGACGATGTAAAATTTCAGCAGTTACAGCAGACTGATTCCCGTATTTTGAAACGGGAGTTTTATTTCGGAAGGGATTCCATCTTCACGCCGGAAGTGATTACAGCCGCAGAGGCTCGTATCAATCAGTTAGGTCTGGTGACACTGGAGCGGGTGGGTGTCTTCAGGGACAGTCTCACAAGCCGGAATATTCTCGTGTATAAGGCAGAGGAAGCCACAACCATGCAATTCGACGGTGTGGTGGGTGCTGAGCGCGCCCCGGAGGTGGATTCCATCCGGTGGGTTGGAAGTTTTCATGTGGATATTCCCAATGTCATGGGAAGCGGTCGCCAATTGCGTCTGGACTGGGAACGAACCCGCGCTGACGCAGAGAAATTTCATCTGGCATACACTGAACCCTGGATCCTGAATTACCCAGTGAACGGGACAATCGGTTTCTGGCGTGAAGTGGTGGACGGCAACTATATCACGCAACGACTGACCCTTGATGTTGACTGGCGGGTCAGCTCCTGGCAGCGAATCAGAGTAGTTTATGAACGCCTGCGCAATACACTCACATTTAACGGTCAGTCGCTGAATGACAATTGGCAGGATGCTTTGCGAAATTCATTTGGCCTGGGATTCAAGTTGCTACCACCAGATGTAAAAGGAGCAGGTTATTTTGCCATTAATTCCCTGTACAAAGTGGAATTGGCTCAGGGTGCAGATGCAGTGAAGGAGCTCTCGGTGCGAGCCATCGGGCGATTACCGCTTCTGAAACAATCTTACTACACTGGTCGACTGGCATTTTCACATTACCAGCAGGGGAATGCTGAATCCGATCCATCCCTGCTCCGGCCGATTGGCGGGAGTCGCTCTGTGAGGGGGTATTTTGAGGACCAATTTCGAGGTACCACAACCACTGCACTCCAAAACGATTTGGCAATTGATATAGGAAAAAATTCAAGGATGTTTATCTTCAATGATTATGGCTGGCTTACATCCCCTGACAACACACGAAGCATGATTGGATATGGATTTGGCGCTCGCGTTTCTACAAATATTGGCCCGCTGGTTTTATCTTTGGGGAAGAATTCCGCGCTGCCCTGGCGCAATGCCCTTATACACATTCAACTGACAGGAATTGATCGACGATGGATAGAGAATTAATCCGAAAAAAAATCCTGGACTACCTGAAAAAAAACGCGAACCGGGCTTATAAGCAGCGCACACTCTTTAAGCATCTGAAATTGAAAGAGCCGGATTACGGTTTATTCAAATCTGTATTGGGGCAGCTATTCCAGGAAGGACGCATCCAAAAAACCGGCCGTCACCAGTTCGGGTTGCGACCCAAGCAGGAAACCATCACTGGGACTTTATCGGTCACCAGCAGGGGATTTGGATTTATTGAGACACCCCGCAGTGAGGACATTTTCATCGGTGCCCGGAATCTGAACCTGGCTTTGGACGGGGATGTGGTTCGGGCGGAAATATTAACCGGAAAATCAGGCGAAAACCGTGAAGGTCGAATTGTAGAGGTCATTCGGCGAAACCGGACAGAATTTGTGGGTATTTATTCCATGGATCGCTTTGGTTGTTGGGTGACACCGGAGGACAAAGCTTTTCATCGCCGGTTTCTCGTACCGTACGATCAGACCCACAATGCCCAGGAAGGGCAACTGGTGGTGGTGGAAATGGTTTCATGGGAATCGCCGGACCAGGAGCCGGTGGGCCATGTCAAAGAAGTCCTGGGAACACCGGGTGATCCGGGACTGGATGCGGTATCGATTATCCGCACATTTAATCTGCCGGTAAAATGGACCAAAGCCGCCATCGCTGAGGCCAAATCCTTCTCTGAGAAATCCATCCGGGACGAACTTCCTCATCGAACCGATTTGCGTCATGTGAATTGTTTCACAATTGATCCGGCTTCGGCGGCCGATTTCGATGATGCGGTAAGTATCGAAAAATTATCCAATGGCTGGCGGTTAGGCGTCTTTATCGCGGATGTTTCTCATTATGTGACACCGGGGAGCCCAATTGACCGGGGTGCGCGTGAGCGGGGCACCAGTGTCTATCTGGTGGATCGGGCGATCCATATGTTGCCGGAGGAGTTGGCCGGTGATCTGTGCTCATTGAAACCTGACACGGACAGGCTATCCATGGCCTGCGTGATGGATCTGGATGCCAGAGGAGAAGTGAAAAAATATCGAATAGAGCCGGCAATTATTCAGTCCCGGAAGCGATATACCTACACGCAGGTGCACCAGGTCTTAACCGGTGAAATCCAGGATGAATATGGGGAACAACTCCAACTGATGAATCAGTTGTGGCGAATTCTCCATAAACAGCGGAAAGCGCTGGGTTCGGTAGATATCGATCTGCCGGAGGCAAAATTCAAACTGGACGATCGGGGGTTTCCGGTGGAGATCAAGGCATCGGAACGATTGGATAGTCACCGTCTGGTAGAGGAATTCATGCTGCTGGCTAACCAAACTGTGGCTACGCACATTGAAAATATGCTCAAGGTTCCACCGCCATTTATATTTCGGGTTCACGATCCACCCCAGGATGAAGATCTGAATCGCTTTCGGGAGATCCTTAACCGGGTAGGCATCCAATACAAACTTGGCCACACGGTTCGCCCCATGGATTTCCAGAAGGTTGTAGAGCTGGTTCGCGAGAGTCCGTATCGGCATTTTATTGAAAAGGTGGCGTTACGTTCCATGACCAAGGCCATTTATACGACCCAGAATCGTGGTCATTTCGGTCTGGCATTTCAAAATTACACCCATTTCACATCACCCATCCGCCGGTATCCGGATTTGATGGTACATCGTCTGTTGAAACGCTACGCCACTCCGGACGGATTGAAAAATGTCCCGCAAATCACCGCCCTGGAGAAGGTGGCCAAGCATTGTTCTACCCGGGAAAGGGTGGCAGTAGAAGCCGAGCGGGAGCATATTAAAATCAAACAGTTGCAGTACCTGAGCAAGCGGGTCGGGGAGACCCATAAAGGCATTATATCGGGTGTCATGCACTTTGGGTTGTTCATTGAGCTGGCGGATACATTCGTGGAAGGTCTGGTGCATATTCGTACGCTGGATGAGGATTGGTATGAATACCTGGAAGATCAGTTTGCGTTGGTAGGACGGCGTACCCGGAAGCGGTTCCAGTTGGGTGACCCGGTAACGATTCGGGTCGCTGCAGTATCGGTGGAAGAGCGAATGGCTGATTTTGAATTGTTAGAGCATGCCGAGCAATCGAATGGAAAGCGCGATAAACCCGGTACGCGGAAGGGTTCACGTGGGAGGAAGCTTGGCAACACTAACAAAATCAGGGGGAAATAAGATGAACAAAACAGGATTGTCTGTTTTCCTGTTAGTACTCCTTATGATGGTGGGATGTAGCGACAGGCGTCAGCAACCGGCAGAAGGTAGTGACTACGAAATCATCGTTGTGGCCGACGAATCCAATTGGGAGGTGGCAAAACCTTATCTGGAGGAAACCTTCGAAAAAATTATCTATACGCCGCAGGTAGAAACTTTTTACCAATTAAAATGGGTGCAGCCGGAGGAATTTGACAAGTACCGGCTCCACAAGAATCTCATTTTGATCAGTCAGTTGGAAGTGAGCAGTCTGTTGACCCCTGTATTAAAATCGATGTTACCAGATTCGACCCTGAATGGAATTCGCAATTCAGCAACGGCTTATTACAGCCGCCGAAATGCCTATGCAGACGGTCAAACACTGATGATTATTCTTGGGAAATCTGACGGCGATTTGCAGGCACGCATTCGCCTGAATCAACAGGAATTATTCGACAGCATGGACCAACAGACGCAGAAGCGGTTGACACAGTTTATCTATCGGATCGGTGAGCAAGCCGAAGTAGCGGATGCGTATTACAATCAGTACGGGTGGTATCTGCGCATGATGCACGATTATCTCGAAATCAGGAACGCGCCAGACAGCCAGTTTGTATGGTTAGGAAGGGATTTCCCTTTTCGCTGGGTCGTGGTACACTGGATGGATGCACCCGAATCATTTGATCTGGAGGAGGGTGGCCGGGAGATGTTACATCAAGTCTATGGCGACCTCATCCCGGAAATGCGAATCACCAATCGATATTTTTCCTTAAAAGAAACCTGGCTGAACAGCCATAGTTCGGTTGAATATCGTGGGCTTTGGGAACACAAAACGGAAATAAAGGGCGGACCATTCCTCGCGTATGCATTTTACGCACCGGAACAGGATAAAATCTTCCTGCTTACAGGGATTGTCTGGGCACCGGACAGGGAAAAATTGCCCTATATTCGTCAGATTGAAATGATGCTGAAGACCTTCGACTTCACACGCCCGGAACAGGATTAAGTCCGTTGTATTCGCGTTGGCATTTTTTGCTCAGGGCAACTATAATAAAAGTTGCAAACATGGCGCTAAGCTGAACCAAATATTCTAGGAAAGATTCCCACACAATTGTCGAAAATAATCATACTTGGAGCGCACGGACTGCTGGGGCAGAATCTGGTAAAACAATTCGCCAAAACGCTTGATGTGCATGGAATTGGGATTGAACCGGCGGAACAGTTTGCCATTGATACATTGATGCAGTATTCCCGGTGTGATATTACCGACGCCAGCCAACTCAGCGACATTGGAATGGATTCTGACTGTGTTGCTGCAATCAATGCGGCAGCCTACACCAACGTGGATGGCGCCGAGAGTGATTCGGAGAGAGCGTATCTGCTGAATCGTGATGCGGTACAGAATATCTTAGAGGTCATCCCGGATGATGTACCCCTGGTGCATATCTCCACCGATTACATCTTCGATGGGAGTGCGGGTCCGTACCGTGAAACTGACCCTGTCGCACCGCAGGGTGTTTATGCCCAATCCAAGTGGGACGGCGAAAAATTGCTCCTGGATTCGGGACAACCTGCCATTATCGTCCGCCCCAATGTGCTGTATGGAAATGGTGAAAAGTTGACCAGTAGTTTCGTAGCCTGGCTGGTGGGGGAGTTACGCCAGGGACATTCTGTAAATATTGTGGATGATCAGTTTAATAATCCAACCTATGCCAAACGGCTGGCAGAAGTGGTGGATTTACTGATTGGTGAACATGCACTGGGCGCATGGCATTTTGGCAGCAGAGAGGTGGTGAGCCGTTACACCTTTGCATTGAAAATCGCTGATGTGTTTGAGTTGGATGCGGGATTGATAAACCCCATTTCGACTGCTGAATTGGGACAGAAAGCGCTACGACCCATGAAAAGCGGCCTGATTTGCGATAAACTCGTTGAAAAATTGAAGTATCCCATTTTGCCGCTACGTACGGAATTGGAATTGCTAAGAGAGGAAATGTATGCCGGGTAATCTCACAATCATTCCGACTTACAATGAGAAGGAAAACGTTCCTAAGGTTATTGATCGCATCCTCAAGCTGCCCGTGCAAACGGATATTCTCATTATTGATGATAATTCTCCTGATGGCACAGCCGACCTGGTGCGCCAGGTTCAGCAGGAGCATGATGAGATTAAATTACTGGAGCGACCCGGGAAATTGGGACTGGGTACAGCGTACGTGGCCGGATTTAAATATGCCATTGAACACGGCTATGAGACCGTGGTGCAGATGGATGGTGATTTTTCTCACGATCCGGCTGAATTACTTAATTTTCTGAAGCAAATTGAGAAATACGATCTGGTCATCGGATCCCGATACATCCAGGGGATCAGTGTCATTAACTGGCCACTATCCAGGCTCATGCTCAGCTACTTTGCAAGTGTGTATATCCGTGTGATCACCGGCATGCCGGTGCGTGACGGTACCGGTGGCTTCAAGTGCTGGCGAGTGGAATTCCTAAAAGAGCTCAATCTGGACACAGTCAGGAGTAACGGATATTCCTTTCAGGTTGAGATGAATTTCCGAGCCTGGCGTAAACGACCCGATAAGGTAAAAGAAATCCCCATCATTTTCGTAGATCGTACCGTGGGGCAGAGTAAGATGTCGCGGGCAATTGTCTACGAGGCTATTTACCGCGTTTGGCAATTGCGGTTACAAGCCCTCTTCGGAAAATTGTAATTCACCAGCCTGACCGGCCATTCATGCAACTCAGCATTATAATTGTCAATTACAATGTAAAAGCTTTCCTGCAACAGGCATTACACAGCTTATATAAAAGTCTTTCCGGAATTTCTGCCGAGATCATCGTGGTAGATAATAATTCTGTGGATGGCAGTCTGCAGATGCTGGAGAATACCTTCCCGGATGTGCAGGTCATTCCCAATGACAAAAACCTGGGATTCGCAAAAGCAAATAATCAGGCACTTAAAATAGCTCGTGGGAGATATGTCTGGCTGCTCAATCCCGATACTCTGGTTCAGGAAGACACGCCGGCAAAGTTGATCGAGTACATGGAGAATCATCCTTCGGTCGGTCTCTGCGGCTGTAAAATTCTCAACGCAGATGGTAGTCTCCAGCTTGCCTGTCGTAGAAAATTCCCCAAACCCTGGGTATCATTCACCAAGCTATCCGGTTTGGCCAGGCTTTTTCCGAACTCCAAACTCTTTGGCCAGTACAATCTCACCTACCTGGACCCGGACGAGGAAACGCCGGTGGATGCGGTTAGCGGGAGCTGTATGTTCACGCGCCGTGAAGCGGTGGACGCGGTGGGATTGCTGGACGAGGATTTTTTCATGTACGGGGAAGATTTGGATTGGGCATTCCGGTTCCATAAAGCTGGTTGGGAAGTTCGCTATACGCCCATCACAAGCATCGTACATTACAAAGGCGAATCCAGTAAATATGCGGGTTGGGATGCGCTGGGGAATTTCTACCGCGCTATGGACATTTTTGCCCATAAACACTTTCGCGGTCTGCGGTGGCGTCCTTTGCACTGGATGTTACGACTGGGAATTATGGTGAGATATCTGGGTTCGGTGGTGGGGCGATTTGGTCAGGACGCCTGGCCGCTTTTTGTGGACGCAGGGGGAATTATAGCGATTATGGCGCTGAGCATATTTGTTAGGTTTTACCAGCAGGAAGCCTTTGGTGCTTATGTGGTCATTGCAAGTGTTTACCTACTCATCTGGCTTTTCTCCTTTCGATCTGTGGGACTCTACAATCGCTATCGGTATTCCATCAGCCGTGCGATTGTAGCGGTGGGCCTTGGATTTCTGTTCAACGTGACGCTTACCTTCTTTTTCAAGCAGTTTGCCTTCTCACGACAGGTATTAATCCTGGCATTTCTGGGTATTCTGATCTGGGTTCCGGCATGGCGGATTCTGGCCAGCCGCAGGAACCGCAGGGATGGTTCATCACCGCTGGATTTTCGCAAAACGCTCATTGTGGGTGATCTGGAGAATGCGCGGCATATCTATTCCCGCCTGAACACACATCTGGAATACGGCTACCAGCCGGTGGGAATTGTTTTGGAAAAGAATGACCCTGGCGAGGTCGATAACAAGGTTCTTGGGGACATAAGTGATTTGCCGGATTTGATCCTCATCCACGATATTCGGGAAGTCATTTTTGCCTCTGAACAAATTAACCTAAAGCAATTATTCGGCTACATTCCTCAGTTGGGGAAAATGGGTGTGAATTTTAGGCTTGTACCAGGCAATTTAACCTTTATCATTGGGAAATCCTCAGTGGAGGATATCCGGGATATTCAGCTTGTTGACATGCGATTTGATTATTTTCGACCCTGGAATCGCCTCATGAAGCGGCTGGGGGATTTGGCACTCGGTTCGTTGCTCACCCTGACCTGGTGGCCGGTGACGACTTTGCAGGCTAAATGGAAGAAATTCCACCGGAGTAGCAGTGAGATGGGGGCTATTTCATGGGATTCCGGGAAACGCTGGGGGGTAGTGAAGGAACGACTTCCCATGTTACGCCAGGTTTGGCAGGGGAAGCTGAGTCTGGTGGGTGCTCCCATTGATTTGATAATGGATAATGAATTGGTCAAACCCGGGCTGGTTTCGCTGGAGGATATTCGTCAGTCAAATCAGTTGGAAGAAAACGAGAGAATTAAACTTTTAAACTACTACCTTCATAATCAATCGTTTCTTTTTGATCTTGAAATTTTACTGAAAGCAATATCAGGACAATAATATGGCTAAAGCCGTTCTGGATTTTGAAAAACCAATCTTTGAGTTAGAGCAAAAAATCCGTGAGATGGAGATCATGTCCACCCAGACTGAAGTGGATATGACCCATGAGATTGAGAAGCTGAGAGAGAAACTCACGGAGTTAGCTCAAAAGACCAATAAAAACCTGACGCGTTGGCAGCGGGTGGAATTGGCGCGACATCCGGACCGACCGCATTCCCAGGATTACATTGAGCGAATCGCTACCCAGTGGACGGAATTGCACGGGGATCGGCTTTTCCGGGATGACCATGCCATTCTCACTGGTCTGGCCATGATCAAGGATGAACGCGTCGTCATTATAGGACAGGAGAAGGGGCGTTCTACCAAAGAGAAACTGTACCACAATTTTGGAATGCCCAATCCGGAAGGGTACCGGAAAGCCATGCGGGCAATGCAATTGGCTGAGAAATTTCACCTGCCGGTGATTTCATTAATTGACACGCAGGGAGCCTATCCAGGTCTGGAAGCGGAAGAGCGTGGGCAAGCTGAAGCGATCGCCCGTAATTTGCTGGTTATGAGTAAGTTACGCGTTCCCATTATCTGTGTGGTAATCGGCGAAGGCGCATCCGGAGGTGCATTGGGAATCGGTGTTGGGGATCGGTTGCTCATGCTGGAAAATACTTGGTATTCCGTCATTACGCCGGAAGGCTGCGCGTCGATTTTATACCGGGACGCCAACCAGAAAGAAAAAGCCGCCGAGGCCATGAAATTGAGTGCTCAGGATCTTTTGGACATGAAAATCGCGGATAAAATTATCCATGAACCGCTGGGCGGTGCCCACCGTGAATATGACGCCGCAGCAAAAGCTTTGGAAGCGGTCCTTACGGAAGAAATCAAGAAGCTTAAAGTACTGGATGAATCTGACCTTGTGAATTCTCGAATCGAAAAACTGAGCCAGATCGGTGTCTGGGAGGAATAAGACATTATGATTAAATATCGTACAACATTTACTGTAGATGCTGCGGATACAGACGCCAATGATATCATGCATTATGCCAAATTTCTGGATTGGTTTGAGGTGGCCAGACGTGATTTGATGCGAAAAATTGGATTGCCTTTCGAGCAGCTGGAGGCTGAGGAAGGGTTGATCATGCCAATCATCAAGATCTCGGTGAGCTATACCGCCGGCGCCAAGGCAGGACAAGAATTACATTGTGTAACCGAAATCCGCGATATCCTGCATAATCGCTTCGAATATTTTTACTCCATTCGTATGGGCGCGGATAAAGAGTCGGAAATTGTGTCCGGAAAAACCGTTCATGTTTTTGCCAGTACGGGTGGAAAGACCACCAAACTGCCTCCGCAAATGGAATCGGTTATCCGTGACAAATGGGGGACCACATTTGAGTAATGAGGTTCTTTATATACTACAGACAGTCGTTGGGCTCATCATTGTCCTGGTGGCATTCCGGATGGGACGCAATTGGCTCTATGGCTTAATTGCCGCCTTCATCATCCTCGCCAATATTTTTGTTACCAAACGTTTTGAACTTTTCGGGCTGGAAGCCACCGGTGGAAATGTGGTTTATGGTGCCATTTTCCTTATCACGGATCTTTTATCAGAATACTATGGAAAAACGGCTGCGCGAAAAGGTGTAATTATCGGGTTTGCCGCTGTATCCATTTACCTGATTATGTCCCAGTTAATTTTACTCTATACGCCCAGTGAAGGCGATGTTGGTGCACCAGCCTTGCAAACCATCTTTTCCTTCGCGCCATCCATCGTTTTAGGGAGTGTGGTTGCCTATTTCATTTCACAACTTCATGATGTCTGGGCATTCCATTATTGGAAAACCCTCTTTAAGGGAAAGCACTTGTGGCTACGAAATAACTTGTCCACACTGGTTAGCCAATTGTTGGATTCGGTTACCTTTTCAATCTTCGCGTTCCTGATTTTTCCTACCTGGTTCAGGACCATTGAATTCATCCTGCCACTGGATGTGATATTCGAAATTATCATCACCACCTATTTACTGAAAGTATTCGTGGCAGTCATTGATACGCCCTTTATCTATCTCAGCCGGCGTTTCAAACCGAGCGAATTGGCTACTGATACTAGCACATCCCATTAGATTCCACACTCGTTCATAGAATATGAAAATCCCCACAGGATTTACAGCGGTAAGTTCGAATTCTGGCAATCAAGATTATCAATTCCAGATATGTTATAAGTGAAGTTTTGTCATATTATAGTTTAGAGATTAAAGTAGCGGAGTAATCTGCGGAGGTGGAGGGACTCGAACCCCCAAGGGCGTAAACCCGGCGGTTTTCAAGACCGCTGCCTTACCAATTAGGCTACA
>JAIPJQ010000025.1 GCA_021734065.1 Fidelibacterota bacterium | reverse complement strand
TGTCAATGGCGCCAGGCTGTCAAAGATCTGCTTGGACTTACCTTGTGGCAGATTGTGTAGTAATACCTTCATGTCAAAGCGCGCCAATATAGACGGAAGGGTTTCCCTTGTCAAATTCTATTTGGGACAGGGATTTGGGCGGAATTTTGCCGATAGAATTCGATGTCCCATCCACTGGGGGACATGGTTTTTCCGGGGTTGGTCACAGACGTGCTAAATCACTGTATTTTCCAAATTCACACTGGGCTTCACCGGCACTCAGTGTTAATTTGCCGCTGTCCAATATTGTTCAGCCAGAAAAGGGGAATGTCTCGCATTGGAGACCAACATCTTACAAGAGCGTTGTTCACACGATATTCTCACGCAAACCCGGAGGAGAACCATGTTACGCCCAATCTGTTCATTTTTGATAATCGGTTCATTGCTCATGGCCGCTGATGAGCCGGAATACAAATCCCAACTTGAGGTGAATCTTGGGACCTGGGATTTGGCATACAGTCGTCACATTACAGACCGTTTTTCCCTGCGCCTCAAAGCCGGCTGGCAGGATGACAGGACGACGGCAGACCTTACCAGTAAAGAATGGTATGAATCCAACCCGGATAGCCTTAACCCGGTTACGGAATCGACGAGGAACCAGGATGTGAATGAGCAGAACCTGACACTGGAATTGGCCGGATTGGTGCCAATCATTAAAACCAACCATGTTCACCTGGTTGCAGGTGCCGGTTACCGGGTTGGACGTGGGAATTCCGCAACCATAACACATACAATAGCCTCCATTCCTTACTTTGGTAATGCCATTTTAACAACTACCCGGGATTACTATCACGAAACGCAAACCACATATCATGGACCCGTTGGAATGATACAACTCCGGCATCAAATGAAGCCCCGGCTGCGATTTTTCGCTGAGCTAATCTATCGTCTGGAGTGGCGTCGCTCACAGTCCGAGTCGATCACTGAGGAGATGTCAGATTATCAGTATTATAACCGTACGGAGTGGGACAAAACGGAGACGATTCAGGGCTTTGAAAAGCTGAAAGTTGGGCTTTCGTTTCAATTTTAGCCGGTGAAATCTTCAGAAATTGGCTAACATCTCCTCAAACCTGAAGCGCTCATTTTTTCCCGGAGGCTGTGATGGTTCAAAATCGTTTTTCGTTCCCCACAAATTGGGTTGGATTATTCGTGGTCATCGTGCTTATACCATTCTCGCCATTACTGATATCCTTCGATTGGGATTGGTTGGAGGCATGGGCGTACGCCATTGTAGCTGTGCTGGGATTTGGCATGAGCCGCTGGCTGGTATGGCGCCGGTGGCCTGATTTGCTGAGCGAGCGAGCGCAAATGCTAAATCATCCCGATGCCAAGTCCTGGGACCGAATTCTGGCACCAGCCATGGCACTGGGCGGTGGGTTGATTCCCATTGCGGCGGGGTTTGAGCGGGTGTTTGGTGATGTCCATGCGTTCAGTCTGCCGGTAAAATCTCTGGCGTTGGCGGGAATCATTCTTGGATATGTATTAGGAACCTGGGCACTGGTAACGAACCGCTATTTTTCCGGGATGGTTCGTATCCAGACGGATCGGGGACAGACGGTGGTCTCCAGCGGACCGTATCAATGGGTGCGTCATCCGGGCTATACCGGCGCATTCATCACCTATGTGGGCATGTCATTCTGGCTGGATTCCACCTGGTCCATTCTGCCCATGGTGCTGGTAAATCTGGTGGTGATTATCCGGACGAAACTGGAAGATGAGACGCTGCAGGCGGAGTTGACGGGCTATCCGGAATATGCAGAAAAAACCCGTTACCGCCTGGTGCCGGGGGTGTGGTGAGCGGATCTGGAGATTGGATTTGGGGAAGGCAAAACAATGAACAAAGGCATCTCGTTTTCATTTACGAATTTCTTAATTCGGCTTTTATACCAATGGTGATTGGGATATACTTGGTATAAACAATTAAGGAGAATTCATTCATGCATACAAAAATTCAAAAATGGGGAAATAGCCAGGGTTTACGGATTCCCAAACATTTGTTGGCGGAAGCTCGGATCGAAATGGGTGACGATGTGGAGGTTACTGTCCAGGAGGGCACACTGGTTATTTCGCCGCTGAAAAATGTGCGCAAGCGCTACAAGCTGGCAGATCTAATCAAAGAAATTCCAGCCGATTATGAACCTGAAGAGATTGACTGGGGAAAACCGGTAGGCAAAGAAGTCTGGTAGGATGAAAAGCTACATTCCTAAACAAGGTGATTTTGTGGTGGCTACCTTTGACCCCCAAACCGGTCACGAGCAACGAGGGCGCAGACCGGCTTTGGTCATCAGTAAACAAGAATTTAATCAAGCGACCGGTATGGCTATGATCTGTCCGGTGACCCATACAAATCGTCACTTTCCATTCCATGTGCCTGTCCCTGAGAATGACAATTTGACGGGATTTATTATGGTGGAGCAGATCAAATCTTTGGATATTAAAGCCCGCAAAGTCAGGCATATCGGATCAGCGGATAGTCAGATCCTGGCAGAAGTTTTAGCCATTTTGGATGCGTGTGTATATTGAAAAAGGACTCAAAAAATTTTTAGGATTGACTAAAGATAATCACAAGTCTCCCGCCTGGATTAAAGCACAGTGTAAGTTAGTTTCTATTTAATCGCCTGCTTAATTGCCTTCACCGTCTTGGGAACATCGTCTGACAAAATCCTGTGACCCGATTTTATCACCAGTACATCATTTTTAATAGCTATTTGGACAAAAATTGCTACGGAAGATCAATCAGCGTCTGGATTTTGACCAGGGTTGAGACGAATGCCGCTTCGGGACTTTTTTGGATAAACCGGACATTCCGGTCGTGCCAATCAAAGCTTTTAACCTGATCGGCCAGGACAACCCCCTGAATGGAGGTGTTTTTGGGGAGTAAAACCTCGAAAGGGTATCCCTTGACCTGGCTTGTGATGGGACAACAGAGCAGTAGATGGCTAGATCTATTGTAAGACTTGGGGGATAAAACCAGAGCGGGACGGTGCCCGGCTTGTTCGTGTCCACTCTGGGGTGAAAAATTTAACCAGACCAGATCGCCCTGATCCGGGACATAGGTGTTAGCTACCACACCTCCCGACCTACCGGCGGACCAAAATCAATTTCTTCGTGGACATTGTCTTCGGTGATACCCGCCACCAATTCCGCCAGCGTGTACTTCGGTCGGTGACTTTTGAGCTTGACACGCAGGTCCCCATCTTCCACTTCCAGTTCCACTTCGGTGTCAGGCGTAAAATTTAATTCTTTCGCCACCACTTGTGGAATTCTCACCGCCAAACTGTTCCCCCATTTTTTTAAATTCGTTGTATACATTAATGTATCTCCTTTTCCTGAATACGGCCCGAATGTATCATTATGTATCTACGGATGCAACTTTTACCGCATCACCTGCTCAATCGCCTTCACCGTTTTGGGAATATCGCCGGACAATACCTTATGCCCCGATTTCGTAACCAGTACATCATCCTCAATCCGCACACCGATGTTGTACCATTTGGGATCCACGCTTTCCAGTCCGTCGCGGATATAAATTCCCGGCTCAATCGTCAACACCATTCCCGGCTGTAATTCCCAGGGCGAGCCGTCCGCCTGATGGTGGCCGCCCACATCGTGCACATCCAGTCCCAGCCAGTGACTGGTGCCGTGCATGAAAAATTTGCGATACTTGTTCTTTGCAATCAGTGTGTCCACCTCGCCTTCCAGCAAACCCAATTCAACCAACCCTTCCGTAATCACCCGCACAGCGATGTTGTGGGGCTCCCGCCAGTTTATACCCGGCTTCACCGCATCAATGGCTGCCCGGTTGGCTTTCAGCACCAATTCATAAATAGCTCTCTGCTCTGGCGAGAACGTCCCGTCCACCGGCACGGTGCGGGTTACATCGGCAGTGTAATAATGATATTCAGCGCCCACATCCATCACCACCAAACCGGATTTATCCAGCGGATCACGGTTGGTTTCGTAGTGCAGGATCGTGGAATTTTTCCCTGAACCCACGATTGAAGGAAAGCCCAGCCGCTGAGCGCCCTGCTTTTTAAACCCGTATTCCACCTCTGCCGCCAACTGCCATTCATAATCCAGATTTTTCAACTTAGCCCAAGCATCTATCAGTGAGGTACCGGTGATGTCAATCGCCTCCTGCAGCAGGGTGACCTCGGTGTCGGATTTAATAAGTCGCATGGGCGCGGTGATGGTGTTTGCCCGTTGAATGACCGCCGGGGCATAATTCCCCGCATTGGCCAGCCATTCATCCAAATCAGCCCGGAATACCTTATCACCCCCATCAGAAAGAATCAATTTGGCGGCGCCGTAGAGGAATTTCCCGCGCATGTCATGGAAGTCGCCAATGGCAAAAGCTGTATCTATCCCGTCCAATGCCATGGCGCCTGCAGGACCCTGTCGGAAACCGGTCCAGATTTCCATGTGAGGATTGCGGGGTCTGACAAAAAGAACGGTGTTGGTTTCACCGGATTTTTGTTTTTGGAGAATCAGAATGGCTTCCGGCTCTTCCCAGCCGGTGAGGTAGTAAAAATCCGATTCCTGGCGGTAGGGATAATCCACATCGTCGTTGCGATTCACAGTAGGAGAGCTGTGAAAAAGTGCCACGTCTCCGAGGGACATTTTTTCCAGAATCTGTTGTCGCCGGGTAGCGAATTCATCTGAGGTGATATTATCGGCGGGTGACTGGTTATTGAACCGGCCATAGCTGCAGGCAGCCAGAAAGATGACCAGCGGCAGCCGGACAAGCAGGGTACGCATAATGATTCTCCAAATTGGTAGCATGGGGGAGAAATATAAAACTTTTGCGGGTGGTGGGGTGGGAAAAGGTGGGAAGGAGAAAAGGAGAAAAGGGAAGCGGTCCCAGCTATGAAATCAAGGCATTTCCGCTGGCTTGTCAGGCAGCCGGGGAATTATCTACATCATTTTTAAGCTCTGCTTGGTTTTCCAGTGGGCTCTGGGAATCATGAATTGCTAGAAACGGCTGGTTTTCTTTCAGGATTTAGACGAAGGGTTCCAAACCCCTGACCGCCCTTCGATACGCTCTACGAGCTACTCAGGGAGACGGTCAGGGGGCTTTAGCAATATTCAGCGCATTTCACAGTGTTCACAGTGCTAATTCGGCGCTCTCGGTGGTTAATGAATCGCGGGAAACAGCTAGTTTTTTCAGGACTTAGACTAAGGGTTCCGAACACCTGACCGCCCTTCGATACGCTCTGCGAGCTACTCAGGGAGACGGTCAGGGGACTTTAGCTATATTCAGCGCATTTCTCAGTGTTCTCAGTGCCGTCTCAGTGCTCCCTGTGGTGAGACCCTTTTTCGTGCTCGTACTCGTTCTCGTACTCGATTTTTCTTTCTTCTTTCTCTTTCCTCTTTCTCTTACTCTATTCCTATATTACACCCGTGAAATTCCTCATCGCAGTAAGCAGTGAACAATTCTCCCAGCCCACGCTGACCATTGGGATGCAACTGGCCAATGCTTTTCAGGCACAGGCTACAATTGCTTATGTGGAACCGCCGGTGGCATCGCTCTATGCCGATGGCATGAATATGACCCGGGAGACCATGGAAAAATGGGGCATTCCCCAGCCTGGTGTGGAGGTCTTGGAATGGGCGTACCGGTTCATCGGAGAGGCCGGGTATATTGAAAATTACGACGCCGATATACCCTTTCAGCAAAGCAAGCTGGTAAACAAAGCCCGGCATCGGGAGTTGGTGCTGCCCTCCACATTCAGTGACAAACTCAGGTTGATTATGCGTCAGGGCGATATCATTCGCGAGTTGCGTCACGCGGTGGAAGAAGATGCTTATGATGTGACCATTATCGGTGCCAGCGCACAGCGGAAAATGGCGCATGATCTGATTGAATACATCAATTCTTCCACATTTGTGGTAAATAATTTCAATGCCGACCTCACATACAAGCTGCTGGTTTGTGTGGATGATTCCAAACGGACCCGGCAGGCCATTCGTACGGCGGCGGTGGTGGCGGAAGCGTTGAAGTTGGAGGTGGAAGTTCTCACGGTTTCCAAAACAACGCGCTTTGGAACCGGGTACAGTAATGCCCATCAGTGGGCGTTGGATTATCTGGAGCAAAAGGGTATTCCTCACCAGGGGATAAAGCGCACCGGCGATCCGGTGAAAACCTTCATTGATGAACAGGGGACGGACAAAATTCTGGTGATGGGCTCTTCCTCCGGGTCAGCGCTGAAAAAGTTTTTCAGGGGCAGTAAACCCCAACAGACCCTGGAGGCCAGTAAAGGTCCCATTTTGATCATAAAGTGAATGGGTGACCACCTTTGGTTAAAATAAAAACCCGCACACAACACTCCCGATTACTCAGCAACATTCTCTACTGGATTGATAAAAATCGGTGGCTGCTCATTGCGCTGCTGGTGGGCCTGGTCCTCAATCTGATTCCCACACCGGGTGACATTTCAGAGGCCGGTTGGCGTACGCTCTCCATCGCGGTGATGGTGTTGATTTTGATAGTTTCGGAAGCATTACCGCTGGCGGGTGTTGCGCTGTTCATCGCGGTGATGCAGGTGGTGATGGGAATCGCCGATTCCGGGGAAGTGGCCAGCACGTTCATGAGCGATGCGGTGTTTTTCATCATGGGTTCGCTCATGCTGGCGGCGGCGATTATCCATCAGGGATTGGATGCCCGGCTGGCACTGGGAATTATCCGCATTACCGGCAACAAAACATCCCGAATCATGGTCGGTCTGTTGGTGATTTCCGCGATTTTGTCGTCATTCATCGGCAGTCATACCGTGGTGGCTATGTTGCTGCCGGTTGGGATGACGCTGGTCCGCTACACGGCTGCTGATAAGAAACAGACGGTGAACCTCTCGGCGCTGTTGCTGTTTTCCATCGCTTATGGCGCCACCATTGGCTCAGTGGGAACGCCTTCCGGTGGTGCCCGGAACGCTATTATCCTGGGCTATTGGCATGATTTGAATATCACCGAAATTGATTACCTGGCCTGGATGAAGTATGTCTATCCGCTCATTTTGGTGGAACTGCCTTTTGCGGTATTGGTGTTACGGTGGGTTTTCAAGCCCGAATACAAAAACCTGGATTCGGCGGTACGAAAATTAAAGGTCAAAGTGGCTCACAGCGGGATTATGACTGGCCAGCAGAAGCTCTCGATTTTCTTTTTCCTGCTGACTTTTCTGGGCTGGATTACCCTGAGTCAGAAATTGGGGCTGGGCATTATCGCCATTGCGGGTGTGTTACTCTATCTGGCGTTTGGTCTGGTAAGTTGGGAGGATATCGACCGGAATACCAACTGGGGTGTTGTGCTGCTCTTTGCGGCGGCAATTTCGCTGGGTGTGCAGATGCGGCGCACGGGAACAGCCTTGTGGGTGGCAGATAATCTGATTGGACTTACCGGCGATATGATGGCTGCCTCAATGCCACTGCGGGATGCATTTATCATGATCATCACCACCACCATGGCAAACACGCTGAGCGCTGCTGCCACGGTGGCGATCTTGGGACCAATCAATATCAATTTGGGGGGTGACCCGGTGACAGCGGGATTTATCACCGCTATTTCATCCGCGTTTGGTTATTTCACTGCCACGGCGGCACCGGCCACCATGATCATTTATTCCAGCGGGATGGTGCGGTCGAAACAATTCTTGCGGGCGGGCTGGCGCATGGGAGTGGTCTCCATGGCGTTGCTCATGCTGGTGACCATGCTTTACTGGCCACTGCTTCAGTAGTTTTTTACCTCGCCGCGTAATTTTTCTCGCGAAAATAAATTTTGACTGCTAGCGTTCCAGCGGGTGTTCATTCGCTCTTCATAGCGTTCCGGAACCCTGAATTGCACGACTATTAAGTAACATAAACCATTTGATAACAACATTTAAGAATCAATTCTCTCCACAGCGAAATTAAAATAGGACTTTTTTATCCGAAATTACTTGACAGCCTGCAAATGTTTCACTATTCTTAATCCAGACAAAGGAGTCCGATTTATGACCGTGTTGTTTTCTAAAAAGTGTGAATATGCTCTCCAGGCGCTCCTTTTTATGGCCGAGTATCGTCACGAGGGACCCTTGTCTGCCGAGCGCATTGCCACCCATCTGGACATCCCCAAAGAGTTTATTTCCAAAATTCTCCAAAGTCTCACCAAGAGCAATATTGTCATTTCCCAGCGCGGGAAAGCAGGTGGTTTTCGTCTGGCGCGACTGCCGGAAAAAATCAGCCTGATGGATGTGGTGGAAAATATTGATGGCCTGGGTGTGTTTAGCGATTGCCTGATTGGGCATCCCAGTTGTAATCCGGAAGCGCCCTGCCCGCTGCATCATAGCTGGGCGCCTTTGCGGAGTCAGCTAAAACATCTGATGGAGAAGACACATTTGGGGAATTTCATCCCAGGTCAGACACTGAATCAGCTCCCCGACGAAACCACGGTGTGAGGGGAGGCAAACCTGTATGGACCGAACATTCCAAATCTGAAACACAATGGAGATTCTATGAATAAACCGACGTTCCTGAAAGCGACTGTAAGTGCGGTAGCGCTTGCTTTACTCGTTAGCTGTGGTGGTGGATCAGAAGAAAAACCAGCCGCAGCGGCAAAATCTGCCAATCCCGGTGGCCTCACAGATTGGCAGATGACCAATGGTGTGGGACCGATGACCAGCGATGTCCAGGTCGGACCGGGCGTGGATGAAGAATTGGCTGCTACAGGCGGTGAATTATTCGAAACCAAATGCTCGGCCTGTCACAAACTGGACGAGCGTTATGTGGGTCCGCCGCTACGCATGGTTACCGAAAAACGCACACCAACCTACATCATGAATATGGTTTTAGATCCGGAAGGGATGGTGAAAAAGCATCCGGAAGCGCGCAAAATGCTAGCCCAATACATGACGCCCATGACCAATCAGAATGTCTCGGAAGAACAAGCCCGGGCGCTATTGGAATATCTGCGTCAGGCGGATGCAGAAAAATAACCACGCAGATCGATCAGGCGGGGCGGGGGAACGCATGAGAGCTGCTGAATCGAGGAGGGAGTTGACATGAAGTTCCTGAAAAACCGAAAGGTGTGGATGAGCATCGTGAGTCTGGTCGGACTGAGCGTGCTCATGGTTGCGTGTCCGGCCACAAAAGAGGGCGTCGGTACCAATGACGCTGCTGCGAAAACCTATGTGCCGCCGGGCGAGCATGATGAATTCTACGCCTTCATGTCTGGAGGCTTCAGTGGGCAAATGACCGTTTACGGGCTACCGTCGGGGCGCAAGTTCCGCACCATCCCGGTTTTTTCGGTACATCCGGAAAATGGCTGGGGTTTCTCGGAAGAAACCAAGCCAATGCTCAATACCAGCTATGGTTTTGTACCCTGGGATGACGCCCACCATCCGGAATTGTCCATGACCGACGGGGTCCCGGACGGGCGGTACATATTCATTAATGCCAACAACACACCGCGAGTAGCGCGTCTTGACCTTAGCCTGTTTGAAACGGTGGAAATTCTTGAAATCCCCAATTCTGCAGGGAATCACGGGTCGCCATTCGTTACCGAGAACACAGAATACATCATTGCCTCCACCCGCTTTAGTATACCTATCCCGGAAGCGGATGTACCCATTTCGTCCTACAAGGAGAATTTCAAGGGTACGCTGAGTTTTATCAAGCTGGACGCTGAAGCAGAAGAAATGAGCGTTGATTTCCAGATATTGGTGCCCGGGTATAACTACGATCTGGCGCACGCCGGCAAGGGACCGTCCCATGATTGGGCCTTCTTCACCACCTACAATACCGAAGAGGCCACCACACTGCTGGAGGTGAATGCCTCCCGCAATGACAAGGATTTCATCGCCGCGGTGAACTGGGCTAAAGCGGCCGAAGCTGTGCGAGCTGGTAAAGCCAAGGAAATGCCGGCAAAATATTTCCGGAATTACATGGACCATGATACCCGGATCGCCCACTCGGAAGAAAAAACCTCTGTCCGGGTCTTGAATCCGGCCGATGTGCCGGGCTTGATCTACTTCCTGCCCACACCCAAATCGCCCCACGGTGTGGATGTGGATCCCACGGGTGAATACATCATTGGGAATGGTAAGCTGGCTACGGTTCTGCCGGTACACAGTTTCAGAAAAATGCTGAAAGCCATTGAAAATAAAGCCTTCGAGACGGTCATCAATGGCATTCCGGTGTTGAAGTATGACGAGGTACTGGCCGGTGAAGTGCAGGATCCGGGTTTGGGTCCGCTGCACACGGAGTTTGACAACAAAGGGTTCGCTTATACCTCGGCATTCATCACATCTGAAATCGTGAAATGGAATGTGGCCACACGGGAAGTGGTGGATCGAATTCCTACCTACTATTCCATTGGACACCTGATGATTCCCGGCGGCGACAGCAAGCAGCCCTGGGGAAAATATGTGGTAGCGCTGAATAAGATCACTAAAGATCGTTATTTACCCACGGGACCGGAACTGTGCCAGGCAGGGCAGCTCATCGACATCAGCGGCGATAAAATGAAGCTGTTGTTGGATTTTCCGCTGGATGGCGAACCCCATTATGCGCAGGGCATCCCGGCCAGTCTCATCAAGGACAAGTCGGTGCGCATATTTGAGTTGGAGAAGAATAATCATCCCCACGCGATAAAGTCGGAAAAACAAGCCCGCGTTGAGCGCAATGGCAAAGAGGTACACATTTACCTGTCGTCCATTCGCAGCCATTTCACACCGGATAATATTGAAGGTGTTAAGGTAGGCGATACGGTTTACTGGCATCTGACCAATCTGGAGCAGGATTGGGATGTACCCCATGGCTTTGCGGTGAAGGGCGCCAATAACGCCGAACTGCTGGTGATGCCGGGTGAGACCCGCACCCTGAAATGGCAACCGCAACGCCCGGATGTGTATCCATTCTACTGCACGGATTTCTGTTCCGCGCTGCATCAGGAGATGCAGGGTTATGTTCGCGTCTCACCGGCAGACTCGGATGTACCCATCACCTTTAACGGACGCTAAATCGTTGAAAAATGGGAGGGGCGGGCAAGCCCCTCCCATTTCACCGGGATTGCGAGCAACATGAATCTGACGACCTCCCCAAAAACAACCCCCTGGACCGCAAGCCGCTGGATTCTGTTGGCGGGCGTGCTGCTGTTGGGATTGGTGTATCTGCTGCCCTTATGGAAAATCACACTGGACGCCCCGCAATATCCGGAAGGTCTGGGCATGTACATCCGCATCAATACGGTTGAAGGTGTGGAGGCTAACAATCTGAATCAGATCAACAACCTGAATCACTACATCGGGATGAAGCCCATTCATCCCGACACCATTCCCGAACTGAATATTATGCCCTGGGTGGTACTGGGATTAATCGTGTCAGGTCTTTTTGTGGTGTGGTGCTGGAAACGCACGGCGCTCATGGCCTGGCTGACGATATTTACACTGGTGGCAATTGTGGGACTGGTGGATTTCTATAAATGGGAATATGACTATGGCCATAACCTGGATATGGACAATGCGATCATCAAGATCCCGGATATGAATTACCAGCCACCCCTTTTCGGCTCGAAACAGTTACTCAATTTTAAAGCCCATTCCTACCCGGCTACCGGAGGCATTGTCATTTTCCTGAGTTTCGGGCTGGTCGTGACAGCGTTGGTTCTGGAAATAAGACGCGATAAAACAAAATCCAGCCCAGGAGAGGCTTCATGAATTTGCCACGTCGCCTGTTAACAGGTTTTATCATCGGGCTGGCACTTGTTGCCTGCACAAAGGGTCCCCGGGAAATTCAATACGGCTCAGATAGTTGCGCCCACTGCCGCATGACCATTACCGACCCGCGCTTTGCAAGCCAGTTGATCACCGAAAAAGGAAAAATCCACCTGTTTGATTCGGTGGAATGTCTGGCGGCTTATGAGAATGATACCGTGTCCCCAAAGGCTCAGCGTTTTGTGAGCGATTTTGAGCATCCGGGGCGCTTTATTCCGCTGAAGCAGGCACATATTCTCAAGGGTGAGCGGCTGCGCAGTCCCATGGGGCTGAATCTGGCGGCATTTCCCGCCACCGAAGACCCAACGGAGTTGGCTGTACACTATGGTGCCGAACTTCTGACGTGGGAAAAGGTGACAAAATTGGTAGCCAATGCCTGGCAAAAAGGGGCTCATCACTCACCATGAGACCCGGCTTAAATCTCATCCTGTATTTCACCCTGGGAATTTCGGTTTTGCTGGGGAAAGTCCTGGAGGTTACCACGCCAACCCTGCAACAGGTCATTGCGGCCGCAGAGCCATTCGATACGGTGATGGTGACTGGTGATGTTCATACGCAAACACCTATTGAAATCCGTAAACCTTTGACACTACTGGGGAAAAATGGTGCCGTGCTGGACGGTGGTGGCAAAGCTGAGATTCTCATCATCCACCATGATTCAGTGGTGGTAAGTGGACTATCATTTCAAAACGCGGGGATCAGTTTCGTTGATGACAATGCGGCACTACGCATTGAAAAAGCCAGCCATGTTCGCGTGGAGAACAATCGGTTCATTGATAATTTTTTCGCGGTTTATCTGGCGCAGGCTGCTCAGTGTACCATTCGGAATAATCAGATCATCGCCCGCAATCTTCGCGAAACCAACTCCGGAAACGGCATTCACTTGTGGTATTGCAAAGACATTCTGGTGGAGAATAACCGGATCAGTGGAATGCGGGACGGGATTTACTTCGAATTTGTCATGAATGGCAAGATTCGCAACAACCTGAGTGAGAACAATCTGCGGTACGGGTTGCACTTCATGTTCAGCGATAGTTGTGAGTACACGGAAAACACCTTCCGGGATAATGGCGCCGGTGTGGCGGTGATGTACACTGAGGCGGTGAAAATGCACCGTAATGTGTTCATTGATAACTGGGGAAGCGCGTCGTACGGATTGTTGTTAAAAGAGATTCGGGACAGCGAAATCACCCACAATATCTTCCGCGGGAATTCGGTGGGAATCTACACTGAATCCTCAAATCGCGTACGCGTGACACAGAATGATTTTCTGGGGAACGGCTGGGGTGTGAAAATTCAGTCCAGTTCCCTGGATAACGAATTCACAGCCAACAATTTTATTGGGAATTCCTTTGATATCGCCACGGCGGGGCGTCAGAACCACAGTCGGTTTGACGGAAATTATTGGGACAAATACACGGGCTATGACCTGGACCGGGACGGCGTTGGTGATGTGGCTTTCCGGCCGGTGCGACTCTTCGCTTATGTGGTGCAGCAAAATCCGCCGGCTCTCATTCTCATGCGGAGTCTGTTTATTGATTTGCTTGACCGTGCTGAGCGTCTTTTACCGATGATCACACCACCCACTCTGCAGGATAATCGTCCACTTATGCACAGGGTGGTGCATTCATGATCAGCATCCGTGAACTCCACAAGTCCTTTGGTCCTTTGCAGGTGCTGACCGGTGTAAGTCTTGCCATTGAATCGGGAAAAATCACCGCCATTCTGGGACCCAATGGTTCGGGCAAGACCACACTGATAAAATCCATCCTGGGACTGGTTAAGCCGGACCGGGGTGTAATTCAAATTGGTGAGCAAGTTTTGAATGGGGACTGTCGGTACCGGGAGGATATCGGGTATATGCCCCAGATCGGGCACTACCCGGAAAATTTGAGTTTAAATGATGTGATGACGATGCTGCAGGATTTGCGGGGCGGCAAGCATCCGACGGATACGCAACTTCTGGAAAAATTTCGTCTGGGGAAGGAGATGGACAAGGCTCTGGGCACACTTTCCGGGGGAACACGACAAAAAGTGAGTGCTGTGCTTGCCATGTTGTTCAATCCAAAAATCCTGATCCTGGATGAACCCACTTCCGGACTGGATCCGGTGGCTTCCAGCATTTTCAAGGATGCCCTGATCGAGGAACGAGCGGCTGGAAAAACCATTATCCTCACCTCTCACATTATGAGTGAAGTGGAGGAGTTGGCCGATGCAGTGGTTTTTCTCCTGGACGGGAAGATCCGCTTTCATGGTTCGCCGACTGAGATTCTCCAAAACACCAGTGAATCCAATCTGGAACGGGGGATTGCCCGGATGATGCAGGAGGCGGTGCATCCATGAGAACCACCGGGAAAATCATCAAGTATGAAATTCGTGACATTGCCCGCAGCAAATTCGTCCTCTTCTATTTCGTGTTCTTTCTGTTGCTAACGGAAGGATTGTTGCGATTTGGAGGCGGGAGCACGAAAACCCTCATCAGTCTCAGCAATGTGGTTCTGCTGGTCATTCCACTCATGGCTATCATTTTTGGTGCCATGTACCTGTATCATTCCCGTGAGTTTACAGAATTACTTTTAACCCAACCGGTCAATCGTCACCAGCTTTTCCGGGGGCTTTACCTGGGATTGGCAGTTCCGCTGGCACTCAGCTACGGAGCGGGATTGGGTTTGCCCTTTTTGTTGCACGGATTCAATGCCGAGGGTGATGTGGCGTTGTTGTTGGTAATGATTGGCAGTGGTATTTTTCTCACCTTTATTTTCACCGCAATCGCGTTCTGGATTTCCGTCACCTACAACGAGCGTGTCAAGGGACTGGGTTTCTCCATTGTTTTGTGGCTCTTTTTCGCGGTGATCTACGACGGTCTGGTGTTGCTGGTGGTGGCCTGGTTTGCAGACTACCCGCTGGAGAAAGCGGTCATTGGTTTCACAATTCTCAACCCACTGGATTTGGCGCGCATTCTTCTCTTGCTGCAAATGGACGCCTCGGCGCTCATGGGGTATACCGGAGCGGTATTCCAACGCTTTTTCGGGAGTTTCTGGGGAATCAGTATTGCCACGGTCGCATTAGTAGGCTGGACCGCGATTCCCTTCTGGTTGGGATTACGACGATTTGCGCAAAAGGATTTTTAACCAAATGAAAACGGAGACTACCCGGATGCGGGTGTTCAAAGACATTCATCAACGAATCAATACAAGGAGTTCTGAGTCATGGAATCCATTCAATCGATAGATGCGAGAAAAATTGCACCACGGGAAAAGCATCCCACCATTTTTCAGGTTTTTGACGATCTGCCGGCAGGGGAGCATTTCATTCTGGTGAATGACCACGAACCCCGCCCCCTGAATCACCAATTTCAGAATGAACGGCCGGGGGAATTCACCTGGGAATATCTGGAACAGGGTCCGGAAATCTGGCGGGTGGCCATCGGAAAGTTGGAAAGTGTAGCTGAACCCACTGTTGGTGAGATCATCGCGCAGGATTTCCGGAAGGCAGAGGTATTCAAACGGCATGGCATTGATTTTTGTTGTGGTGGAAAAAAGTCGCTTTCACAGGCATCCAGCGAAGCGGGGATTGATCCGCAGGTTCTTAAGGCGGAGTTGAATGACGCCACAACCGAGGCGGGAATAGGGTCTTTAGACCGCTTTCAAACATGGTCTATCCCATTGCTGATTCAATACATTCTGGAGAATCACCATAACTGGCTCAAAACCAAGTTACCGGAAATGGTGCCGCTGGTTCAAAAAGTATCCAAAGTACACGGCGCTAATCATCCGGAAACGGTGAAGATCGCATCGGTCTTCCAGGCGATTGTGGATGACCTGGTTCCCCACATGCAGAAGGAGGAGATCATGCTGTTTCCTTATATTGAAAAGATAGTGGCCGCAGAGCGGTCCGGTGAAGAACCGCCGCGTCCGGTATTCGGATCGGTGGAAAACCCGTTGCGTGGAATGGAAGCAGATCATGAAGTGGTGGGGGAGTTGATGGATTCGATCCGGGCGTTAAGTCAGGATTACACAATTCCGGAGGACGCGTGCGCCAGTTTCCGGTTGGTATATGGCTTTTTATCTGAAATGGAAGATGACCTGCACCAGCATATTCATCTGGAGAACAATATACTCCACCCCAAAGTGCGGGAATTGGCGCAAAAGCTGGGCGTTTAATCCCATCGCTCCCGGGAACACATCCATGTCCAAGACATGACGGAAATGGTTATCATTGGCCTGGAGTTTGTAAACGGTAAGTACCATGGAAACGGCGGAAATCCCTAAGATCAAACCCCGGCGCATCAAGCCCAAAATTGTGCGCAATGAACGGAAGGGTGTTCAAACCTGGCGGTTTTGGATTCAGACCGGGTTTGTGGCACTGTGTTTTTGGATTGGGGTGGAATTTTACCTGTTCCTTCAATATCTGGATAGCGGCGGGGCCACGGCGCTTGTCAACCGGCCACCGGGTGTGGAGGGTTTTCTGCCCATCAGTTCACTTATGAGTTGGTTTTACTTCGCACTCACCGGGACGATTCACAGTGCTCATCCGGCCGGGTTTTTCATCTTTCTGGCCATCGTGGCAATTTCACTCTTGTTCGGGAAAACCTTTTGCAGTTGGCTGTGTCCCATCGGGTTTTTATCTGAAATGATCGCTGAGGTAGGTGAAAAGGTTTTGGGACGGCGTTTGAAAATGCCGCGTTGGCTGGATTATCCATTGCGGAGTTTGAAGTACCTGCTGCTGGCATTTTTCGCGGTAAGCATTTTCACCATGTCGCTGGCCGCGCTGAAAGCTTTCCTGGATTCTGAGTACAATATTGTGGCTGACATCAAGATGTATCATTGGTTCGCCAATTTGTCCGGCGTGGGATTGGGTGTGATTGCGTTTTTACTCGTGGCGTCCTTTTTCTACCGTGGATTCTGGTGCCGTTATCTCTGTCCATACGGAGCGCTGCTGGGGGTGACGTCATTGCTCAGTCCCAATAAAATCAAACGCAATCCGGTAAGTTGTATTGACTGCGGACTGTGTGCCAAGGCGTGTCCCTCTAATATCAAGGTGGATAAGGTGCAGACGGTGTTGTCGGACGAATGTCACACCTGCATGAGCTGTGTGGATGCCTGCCCGGTGGCGGACACGCTGGATCTGACGCTGGTGGGGACAAAGAAGCGCTGGCAGCCCCGGTGGGTAGCAATCGGAATCGTGGTGCTGTTCATGTCCATAACCGGTGCAGCCATGGTGTCGGGCTATTGGCAGAATCAGGTGACCATGGAGCAATATCAGCAGTTAAACAAAAACCTGGAGCGTTTCGGCCATCCCGGTATGTAGAACCGTTCTGCTTACAAAACAATTACGAGGAAATTTCCAATGACCAAAACAAATACCAATCTCACACAAGCTACAGCTTATAACCTGACCAGCCTGGTGGAATACGCACCGGGTTCCGTGGTGAGCAGGACCATAAATAAAAGTAAAGCCGGCACGATCACGCTGTTTGCCTTCGCGGAGGGGCAGGAGTTGAGTGAGCACTCGGCGCCGTACGATGCGTGGTTACAGGTATTGGACGGTGAGGTAAGGGCTATTATTGGCGGTGAGCCTGTGAAGGCAAAAGCCGGTGAAATTGTGTTGCTACCGGCCAATATTCCTCATGCGGTGGTGGCAGAGACGAACTTCAAGATGTTGCTTACTATGATTCGGGGTTGATGCGCCGACTGGTCTGATGGACCGTGGGGTTCATTCCCACAATTAAAAATCTGAGTTACATTCCGGTGGCTGTTCACCTCAGGCTTTAATAGTGTGAATCACCGTTCTCATTCAAAATCTCTACATTTGCTATCCACAACTGATTCAACAATACAATATTTATAAGATGTTACAGAACTATATAGTTGTTAACCGCAATATTTTACACTAACTGCATAATAATATTAACTCTTAATAGTTCATTTTTGGCATGTAGTTTGAATACCTGTATCAGAGAATACAGGAATAATTAATGCCGAATTCTGCTGAGCCTCAACTTTCAAAAAATTCCGAAACATGGTACACGCCGGGACAGATTGCGCGTGTGTTGAATATCTCTGTGGAGACGCTGAGATTGTATGAGCGGGAAGGACTGATCATTCCGGAGAAGGCCGTTTCCGGACATCGGCGGTACAATGACAATGATTTGGCGTGGATTGCCATGATCCGCAAACAGATCCATGAACATAAGTTGAATTTTGCCGGAATCCGTTACGTACTCTCCATGCTGCCGTGTTGGGAGATCAAGAATTGCTGTCTTGGGGCGAATTATATAGATTGCCCGGCCAAACAGGTCAACGATAAACCGTGCTGGTCAGTGCCTGATACGCCCTGTAAAGAAAAAGGTGAGAGCTGTCGCGATTGTCCCATCTACGCGATGGCGGTTGAAATCGATACATTCAAACAAAAACTGGCGGTAAAATTGCGATGAAAACCAAATTTTTAATTACCCTGCCGTTTCTGGCAACCGCACTCCTGTTCTGGCAGTGTGAAAAAATCTCATCCAATACGGATGTATCTGGTACGACTCAGACCTGTGAAGGCTGCCATACCGATTTGGCCGCGCTGAATGCGTTGGCACAGGTCCCGGTGGATGACGGACACGGTGAGGTGCCTGGGTGAGGCGGCGGATTGGAGCCGTTGGCTCCCAAGTATCGCGTCTATATACGGCTTATGGGCAATCAGGAAAGCTTTGCGGATGTTGATTCCATTCACGGCAAGATTGGATGCACCGGCTGTCATGGTGGTGTCTCTCCGGTTGATGAAGCAACGGATGCAGCGGCCATGAATGCCGCTCATAAGGACATTGTGAGAGATCCTTCAGAAGATGCGGTGACCGGTTGCGGTGGTGGTCTGTGCCATAGTGATATTGTTCGTCGCAATGCCACCAGTATCCACACCAATCTGTGGGGTGAAAAAGCGCATGTTGCCCAGCGGTACGGTGGTGAAGGATTCACCTTTGATCAATGTCCTGAGAGCACCCAATCGGGTTATCAAGCCAATTGCTATGGCTGTCATACCTCCTGTGGTCAGTGTCATATCAGCCGTCCCAATACCGCTGGTGGCGGGTTCGCCGGGAGTACATTGGGTGGCAATCATAAATTTATCCGTGAGCCCAGCGAGACGTACAATTGTACCGCTTGTCACGGTGGCCGGATTGGTATGGACTGGGAAGGAACCATTGAAGGCAACCAACCCGATGTGCATAAGATTTTTGGCATGACCTGTACCGACTGTCACACGGAAGATTTTCATGGGGATGGTCCCGGCGACGCGTTGTACACCTCCCGTTACGAAGTGAATGGACTGCCGGATTGTTACACCTCCTGCCACGGTGCTGATTCAGATGATAACCTGTACCACCAAGCCCATTGGGCTGGTCAGGGAACCAGTGGCGACATTACTTGCTACGCCTGCCATTCTCAGCAATATGATAACTGCAATACCTGTCATGCCGGTACCTATACAGAGGAATACAACCAGCCGGGTGGCTATAAAGTGTATCAGGATTTCAAAGTCGGCTTGAATCCAAATTATGGTGTATCCGGTAAACCGCACAACCACGAAAAATGGATTGTGGTCCGGCATATTCCCATATCCCGCGATGCATATAAAAACTGGGGCTTGGAGTCATTAGCCTATTATGAATCCATTCCAACATACAAATACACCAGTCCGCATAATATCCAACGCTGGACCAGCAGAACGCTGGCTGACAGCGCCTGGTTGGGAGCTGACAGCACGTACACTGTCGAGACCTGTGCGGATAATTGTCATTATCACCGCGTCAATGTACCGGGAGATCCGGAGGCCACCTTTTACCTGTTGAGCACACATATGGACAATCTTGAACAGAGCGATGAGAAGCGTGCAAATGCGAGTGTCACAGTGGATGACAACGGTTCCGTGCAATGTGCTCATTGCCATAATAACTAATTGAAACCTTAACTAAACCTGAATGGGGGAGACAACCATGAAACGCTACCTGACACTTCTGTTATCCGTCGTGGTCATGCTGGGACTCATGTCCGGCTGTACCAAAGATGATGAGGATGATAACGGGACAGGAACGGAGCTTACTTCGTTCGAAAAACTCACAACCTACATGTCTGAGCAGAGCTTGGATCTGCCGGATGTCCTCACCGGATGGATTATTGGTGCGAGCACGCTGGTGGGCAGTGAAGATGATTATTTCATCGTAGATATTCGGTCGGAAGCACTTTACGATGCCGGTCATATACCGGGCGCACATAATGCCGCATTAGCTGATGTGGTGGATTATGTCGATGTCCACAATACGGATATGAAGCCCGTGGTCATTGCCTGCTACACCGGTCAATCAGCCTGTCGTGCTGTTGTGGCATTGCGGATGAACGGATACAGTGATGCTGCCAGTCTGGGCTTCGGTATGAGTTCCTGGAATTCAACTTTGGATAGCTGGAGCGGCAACACCGGCTCCATCGCTGTGGGACATTCCAATTGGTCCACCGATGCAGCGCCGGCATTACCAACCTTTACTGATGAGCCTACCATCACAACCACGGCCACTGAAGGTGCGGACATTCTGGCTGCACAGGTTGAGTATATGCTGGCCAAATCCGGTTGGGGTATCAATGCCAGTGATGTATTGGATGCACCGTCCAGCTTTACCATTTTCAACTACTGGGGTGCTTCCGATTATGATACGTACGGTCATATCGCTGGTGCGTATCAGCTAGCACCCAATTCACTCACCATCGCCGCTGATGGTTTGCAGGTTCTGGATCCCGTGGGCACCAATGTGATTTATTGCTGGACGGGCCAAACCTCTTCCATGGTTACTGCCTGGTTGGATCTATTGGGCTATGATGCGAAAAGCCTGCGTTTCGGTGCCAACAGCATGATCTACTCGGAGCTTGCAGGACACAAGTGGACAGGTTCTGCAGACTATACCCTGGTTCCCAGTGAATAACCAAAACAGCACATCAATACTGGCTTTTTAACCAGATATTGTCCCGATAAGGAGCCGGGTAACACCGGCTCCTTTTTATACAATCCCGCTGAGGTGATCAGGTGGATTCTGGTCACCTACAAGCCGGGCTCCCTGCAGAAAAGATGAACGCTTTTTGAAAATTATCCAGCTTTAGAAACAGGCTCAATGAGACAGCTTCGGGGGATATAGGGTAGTTGTCATTTATTCGCCTTCGCCAGAATACCCGGCGGTTTGCTGCAGGGATGAATGGCAGGGTGAACCGCGCAGCTCGTTGGAGCGAAGGCGGGTTGGCTACGGCGCAATTCCGCTTGATATCCCACCGCTTGCGGTGGGGAGCTTCATTAAATTTTGTTATCTATCCGGCGAATAGTTATGTTTGTCAACGGTGAAGGTTGGCATACGCTTTGTTAAACTGTATTTGAAAATACTGCATTGACAGGAGCGGAACGGGCGACCAAATCCAAATGATAAAAACTGATAAACCGAATACTTGCCCATGACATTCGTTATAACGGCCAATCACCACACGACTTATGGTTTTCCACTGGCAATTCAATCCCAAATTTACCCACCTATAGGCACCTGATGATGGCTTTCATAAACCTGAGAAAAATTTTACCAATCCTCCTGTCGGCTGTCCTGATTTGGCAGTGCGATGAAATAAATTCCAACACCGGAACGCCGCTGACAGAGCAAACGTGCGAAGGGTGTCATACCAATCTTTCTGTGCTAACCAGCCTGGCTGCCACAGCCGGAATCAGCGACGCCAGCGGGCAGCTCACACCGCTCTCTGCGTCCCAACGGGTGCATATTCAATTGACAGCCGGGGCAGAGGATTTTGCGGATATCGACAGCATTCATGCCCGGGTGACTTGTTCCGGATGCCACGGCGGCATGAATCCGGTATCTGAGGATGACGAGCAGCAAGCCATGGAGGTTGCCCATCGGGGAATGGTGTCCGACCCCTCTGGTGAACCTGAGATGGGATGTGGGGGGACACTTTGTCACAGTGACATCGTTCGGAAGCATGCAACCAGCATTCATCGTCAGGTCTGGGGAGAAAAATGGGATTTGGCGGTTCGGTTCGGGGGCGAAGGATACCGATATGAAAATATACCCGCGGGTGTTCAGGAAAGTTTTGACAGATTGATGTTAAACGAATCGGCCACTTGCGGAGAATGTCACGTGAGCCGGCCGGATGATATGAATGGCGGTTTCGCGGGCGGTGAAAACGGTGGGAATCACAAATTTATAAAAAGCCCGAATGTGGATTACACGTGTACCGCCTGTCACAGCAATACGGTGGGTGCGGAATGGCGTGGTGATGTGAGCGGAACGAATCCTGATGTGCATGCCGGCTTCGGATTTACCTGCACCACCTGTCACACGGAAGATTTACACGGGAATGGCATGATTGACCGGGAGATTACATCCATTTACGACGTTGAAGGAATGGCCAGCTGTTATACGCCCTGCCACAGCAATGATGCTGACGACAATTTGTTTCACCAGACGCATTGGGCTCAGGCGGGTAATTCGATGAACTCGGTGAGTTGCTTTGTTTGTCATGGTCAGAATCTCAAGCACTTCCAAGCAGGCTATCCGGAAAATTATGACCTTCTTTATAAGGATTTTCAGGTGGGATTGAATCCCGATTATCAAGTGGATGGGAAACCGCATACTGATGAAAAATGGCAGGTGGTACGGCATTTCCCAATTAGTCGGAATCTCTCTTCCGAGGAGGGGTCTGTTTCACTACAAAATTTTGATGCGCTCCCCACCTATAAACGTGCCAGCCCCCACAACATTCAACGCTGGACCGCACGCACCCTGGTAGACAGTGCCTGGCTGACAAGTGAATCCTATACAGCAAATGATTGTTACCAAAGCTGCCACCTCCACGGGGTATCGGAAGATGGCACCATAACGGGTCCGTTGCAGACCTTTTACCTAATGAGTGATTATCTGGATGAGCGGGGACAATCGGATGAAAAGCTGGCCAATGAATCCGTCACTGTGGATGAGAATGGTCAACTCTTTCCCGATGGCTGTCAGGTCTGCCATTCATCTTAAATCAGCGGAGCATGAATCGATTAAAACCATGAACCTGACCTTTAACCAGACCAAATGTTGTTGGATTTGAAGTTGTTGCACACTGGTTACCGGGGGCATCTGCGTGGATTCATACGTGTCGTAGCATTGTCATACTTGGCGGCAGGTTTCACCATGGCTCAGAGCTTACCGCTGACCTTTCCTGATAAATCGAACCCACACAGCGGTGAGGATTGTTTCGTATGTCACACCCGGGATGGCGAACCGGGAAAAGCCAATTTTATCAAAGATGTGTGTGTCACCTGTCATTCACCTGCCGCGGTGGACAAAGAGATTCACCTGTTGCATGACGCGAGTCCGTTATCGGAGCGTATCGATTTGCCCGAGGGGTTCCCTCTGACAAACGAAAAGCTGGATTGTCTGACTTGCCATTCCGTGGCCTGTAAACCCGATCGTTCCAATAAAAACTTTTTGCGAGGCGGTCCCTACAAGACCGAGCTGGATTTTTGCTATCAATGCCACCAGACGCAGGATTATCAGCCGGTGAATCCCCACGAACAACTTCTGGCCACGGGTGCACAAGACAACGCCACCTGTCTCCATTGCCATATAAAAATTCCCACCGCCGATGATCATCCCACCATTTCCAACGTCATGCATCTGGATATGACGGCGACCTGCAACAAATGCCACGCCCTGCATCAGCACGAGTCCAATCATCAGGGGCGTGATCTGTTTCACTCCAAAAAGGCTGTGGCGGCAAGGTTTATGGAAACCCAGGAGCGTCATCAGATCAAAATGCCTTTGTCGGAAAATCGAAAAATTCAGTGCAATACCTGTCACAATCCCCATGAACGAGGCTTGCTGCAAACTGAAAATGTGGTGTATGAACACCCGACCGGATCGAACGAGCATTACTTAAGACTTTCAAAAGAGAAATTGTGTTATGGCTGCCATGACTTGTAGAAAATTCAACCCTGGAAATAAAAGAGCGAGTTAACAGCGTGAAAATTCCCCTCACACCATTCGGAAAAATCCTGACCCTGGCGGTTCTGCTCTTGGGGAATGCATGGATGAATCAGGCATTTGCCCAGGATAATCAGAATTGTCTCAATTGCCATCAGTACCCACTGTTTGCCCGTATTTCAGAAGAAGATGGAAAGCTCCATAACTTTTATGTAGACGCTGAGATGTATGTCAATTCGGTTCACAGCGGTCTGGCCTGTACCGATTGTCACTCCGATGTGGAAAAAATTCCCCACGATCCGGTACCCCGGCCGGTGAACTGTAATCAGGCTTGTCACACGCTGGATCCCTTTACGCAACGGCCATTCAGTCATAGTGGCGTGTTTGAGGACTGGGAAGCTTCGGTACATGGTCCCAAAAATGATGGGAAAGATGATCTGCGTCCTGATTGCAAAGATTGTCATGTGAATCCGCTCCAACTTCATCCTGTGAGTGCTGAGTTCCAGGAGCTTTCGGGAAATTGCATTAAATGCCATGAAGAGGAAAATATCACCACGGCCGTGAAGCATGTGGATTTCCACTCCAATCCGGATCGTTACTGGACCCAGCAGCGGCGGCTGGAGGTGTGTTCTTCCTGCCATACAGATGATACTATTTTAGGTGAGCAAGCGGATATTCTTCGTGATGATGTGGTCTCCAGCTTTCTAAAATCTTTCCATGGCGTGGGCTTTGCCTTCGGGGATAAGAAGACGCCGGTGTGTAATGATTGTCATGATTACCATGGTGTCTTCCCACAAAACAATGTGCGCTCCACCATCAATGAAGCCAATCTCCGGGAAACCTGTTCCGGCGCTGGCTGCCACGCCAATGTTTCCCGGGATTTTATCCAGGGTTCCATGCACTTCCGTTACGAGGGCTGGCAGGCGGAGGTGTTAAATTGGGTGCGGTGGATTTGGACCACCCTCATCATCGTGGTGATCGGGTTCATGTTGATTCATAATACCATGGATTTCATCCGGACCCGGATCATTCTGAAAAAACATGGGTATCCGCCACCGACCCGGCTGCAAAAACGGTATTTACGCATGAACAATACCGATCGCATGAGCCATATTATTATGTTCAGTTCCTTCACCGGGTTGGCATTGACCGGCGCGTTGCTATGGGTGCCGGCGGCTCGTCTGGCCTGGTTGCCCGATTGGCTGTATCTGGTTGAGGTTCGTTTCTGGGGACACCGCTTCTTTGCGCTCATTTTAACGATAATAAGTCTGTTTCACATTGGCTATGGCCTTTTTACCAAGCGTGGTCGCGGGCTGCTGGCAGATATGTTTCCCAAGCCATCCGATGCGGTTCATATTTTCCAGAATATTGCCTTTATGCTGGGCATGCGGAAACACCCGCCCAAGATGCCCTGGTTCAATTATGCCGAGAAAATGGAATACTGGGCGTTTGCCTGGGGCAGTTTTGTCATGACATTCACCGGTGTGGTGATGATGCTGGAGCACCTGGGACCGAAATTCTGGGTGGATGTGGCTCGCATTATCCATTCTCTGGAGGCGATTCTGGCTGTATTGGCCATCGTGGTCTGGCATTTTTACCTGGTGCATTGGAAACCGGGTAAATGGCCCATGAGCAATGTGTGGATTACCGGTGAGATTTCCGAATGGGATATGAAAGAAGAGCACGCTGGCGCACTGGATCAGCTAAGTAAGTCGAGTGAGGCGAAAGATGCGTAGAAGATACCGCGGTTTGGGATATTCGTTCTTTCTGTTAATTATCATTACCGCTACCATCATGGCTGTGAGTTTCTATCAGCGATTAGCCAATCCGGATACCCAACCGGCAGAAACGCTGGTCCCCAAAGCCATGCAGGATACCGTACGTCTTAATGCCGATCATGCTTACATACTGGAAGCGCTGCCCAATGACTACAAAGCCAGCCATGAAAATTTCCACTACTATCCGGGTATTAAAATGGTGGCGCAGGAAAAACGGTCGGCCTGTCTGCTCTGCCATACGATCCTGCCGCACAATGAGAATATTCGCAACCGGGCGTTTTTGAATCTCCATTCCGGATATGTCGCTTGCACAACATGCCACCTGGCGGATTCTACGGATGTGTCCTTCGTGTGGCTGGATACCGAGACCGGAAAGCAGGTGGTGGGTGTTGAGCGACCGGAAACCCGCTGGAAAGATGTGGGGAAATATCAATTGGTTCCGGTGCGAAATGGTGAGGTTCACTACACACCGCAGGATGACCCGGATATTGTCACGCGAATCGCCCAAAATGTCCTGGAGGATGAAGCCATGAGCGAAGCGCTACGGGAGGAACTGGAAGCCGGTATTATGAAGACCGGCCGAGCCTGCAAACGGTGTCACACCCAAGATGGCTTTATTGATTTCATGGCGGTGGGTTATTCGGAAGAGCGGACGTCCGAACTGGAATCGCTCAGCATACCATCGGTATTCGAGAGTTATGAAAATTTCTATATGCCCACCAAGTAACAGGATCGTCATGCGCGTCTTTATGGTCATGCTGTTGTTAAGCACACATCTTTTTGCCGCACTGCCGCAGGGAACGGTTGTACGTACCCTTAAAGCCAATATGTCCTTTCCCACCGATGTGGCAGCATTATCGGACGGGCGAATTCTGGTGGTGGACGGCGTGAACAGTGATGTGATGATTTTTAATAAAAATGGTACTGTGCAACCCTTCACCAGTCGTGAATTCGAGCGCCCGTTGGGAATTTTTGTGGATCGTCAGGACCGCATTTACATCACGGACACCAAAGCCGACTTGCTGCTCATATTCGATGATAAGTTGAGTTTACAGTCGCGTATTTCTCTGGCAGCCAGTATTGATCCCACAGATGTGGTGGCGGTGGGAGATTATCTGTATGTGGTGAACAATGACGGCCACCAATTGGTGAAGCTGGATCGCCAGGGGCGGGAAATTTTGCGGCTGGGCAATGAGGGTCGTAATCGCGGGCAATTCAAATACCCGGCAACAGTGGCCGTGGATGATGCCCGGAATATCTATGTGGTGGATGTTTTCAACGGCCGGGTCCAGATGGTTAGCAAAGCCGACCGGTTTTTGGGTCAATACGGAGAATGGGGTGTGACCACCGGTCAACTGTTCCGACCCAAGGGTGTGACCATTGGTGCTGAGGGACAGGTTTATGTCACCGACAGTCTGCTGGGGGTCATCCAGATTTTTTACCCGGGCCGACGCTCGCCGGAAGTTTTACTGGACACTG
>JAIPJQ010000024.1 GCA_021734065.1 Fidelibacterota bacterium | reverse complement strand
TTGGTCAGGCGCCGGAATTTTATTTCCATGTGTATAACCTGCTGGGGGATCCCGGATTGAGAATTTGGACAGACACACCGCAGGAAATTCTGGTCTCCCATCCCGACAGTGTGCAATTCGGCGATCGCTCCGTTACGGTTCAGGTCACAGATACTGAAGGTATACCGATTCAGGGGGCATTCGTCTATGTGAAAAGTGCCATGAACGCTCTGGGCTATGAAAGCGATGGCCAGGGCTGGGTGAGTCTGCCGCTGGAGGTGGATGGTGGTGCATTGAACCTCACGGTGACGGGAAAAAATTTACGACCTTACCTGGCAACGATTCCCGTGAATTCGATTCCCCATGAATTGTCACTGATTGATGTTGGCTGGCAGGGACCAACGCCCATGACCGGTGGCGACGAAGGGCAATTGCGGCTCTTGTTGGAAGGCGGCACACAAGATGTGACGGATGTGGAATTGAGTCTGGAGTGTAACAGCCCCTGGATCACTGTTATTCAGGCGCAGGATGTGATTCCCATGGCAGAAAGCGGAGCAATTCTGGAATTCGATTCTGATTTGGCGATTCGAATTCATGACGACACGCCCGATTCAACCCTGGCATTTTTACAAATTACCCTTGATACGGGTGGCGAACACCGTGTGGAGCAGCTTCCCCTTTTGCTGCGGGGCGCTCAATTGGTACTGCCACCGTTGGAAATCAGCATGGGAACAGCGGCACCGGGTGATTCGGCGCAGGTTCAATTTTCCCTGGTGAATCGGGGATCCATAACGGCCGAAGCGGGTACCGGATCAGTGAGTCTTTCCCAGGGTGTGTACAGCTCTGTGGACGCCCTGAGTTGGCCGTCATTGCAACCCGGAGAGATTTATCTGTTCCCCGAATCGGCTACGCTGCGTTTTGATGAATCACTTTTCCCGGGGGAGAAAATCACGGTAATGCTGATGGTAGGAGCGGATACATTGGTACAGACATTTTTCCTGGTTGCCCCGGGTCCTTATGACCCTTCCGCACCGGATGCGTATGGTTATCGTGTGTTTGACAACATGGATCTGGCATATTCGAAAGCACCGGAATATGCGTGGTATGAAATTGACCGAAACAGTACCGGTCCCGGCCAACCATTGCCCATCTATGATCCTGATGATGAAATGGATGCTGCAGTGGTGATTGACCTGCCCTTCCCGGTGAAATTTTACGGCCAAGTTTACAACGAAGTGACCATCTGCAGCAATGGGTGGCTGGCGATGGGGCGTAGCGGAGCAGTAAATTTCAGGAATCGCCGAATTCCATCTCCCATGGGACCCGCTGCCATGATTGCGCCCTTTTGGGATGACCTGTATACCTCGCCGGGGCGGGTGAGTCATTACACCATGCCGGACGGTTCCCGCTATATCGTGGAATGGAAAGACATGGCCAACGCCTACACCGGTCAGTTGGAAAGTTTTCAGGTCGTTATTTTTAATGACACCACAGCAACTCCCACCGGTGACAATGAAGTTTTATTCCTCTATCAGGAATTCAATAATGTGGATGGCTACGAGAATTACGCCACGGTGGGAATTGAGTCACCGGACTATTCCACCGGTGTGCAGGTGACTTACGCCAATCAATATGATTCCTCGGTGTTGCCTTTGGGTGCTGAACGAGCGTTGTTATTCACCACTGCCCGTGGAGAGCGTCTTCCTGCAGCAGCAATTATGGTGGATCGGACGGAATTGAATTTCACCGTGAACCCATGGGACTGGGCGGCGGACTCCATTGCCATTACCAATGTGGGTGAATCGCCGTTGTTGTACACCATCACCACAGCGAATCCTGATGAAATTTACCTCGCAACCGGTACACCATTGCCTCAAACCGATGCCACACCACTGCCCAAAGGCGTAGAGGAACCGCTGGTTCAGCGTAACTTGCGGGACTCAGTGGATACATTCGGTTACCGCTGGCGCGATGAGGATGACCCAAACACACCGCCTTTTACCTGGGTGGACATTGAACAATCAGCCAATATTCTGCCCAATACGGATGATCCGGATGACGTGATCTGGGGACCGGTATCGGTGGGGTTTGAATTTCCATTCTATGACGAACAATTTGACGAACTGTGGGTCAGTAGTAACGGTTTTCTATCCTTCAGCAATTTTGAGGGACCGCAATTTTACAACTGGCCATTACCCAGCGTAAATGCACCCACGAATCTCATCGCAGCCTGGTGGGACGATTTAAATGGTGGCAGTGTGGCTCCGGGACACATCTTTGTCTATCGGAATGGTGTGGACTCGTGTGTGGTCACGTTTCGGGAAATGCCGCGCTGGGGAACCTCCACCACCTACACCTTCCAGGTCATTCTGGAAATTGATGGCACCATCACGTTGCAATATTCTGAATTGGAAGGTCCACGCACATCGGCAACCATTGGGATTCAAAATGGCACCGCAGATGCAGGTTTAACGGCATTATATAATAACTACAATGACCTGAGCGCCGGCTCGGTTATCCAGTTTCTGCGCCCCCACAGTTGGTTTAATCCCGGTGCCTGGAGCGGAACGGTGGCGGCGGGTGAAACAAAGTATTTTACCGTCCGGATCATCACCCGGGGCATGGAGCCGGGCGGTTACAATATGCCATTACTTCTCCAGAGTAATGCTGGCAACGAAGCTGAAATTCCCATCACTGTACAAGTGGAGGTTGAGCTGGGTACACCACCACCGGGGGATGTGAATCTGGACTACCGGGTGAATGTATTGGATTTCAACCTGATGCTGGCGCTGATTATTCAGCTTGCAGATCCAACGCCGGACCAGATAGCTGCTGGCGATCTGCATCCCGACAATATTTTGGATGTGCTGGATCTGGTGCAATTACTGGAACTACTTCTGAACCCTTCACCATCGCTACATCAGAGGCTGCCGTAAGCCATTTTATTCACGGGTCTGCCCGGTATGAAAAAATCAATCTTTATCAAATCTTAAATTGTTTCATGGCTGCAGTGATGGGTTATGTTCCCGCTTGAATGAAAACGCGAACACGAGAACACAACTCCACAACAGGGATGTAATGGAAATACGAAGGAGAAATGGTGCTGAAAATGAATAAACTGGTGATCGGACTCATGGTGTCCCTGCCGCTGCTGGCTGCGGATGAAACATTTTTATGGCCGCACAATGGCGTGCCCGTACGCCAGGGGGTGCATATTGAATGGCAGCGAACCGGTGATGCCAACGCAGACGGTTCCATGATTTTTGCCTGGTCCGATACCCGTACCGGCGACCGGGATGTATATGCGCAGAAGGTTGATACGGATGGAAATACCCTGTGGGGTGACACGGGAGTGCGGCTCTCCAATGCCATGGGGCGCCAGGAAGATCCCGTGCTGGTTTCCGATGGTGCGGGCGGCGCTTTTGTCTCCTGGATTGATTACCGGGATGATGAAGGCGGTGATGTTTATGTACAGCACGTGAGTACGGCAGGTGAAATTTCCTGGGATCCCGCCGGTGTACCTGTTGCGGTCAACAGTGGCTCTCAGCAACTGGTGAATATGGCGCGGGGTGCTGACGGCTACGCTTATGTGATTTGGTACGATACATTTTTATCCCAGGAGACCGACATCTTCGGAACGGTGATGAACCTGGATGGACCGCTGGAGGATGGGGATGTGAATGGCTTTCCGGTGGTGAGCGCATCCGGCAGCCAGTCCAGTAACAGTATCGAAACCAGTGGCAGCGAGGCGGTCGTAGTCTGGGTGGACACCCGGGAGCCTGACAATCAAAATATTTACGCCCAGCGTGTGGATACCAGCTTAACCCGTCTCTGGGGCGAGAATGGCAAATTGGTGTGTGGATATGCCGGACCCGAAGACAAGCCCAAGGTGGTTCCCGCTGACGGCAACCGGGTCGCCGTAGCCTGGCAAGACAGCCGGGTGAACCAACAGGGCGATATTTATGCCCAGTTATTGGACGAGAATGGTGATGCGGCTTGGATGATTGATGGCATCCCGGTGACGGCGCATACGGCGAAGCAGGAAAATGTGCGCCTGAAGACCGATGGTGTGGCCAATATTTACATTATCTGGGAAGATTTCAGAAATTCATCTGAATCTTCGGATGTCTATATACAGAGCATGGATTTTGACGGCAATCTGCGCTGGGATGTCAATGGTTTACCTGTTTCGGTCGCTCCTTTCAAGCAAGTGCAGCCGCGCCTCACGGGTGATGACACCGATGGTGTGTTTGTGGTCTGGCAGGATGAGCGCGCCGGTGGCTGGCCCAAATCGGACATTTATATCCAACATGTAGCCAGTGACGGCAGTATGGTTTTTGATGAGAATGGTAAAGCTGTCACGTCCGGCTTGACCTATCAGATTTCGCCATTGGTGCGTGCTGACGGAAATGACGGCGCCTTTGTGGTCTGGGGTGGTCAGGAAACCGGCAGTATTGGCATCAATGGTCAACACATCAGTCCCTCAGGATCAGTGGAGTGGGACCCCACCGGTGTTGAATTTTACTACGGCATTGACGGAGATGCGACCCACTCCAAAGTACTTTCCTGGGGTGATGATGAATTTCTGGTTCTGTGGGAAGATCATCGCAAAGGCAGTCTGGGCTCTTCCACAATGGCGCAGGTGATGGATAATACAGCCGCGATTACCTATGCGCTAAACGGAAAACCATTGAGTCAAAATGACCAACAGAGTATCCCAAGTCTGGTTTCCGATGGGAATGGCGGCGCCTATGTGGGCTTTCTCTCTTATGAACAGGGCATGTTCAATTTGTATGCCCAGCATGTGGATCCCACGCTGACACCTACCTGGGGAGACAATGGTGTGCGCGTGTATGATCAAAACTATTTTGATCAGAGCGCGCCGGTGCTTGTTAAGGGAGAAGATGGCTTTCTGTACTATATCTGGTCGGAAGTGCGCAATTTGTTCGATGACGATAACGATGTTTATGTTCAGAAATTCGATCCGGACGGTAATCCCCAGTGGACTGCCGGTGGCGTGAGTATCGCACCGGATGAGCTGGGTGATGACTATGCCAAAGCAGCGCTGGCAATGGCGGATTCAGGAATTGTCATCGTCTGGCAAACCACACCAACATTCGACAATCTGGACTTGTATGTCTCAAAAATGAATCCTAATGGCACCGTGGCATGGCGCCAGACTCTGGCGGATGCGCAGCGGAATCAGGAAAATCCCCGTGCGGTGTACGATGCTGCGCTGGATCGCTTTTATGTAGCCTGGGAAGACCCCCGCGGTGTGGATACAGACATTTACATGAAATACGGTGACACTGAGGGGAATTTATCCGATGACATCATTATTACCGATGCCGTTAATGATCAGGTGGGCATCAGTCTGAGTATTGCCGATGATGGTTCCGGTACGGTGTGGGCTGCCTGGCAGGATTACCGGGATGGCGTCCAGTACGACATCTGGGTAAGGAATATGACCACCGCCGCACCGGCGGAACAGATCACCGATCTGCCTTCGGATCAGATTGCTCCTGCTATCCAGGTGGTTACACCAGACCGGTATCTGTTGGCCTGGGAGGATTTCCGGAATGACATCACTTCCGATCTTTACTTCTACGACAACCAGGGCGATGCGGTGTATTCAGCCGCTAACGGAACACTATTGTGTAATGCCATTAGTAAACAGACGGCGGTAAAAATCGTGCCTTACGCCGATAGTACACCGGATACGATGAAATATGCGCTGGTTTGGGAGGACAAACGGGCTTCCGGGAAAACGGAGCTGTTTAATATCTACACCCAGACTTACTCCAATGACTTTACAGCCGTGGATGAGGAGCCGGCGCAGCCCGTTACATTTTCACTGGGCGCTGCCTATCCCAATCCCTTTAATGGCGCGGTTACGGTACCCTTCTCCCAGCCGATAACCGGTAAAGCACACGTGACCGTTTTTGATTTGTTGGGCCGGAGGGTGTACGCCCGGACACACACTCTGCATAGCCAGTCCTCCCTGCTGTGGGAAGGTATGGATAACAGCGGGCGTTCACTGCAAAGCGGGATTTACTTCCTGAATGTGCTTGTTTCCGGTCAGTCCTTTACCCAGAAGGTGACTTACCTGAGGTAGAGTTCCAGATCAGTGCTTAATTCAAAAAGGGCGGCTGGTATGTCGCCCTTTTTACTTCCAGCGTGAAACGCTCCGTTATGAATCTTTATACATTTTTAAATTGTACTTCCCAGGGGGGCTTAAGTTATGTTCACCGGCAATGCAAATACCACTTCCCAAGACGACAAGGAACCCATTTGTGCGGAATATTTTCCTCCTCCTGATGCTACTGCTAATGATGCTGAAGCCGGTTGCCGGTCAGACCCTTGACTCTCGTTATCACACCTACGAAGAGGTCAATGCTTACCTGGATTCGCTGAGTCAGATACCCCTGCTGCAAAATATTTTATCGGTCCAGGAAATGGGCCGTTCCTCCAATGAGGATTTTCCCATCATGGCCGCCAAATTATCGGACAATCCCACCATGGATGAAGACGAACCGGCAGTGTTGTTTCTGGGGCAATGCCACGCCGAGGAAATTCTGGGATTGGAAATTACCATCGGTCTGATTGATATGCTGGTGAACGGATTCCAGCGGCACAATTCCCACATCATGGCCATTTTACAGAACATGGAAATCTGGATTGTGCCCACATACAATCCGGAAGGATTACGGGTTGTCCATGGATTTGAGGAGAATGACGAATGGGTACAGGATGTGACCTACCGGAAAAACCGGACGGATAACAACAACAATGGCATTTTTGATTACCAGCCCGGTATTGGGTACGACTTTGATGGTGTGGATCCCAATCGAAATTACAGTTTTAACTGGATACATGGCGATGCATTGGGTGTGGGAGATTATGATTATTACCGTGGACCGGCGCCATTTTCAGAAGCGGAAACCCGGACTATACGGGATTTGGCGCTGAATCAATATTTCTCCTTTTCCGTTGCCTATCACTCCGCCCGCAGCGGCATTCCTGAAATTATTTACTACCCCTGGGAGTGGTACGAGACCAAATATCCCCCCGGTTATGCCCTGATTGACGGCATTGCCCAGGAATTGGGGAACCGGATTGTGAATGAAGCCGGCGATGGTCACTATGCGGTGACGCCGGGGAAAACCCTGCGGGGAAATGCCCATGACTGGTTTTACACCCAGACTGGCAGTATTTCCTTCCTTATTGAGGTGGGGACCAATAATCTGCAACCCAGCCGGCCGCTCATCGATGATACGGTCCAGCGAAATCTGGTGGGATGTTTTTATTTGATTGACCGCGCACTGGGGTATCCGCCGGAGAGCAAATCCCAGATGCGGGGTATTGTGCGGAATGCCCAAACCAATGAGCCGCTGGAAGGTGCAACGGTAGAGATGTGGCGACTGAATGTTTCCCAGCAATATGTACCCATGGAAGGACCCATGTTCGCCCCCCGAAAGACCGATCAATATGGCCGCTACCGGCGTGTTTTACAGCAGGGAACGTATAAAGTAGCTGTTTCCATGCCCGGATTTGTTGCGGACACCATTGTCGGTATTAGCACAAGTAATAATTATTCCACAGACCGGGATTTCCTGCTCACACCTTACCCGGCGGGCACACTGAATCTGTCACTCAGTTCCAGCAATGGTGGGAATGATGGTTACGTTGTTATCCTGTCCGATGCACAGGGGCAGGATACGTTGGAATACGGGGCCGGTAACTATGTGGTCACCAGACAGACGGATGCTACTGCCGTCACCGTTTCCGCAGCGGGAAAATTTCCCCAGACGCACCAGGTGAATTTGTCTTCCGGTGAGGCAGACCTGGCGGTCGTTCTTCATCCCGCAACGCCATTGTTTTCAGAAGATTTTTTCGACTTATCCGATTGGTGGGGGAATGGTGAGTGGAGCGTTTCCGGTGGGAGATTAAAATCCCAGACCGATTTATTCTACACGGACAACGCGAATTCTTTCCTACGCAGTGCAGCGTTCTCTATCGCAGGACTGGAGCAGGTGGGCCTCCGACTGGATCACCAGTACGAAGTGGAATGGGAATTGGATACGCTGAGTTTTCAACTTTTAACCGCTGACGGGGTGTTGCTTGAGCATTTCTGGATTGACCAACAGTGGGCGCCAGTGATGGAGACATTTTGGACCAGCATCCAATCTGAGTCTGATTCCGCCTGGGTGGAACTGCGGGTTCGCACTGACAGTACCGTCTATTTCCGGGGATGGGAAATTGATGGCATCATGGTTTTTGGCTCCGACTCAGCATTTACCGGGGTGGATGACCGTGAATTTACGACCCGTGCGGATGCTTTTTCCGCATCCGCCAAAATTCTCTCGATTGACCCTAATCCCATGAATCAGCAGACGGCGGTGCGCTACGAACTACCCCAACCGGCGGATGTCTCCATCCGGGTATTCAATATTCTGGGGCAGGAAGTTTACCAGACCCGGGTCGCGGCCGGCGCGGGCGAGAATTTATGGCACTGGAATGGGCGTAACCGGTACGGCGAATCCTTGTCGGCCGGCATTTACCTGGTGCATTTCCAGACACAGAATTGGCACATGACAAAGAAACTCCTCAAACTTATAACCCAGGGATAATCATAGATGTTTAAGCGGATCAGGAAACGCGTACTCCTTTTTTTCATATTCACCACCTTCGTCTGGGCGCGGCAGGGTGCCGGACCGCTGGCATTGCAATCGGTGATTCAAGCCGTTCCCGAAGCAGCGCAATCCTATAGCCAATGGCAGACCTTTCAGCGCGGTGATTACCTGATCATTGGTCAGGATGAGGTCATTGCGTCGCCGTATATCCCATTTTTTAAGCGTTTCAAAGAGAGTCAGGGATTTCGGGTGTCCGTGGCTGGTTTGGGAGAAACGGGTGCCACTGCTACGGAAATCAAAGCGTATATCCAGAATTTTTACCAGACCCATAATCTTGAGTATGTCTTGCTGATTGGGGATGTGACGGGTTGGGCGGCGTTGCCGTCATTCACGATTGGTTCGGAAAATGACGTGACCGATCTGCCCTATGTTCTGCTGGAAGGCGATGACTACCTCCCGGAGGCGATCGTGGGCCGCTGGCCCATTGATACCCAGACCGAATTGGGCGTAATTGTGAATAAGACCATGAATTACAGTCAATCTCCATACACCGGATCTGACTGGCTGGACCGGGCGCTGGTGGTGGCGGGAAATTATGCCGATACGGGTGTCATTCTCACCCCGGTATGGACCTCCAGCTGGCTGGCGCGTGAATTAGGCAACTTTGGCTACACATCTGTGGATACGGTTTATTATCCGCCCACAACCACACCGGAGCAGATCCGCAATATCATGAATTCCGGTGTGGGCATCGTGAATTATCGCGGATGGGGAGACGCCCACGGGTGGCATTTTCCCCAATTCCATGTCTCTGATTTTGACGCGGTACAGGGGAGTCTGAATAATGGTTTTCGGCTGCCGGTGGTTTTCAGTTTTGTCTGTGGAACCGGAAAATTCGATTCGCCCATTGATCCTTCTTTTGGGGAGGCGCTGATTTCCCGGGGTACGGTGAGTACACCTTCCGGCGCGGTGGCGGTGGTGGCGCCGTCGGACCTGCATACGCGCACCAAGTACAACAATGCGTTGAACAGTATCATGTGGGATGCTTTGCTGGAAGGTCGTGTGTATGAGTTGGGGCCGGCTTTGACAGCGGCAAAATTCGGCTTTTTAGACGAATTCGCCGACCAGACTGAACCCGGTGAGATGGGCGAGTTTTATTTTCATACCTACAACATTCTGGGCGACCCCAGCTTGCCAATCTGGTTACTCACACCGGAGTCTTTTGATGTTACAGCAGATGATTTTGGTGTGGTATCCGGGGATGATGCGGTAATGGTGTTGGATTTGCCTGAAATACCTGAAGGTGTCTTCGCACTCAAACGGGGTGATACGCTCATAGGCTCGGGTCGCTGGGAAAATGGTCAGGTTCGTGTGTACGCCTATGATGGTGCGGCATTTGGAACGGATGATTTGACGCTGACGCTGAATGCTCCCCAGCGGCTGCCATTGACCCTGGACATTACACCTGAATCGGGAACGGGAATCCATATTGCGGGGTATGATGATCTCGTTTATCCGGGAGTAGCCACACTGACACCTGTTTTTTCCAATACCACTACCAGCAGCGTGGATGCACAGGTGACTTTCAGCAGTTTGGATGGTGAATACAGTCAGGACTTTTCCGTTAATGTCCCTGCAAATGGGACGGCAGCGGCTGATCCCGTTACAGCACCCGTAATCCATATCGGTGAGCGGGAAGTGGTGTTGAATGCCACTATTAATGGCACCACCAGCAAAATCGCCGTTCCGGTGATGCCGGTGACAGCCAGCATGACCATTGAATTTGCAGCGGGGCATCAACCCAATCCCGGAGAGACCTTTGCGTGGGGATTGGAAGCACAATTTCAAAATTTGCCGCTTTCCGGCGCCTTAACAGCGACGATTACCTCTACCGCAGACTATCTCACCATCAGTCAAAACACAAGTCCGGCAACCATTCAGAATGGTGTTGTGGTCATTTCGTCCGATGCCTTTGAAGCGACCCTGTCAGATGTAGCCAGTGGAAGTAAATTCCCACTCCATCTGGCTTTACAGATGGACGGTGAGCCCTCGCCATTTTTCCAGCAAACGACTCTGGTGCGGGCGGGTGGACTCACTGCTTCCGAGCCCACACCGCCCAGTGAGTTTGGGTATTGGGCTTATGATGACACGGATTTGGCCTACGCGGAAGCGCCTGTTTATGATTGGACAGAATTGAGTTCCCACGCTGAAGCGGCGTATTACCCGGTGGAAGATGACGACCATACGCGGGTGGATCTGCCCTTTGCATTCACCTACCACGGGAATGTCTATGACGGATTGACCCTCTCCTCCAATGGCTGGGCATCATTTGAAGAGGAAAGCATTGATTTTTTCCGGAATTGGAGCATTCCGTTTCCGCTGGGACCCGGGGCAATGTTGGCTCCGTTCTGGGATGATTTGGACTATGTGGATGGCAGCGGTGATCTTATAGACATTTACACGCTCCATGATGCCGCAGCCGGAAAATTCATCGTGGAATGGCACGAAGTACGCAATGGATTTGGAGACCACAGTTTTAAGGAGACATTTCAGCTCATTCTTTATGATCCTGCCACGCTGGTAGCCGATGACGGGCAGGGTGTTATTGAATTTCAATACCATGAAGTGAATGACGTTGACCAGTCCAATAACTATTCCACGGTGGGCATTGAATCTCCGGATCAGAATGATGGGATTCAGTATGTTTATAACCGGATTTACGCGCCGGGTGCGGCAGAATTGGCTGCCGGACGAGCCATTCGATTTACCACCAATTCTCCGGCGGACTATTATTCTAACCTGATCGATGAGCGGCAAGTGACCCCGGAGACTTTTTTGGTGGGGAATGCCTATCCCAATCCATTTAACCCGGTGACCAGCATACCGGTTGCTATTGCTGCTGCCGGTGAGTTGAATGTGACCATTTACAACGTGCTGGGGCAGGTGGTACAGAGCTTCTCTCAAATCTATCCGTCGGCAGGTGAATATTCAGTCCCCATTGGAGGTGATGCACTGGCTTCCGGAGTCTATTTGGTCTCAGTGCGGGTAGGCCGTGAGCAGCACATTCGAAAAATTACATTTTTGAAATAATCACCTGTTTTGAGAACCGTTAAGAGGGTTAATTGAGAATCATTCCACAATAGTTGACACTGTAAAGTAAAGCAGATAAACATTTTAGAATGTTCAGAGGGAAACCTGGTTAATCTCATGAGAGTGGCAGCTATTCTTGAATTATGATAAAAATGTTAAATTCAATCAATTTGTAGGGTTAGGGTACGTTCCTATATTTTTGCCCGACAACCAATGAAAGCACAGAGGAGCCTATGCACGTCACATCTGTCCGGCTGAGTCGTTTGACTTGGATTTCACTATTCGTAAGCACGTTGCTTTTTGCCAATCAGGCAACAACCATAAATCCCCTGCAAATTGAACAAATCAATGATCAGCAGTCTATTCTGCACTATCAAATGTCAGATTTTTCCTTGGGAGAGGTCTCGCTGGCAAGTGGTACGTATGAGCGAATTTTATCACCGCACCAGTCCACGCTACGTGAGCCCGGCGCACCGGAAATTCCCACTGTCGTGACCTATCTGGCGGTACCGTCTGATGGTGACGCTACACTTTCGGTGGAAATTCTCAACAGCCAGATCATTGAAAATGTGAATCTGGTTCCCACCCAGGCGCAGCAACTGGAGACTGAGAAATTCGGAAGTGGTTTTTTGAAAAATGACGCCATTTATACGCAAAATGCCTGGTACCCACAATCAGAAGCGGTTTTGTATGAGCAAGCTGTCATGCGTGATCTGGTCGTGGCGCCCCTGGAAGTACGCCCCTTTCAGTATAATCCTGTGACCAAAGAGCTCCGGGTCATCACCGACCTGCGGGTGACCGTGAATCATGAACAAAAGCTCACCGCTCCGGATCGTCCCATTTCACCGCTCTTTGCGCCGTTTTATGAAGCCGTCATCGCCAATTATCCCCAGGTTGCTGTGGAGGAAATGCAGCGACCCACCTATCTCTTTATCGCACCCAACAATTTTGCCGTTACAGGTATTCTTGCACCTCTCATGGCCTGGAAACATGAAAAGGGCTTTAATGTCCATCTGGCTACCACCAGCGAAACCGGTACCACCACCAGCAGCATTAAAAACTATATCCAGAATGCCTATGATAACTGGTCGGATCGTCCCGATTTGATTTGCCTGGTAGGCGACGCTGGTGGAAGCTTCAATATTCCCACCTTCAATGAAAACTGGTCGTTCTACCACGGCGAGGGTGACCATCCCTATGTTCAACTGGAGGGCGTTGACTATATCGCCGACGCCTATATCGGACGGCTGACTTTTGCGACAACCACGCAGTTGCTCACCATAGTGAACAAGATTCTGGCGTATGAAAAAACGCCCTATATGGACAATACCGATTGGTTTACCCATGCGGTTCTGGTGGGTGATCCTTCCTCTTCCGGTCAGTCCACCATCACCACCAGCCGCTACATCAATGAAGTAACGGAAAATTTTGGTTTTGATAATACCTTGATTTTCTCTGGTTCATTCTCCTCACAGATGGCGACGGGATTAAACCAGGGGGCTTCCTATTTCAATTACCGTGGCTGGTTGGGAATGAGCGGTTGGTCAAACAGCAATACCGCAGCGCTCTCCAATGGTTTCATGATGCCATTCGTTTCGATCCTGACCTGCGGAACCGGCAGTTTTGCCAGTGGTGAAGCGCGTTCAGAGGCTTTTTTAACTGCAGGCTCACCCTCAGTTCCCAAAGGCGGTATCGCCGCTGTGGGAACTGCTACCAGCGGAACCCATACGCTGTACAACAATTGCGTCTCCGGTGGGATTTACCATGGTATTTTCAATGAAAATCTTCACTATGCCGGTGGTGCTCTCGCTCGCGGCTGGTTCAATCTGAACCTGAGCTATCCTGATGATAACGGGAATTATGTGGAAATTTTTACCCACTGGAACAGCCTCATGGGTGATCCGGGTGTGGAATTGTGGACCGGTGTTCCACAGACTCTCACCGTGACTGTTCCGGATACCATACCTGCATCGGCCGATTACCTCACGGTGAATGTGACCGGGGGAATGGGCTTTCCCATAGAAAATGCGTGGGTTACTGCCCTGCAGGGATCCGATGTTGTTTTTGAATCAGGCTATACCGATGGATCGGGTTTTTGTGTATTGCCACTGGAAGGACTCGAGACCGGGGCATTGCGCCTCACCGTCACCCGCCACAATGCCATTCCGGTGCAGAATGATCTTGTGGTGGCAAATCTGGCGCGCGAGATGGCAGTCAATGACCTGTCCGTTGATGATGCCACGGGTAATAATGATGGCCAGATCAACCCCGACGAATCCATCGCTGTCACGGTCAACCTGAAGAATTTAGGTACTCAGAGTGTGGATGGATTGACCGGTATTGTTCGTGTCAATGACGGGGGCATTAATCTCAACGATACGCTGAACCTTGGTAATGTTGCCGCCGGAGATAGTGTGGATATTTCAGGCATTACGCTGGATGTACCGGCTGATTTCCCCGGTGATGGCATCATTGATATGTGGATTACGCTAAGTGCGGACACGCTGGTCTGGCAGGATCATGTGATTCTGGAGGTCTATGCACCCAAAATGGTGGTGAGTGCACTGGCGGAGCAGGGACAACCGAATCCATCCTTTGATCCGGGTGAAGCAACCACATTGGTTATTTACGGTACCAATTTGGGACGTTCCGGATCCAGCAACCTCACCGGGACACTCATCAGTCTGACTGATGAAATTACCGTGGAAGATTCCGTAGCACAGTTTGCCGATGGATTGCCGGATGAAGCAATTTCGAACAATGGAACGCCATTCACCATCAACCTGAGTACTCAGATGACGGTGGGAATGCAGGCGCCATTGGAACTGCTACTCACAGACGACTCCGGGTTTGAACAAACCCTCAGTATTCTTCTTCCGATTGGAACCCCCACGGTAGGTGATCCGCTGGGACAGGATGCCGGCGGTTACTTTTGTTATGATGATGGTGACCTGGCCTATGCGCTGGCACCCACATTCACCTGGAATTCCATTTCACCGGCCAACCTGGGTTCGGGAACGCTTGTGCCGTTGAATGACCACGGTGAGAATCAGGATGATATTACCACCATCAGTCTGCCTTTCGCCTTCGGTTTTTATGGACAGAATTATTCCCAGGTTTCCATCTCATCTAATGGATACGTAGCACTGGGGGCCAGCAGTCAGAGCACTTTCCGGAACTGGCGAATTCCCGGGGCGCTGGGTCCCAATCCCATGATCGCCGGATTTTGGGATGATCTGATGTTGGGAACCGGCAGCGGGGTGTACACCTATTTCGATGTAGTGGAGCACAAATTCATCATCGAATACAGCAGCATGGTGAACCGGTATGACAATTCCACCCGGGAAACCTTTCAAATCATACTCTACGATCCCCAGTACTACGGCAGCAGCGATGGGAATGGGGATATCCTGATTCTCTATAATGATATTAACAATGTCGACTCGGGTACGGGGTCTACGTCCTCCCATGGAAATTACGCCACTGTGGGTATTAAGAACCAGACCGGTACAATTGGCCTGGAATACACCTATGACAATGATTATCCGGTGGCCGCGAAACCACTTGAGGATCACATGGCGCTCTTTTTCACCACTCGCACCGACGATATTCTACCCTGTCCGGGTTGGGGTAAGGGCGACGTGAATCACGACGGTTGGCGCAATGTGCAGGATCTGGTAGCCACAGTGAATGTCATCTTCGGCACCAATCCGGGTGAGTGTGGACTGTGGGCGGCTGACATGAATTCAGATTCACTGGTAAATGTGTCGGATGTGGTGCTTCAGGTGAATTCCATTTTGGGCGCGACCCAAATGGCTAAATCTACACCGGTCCAATCCGCCAACTTCCAACTGGAAAAGGGTCAGATTTTCCTGAAAAACGCAGGTAGTGTAGCCGGATTCCAACTGGACCTGGTATCAGAGGAAAAACCAGTGTTGATGAACCATCCCGGCCTGAATCTGCGAATTGGTGAAACACCCATGGGTTATCGGATTCTGGGATACTGGACCGAAAAACCCCAGTCTGACTATCCAATTGCTCTGACTGCGGATGAGAGCATGGCCATGGACGGCGCTTTGGTATCAAATGGTATTGGACAGGCATTTGCCGCCAAAACTACGGTTGTACCGGAATCCTTCGAAATTGTCAGGGTTTTCCCAAATCCATTTAACCCGTCCGTTCAAATGGAATATTTTTTACCTGAACATTCACGTGTATCGGTAACGATTTACAATCAGCTGGGGCAGCGCGTGGCGACGCTATTAAGTCAGGAACAATCTGCCGGACAATATACCGTCCGTTGGCAGGGTACAGATGACCTGGGACGCATGGTGAGTTCGGGTGTCTATCTGGCTCAGGTTAGGGCCGGCGATCGGGTCCGGGTCGTGAAACTCACGCTGATGCGCTAACAATTTTCACCCGGGGGAGTGATGATTATGAACAAGTCTGTATTACTCATAGAAGATGATCCAGAGATTATTGAGGTTCTCCAGGAAAACCTGAAATTTGAAGGGTTTGACACCGTCGTTGCCAAAGATGGGAACTCGGGGTTAGAGAAAGCCCGGCGCAACGACTATGGGTTGATTTTACTGGATTGGACATTACCTGAATTGTCCGGAATTGACCTGCTGAAAAAATTGCGGGAAGATAAGGTGGTCACCCCTGTCATCATGCTTACAGCCCGTCATTCTGAATTGGATAAAGTTCAGGGACTGGAGTACGGCTGCGATGATTACATCACCAAGCCATTCGGAATGCGCGAATTGATTGCCCGGATGAATGCCGTCTTACGGCGCTATGCCAGTCGCACAGAAGATGAGCGCACCGAAATTCCAAAGGTGGTTCGGGGCGAAATGGCTATCGACCTGGAGAAACACAAGGTTTTCATCGGTGAACGGGAAGTCCAGCTAACCGCCACTGAGTTTGATCTTCTCGCGCTCCTTGCCCGGCAACCCGGGCGTGTTTACAGCCGCAAAAAACTTTTGGATCTGGTATGGGATTATTCCTACGAGGGGTATGAAAATACGGTGAATACACATGTGAACCGTTTGCGCTCCAAAATTGAGGATGATCCCAATAAACCCAAATATGTTCTTACCGTATGGGGGGTAGGCTATAAATTTACCGAGGAATTGGTAGATTAAGTCAACATTAGTAATTTGAATAACGATTCTGCTCATCTGTCCTTTTTTCGGACACTGACATTCAAGCTGTCAGTGATTCTGGTAATATTTTTCTCCATTAACGGGATTGCATTGGTCTTGTGGGACCAGCACGACCTGTTAGAGGGCATCAAGTTGGACACCCAGATGGCTTTTGCCGGGGAAGGGACAACATTAGCCCGCGAACTGACTCCCATCATTTATGATGCGCAAGCCACACAATCGTACCTGGATTCTGTGGCTTTTTATTATCAGGGAATGGAGTTATTCATTCTGGATTCCAGTGGCAGGATTCTGCATCACGCCAGCGATGTACCCTCGGAGATTAAACGGCAAAAAATTTCCATGGAACCGGTATTCGCGTTTATTCAGGGCAGTGAAGAAGATTATCCCATTGATGTGGATATTCCCACCAGTGTAGATTTGAGTTTTGTATTCTCCGCAGCACCCATCAACCACAATCCAGAACCCCGCTATGCCATGATTACTTTTCTGGGGGGCGGTGACGATCCCGAGCTTTCCTTCTGGGAAAAATATGGTGCACTTCTAACCCGAACCATTTTGTTCTCGCTGGCCATAGCAGCTCTCACGGGCATTATCATCTGGGCTGGTTTCACCCGCCGGGTCAACCGGGCTGCCAATAAGGTGCGGCGATTCAAGTCTGGTAATAATCACGTTAAGATTGACGATAATTCCCGCGATGAGTTGGGTGCTGTGGCGTCTGCATTTAACGCCATGGTGGACCGTGTGGATCAAATGCTAAAAGCGTTGGAACTGAAAGAGAAAAGCCGTAGCGAACTGGTGGCCACCGTCTCTCATGAGCTGCAAACTCCGTTAACCGTGATCCAGGGAAATATCGAAACCATGCTGCTCCATCAACGAGAAATTGATGGTCCCACTATGGATCACAAATTGCGCACTATTCACGATCAGATTAATCACCTGAGCAATCTCATTGGTGACCTGTTTACGATTTCCATCCTGGATACCGGTCAAATGCATATCAAACCGGAAGCTTTCCTGCTTTCGGAACTTACCGAAGATACACTGGCTGAGTTTGAGCATGTTATTACCGATAAGAAGCTTACGATTCAGCGTGATTTTTTACGGCCGCCGGAACCCGTGAACGCCGATCCAATTCGGATTCGACAGGTTCTGCGTAACCTGCTAAGCAATGCCATTAAATTTACCCCGGCTGAAGGGATCATTACCCTTTACACCAAAATGTCCGACGACATGCTGGAATTTTCCATCGCCGATACAGGGTGTGGCATTCCCCAGGATGAACTCGAGCACATCTTCGACAGTTTTTACCGCTCCCGGGACACCCACAAGCAAAAGGTAAAAGGCACGGGTCTGGGATTGGCTATCTGTCAGAAAATTTTGGGGCTACATGAGTCTGCTCTCACCGTGAAGAGCAAAGAAGGGGAAGGGGCGACCTTTTCATTCAAACTCCCAATTTTCTCCGGTACACAATAACTCCTCCATGCAGTTGACCGAATTTCAAGCTACCATTTCCCAAAATGAATTGGTCCTGGCCTATTGTTCCACACCGACCTGTAATGTGTGTCAGGTTTTGAAACCGAAAGTGCAGGAGCTGATCACCACGCTGGGTGGCTGGGAATTCACCTATGTGAATACAGTTGATAGTCCCGAAATCGCTGGCCAGCACCTTATTTTTACTGTACCAACCCTGCTGCTTTTTATTCAGGGACGCGAAGTAAAACGCTTCAGTCGTCATTTTGGTGTGGCAGAATTACGTGTGGAACTGGAACGCTATCTTGATTTAATTGGTTCTTGATAATTTCTAATCATCTGATTGCATGCTGCCCCGGGATACCCGTTCTGACGGTGCCGGACCGGCATCTGTAGCGTCCCGGGTTTTCAGGATATGTTCGATCTCTGACTGAGAATACAATCTTCCCTTCCCAATGCCTTCACATTCAAGTTGAGTCATTTTCCACCGGTATTTTGATTTCAGATTCGAAGGCCAGAATGGAAAGGTTCGGCACTGAACAGGCCGGGCCGGATAAACGATACATGCCTCGTTTTCCAGGAGGATGCAGGCGTCGCCCCTGCTTTTTAACACATATCGGTTTTTATGAATTTCAAGGTATTTGTCGGTGAATGCCGTAAGGGATAGCTTCAGGTGTTCGGACATGGCCTTAATTTCATCATCAGTTACATAGACGAAACCACCCGCCAGCTTGCAGCAATTTCCACAGCCGGTGCATTCAAAATGTAACCCATCAGCATAAAATCGCGCTTTTGACATTTACGCTGGAAGGACCTTGCTCAGAAAAGGCTTTTCACGAATCCGCCGTCCACCACCACTGACTGACCGGTAATGTAACCGGCCCGATCAGACGCCAGGAAGACCACGGCAGCAGCCAATTCTTCAGGTTGCCCCAATCGCTTCATGGGAATGTCTTTGGCAATGAACTCCGGTGTGAAATCATCGCCGTGTATTTCCCGCAATCGTTCGGTTTCATGGATACCCGGCAGCACACAATTCACGGTAATACCTTCCGCTGCCACCTGCGTCGAGAGCGTTTTGGCGAATCCGGTAAGACCTGCGCGGGCGGTGTTGGACAGAATCAGGTTTCCCAATGGCTGCTTTACAGATACCGATGTGATGAAAACGATGCGTCCCCAGCGTTTTTTCAGCATACCATCCAATACTTCCTGGGCGCTTTCCAGCATGGCAAAAAGATTGTTGTCCATGGCCGATTTCCAGTCCTCCCGGGTAAACTCATCGAATTTACCAGACACCGGTCCACCTGAATTTGCCACCAGTATATCTATTGTACCCCATTGCGCTAAAATTTTCTCCCGGGTTTCATCCCGGGCCGTCATATCCGTCACGTCACATACCAAAGGCAATACCCGACCACCAGTGGTGGCGCGAATACGATCGGCAGCACGCATGATATTTTCCTCTGAACGGGATGAAATGGCTACGGCTGCGCCCTCACGTGCCAATTCCAGTGCGCACGCAAATCCCAATCCCTTGCTGGCACCCTGGACCCAGACGATTTTATTAACAATACCAAAATCCATTGCATCACTCCTCAAGATTCATTGCTGGCAATCTTAGGGCGCTCCCGGCAAATCGCCAAATATTAATCTGGGGCAACATTTTATTTTGCAGTACAAACGGCTTTGACAGGCAACCGACCAGCTGGCATGGTGTCAATAAAATGCTCGCCCGAATGAGATTCGGCAGACGAGCAGATTCGTAGAAACCTGCAAACAACATGGAGGTGCTTTATGCAGCGAAAATCAATAGGTCTGGTTATCGGGTTGACACTCCTGGGAACAGCGTTCATTGCCTGCGCCCAATCTGCCACAACAAAAAGCGATGACCAGCACAAGATCGAGAAAAAAGTTTCCATCCAGGTTACGGCAGACAGCTCGGATGTGGTGGAAATCGTCATTAACGAAAATGGTAATGAGAAAACGATTCGGTTGAACAAAAGTATGCTGAAGAACCTGGAGGATTTGGACGACATTCTGGTTGAACTATCCGATTGGGATAGCACCCGGGAGTTCACCTTTAAACTTCCGGAGTTTGGTTTTAGCCGTACATATCTGGGCGTTTCGGTTCAAAGGATGTCCTCTCAACTCCGCAAGTATTTCAAAGCAGACGGGGATGTGGGTGTTTTGGTGGTGGAAGTGGTCCCGGAAAGTCCCGCCGAAATCGCGGGTATTCGTGCCGGGGATGTGATCACCGCCGTGGATGATGAACAGATTAAAGCCCCCGCTGATCTCACCGCTGCTATAGGAAATTGTGATCCGGAGGATGAGGTTACCATTCATCTGATTCGCAATAAAAAGCCGAAAAAAGTGAATGCTGTGCTTGCCGCACGGGATAAACCTGACCGGTCAACCTGGTATGAGTTCAAACGGAACAATATGCCCCGGGCACCCCATTTCTTACCCTACTCCCATCGGGATGACCTTCAGAAAGAGATGGATGAGCTGCGCAAGGAACTGGAAGCGCTTCGTTCTGAAATGGAAAAACTGCGCAAACGCTGATTTTCCGGTTCCCATAACCCTGCCCGTTTCCAGCCATCTTTCTTCCGGCCGGTAAATCGTATGGCCGGCCAGGGAAGATTCTTGCTTGGTTTCAGGGGCCAATCGCATAATTTGCTGCCTTATGCGTTCGCCAGACATTCAGCAGGATCTTACCATTACGATTGTGGCAAACCAACACGACCTGGACATAGCATTTGAGATTCGGCGGCGGGTCTTTGTCTTGGAGCAGGGGTTTGAACTGGCGGATGAGTATGATGCGGACGATGCCCGGGCAATCCATCTGCTGGTACACAAAGCTGAACAATCAATTGCCACCGCCCGGATTATTCCTGATGGTGAGATCGCCCGGATTGGTCGTGTAGCTGTTCTGCCTGAATACCGGGGAGCGGGATATGGGTTGGCGATAACGGCGGCTTGTGAAGAAGTGGCGGTAGAGCGTGGATCCAAAATCGCCCAACTACACTCACAAATCCAGGTACAGTCTTTTTACGAACGGGCAGGTTATAAAACCCGGGGTGACATTTTCGACGAATGTGGCTGGCCACACATCACCATGGAAAAAGTGCTCAGTAGCCGGTGAACCATTCAAAATGTGTGTGAATAATCCCCACTTGAATCAATACATTTAATACTTATGCATATCCGGTTTCCGCAAAATGGATTTTACACGGCCTGGGACCAGGAAACGCTGGGAGAACGGTCTATTTCCAAGGGCGAGTATCGCAATGCGTTTGAAATTGATCGGGACCGTGTAATCCATTCCACTGCCTTTAGACGATTACAGGGCAAAACGCAGGTTTATGTCACGGGCCAGAACGATCAATACCGGACGCGCCTGACCCACTCCATCGAAGTGGCGCAGATCGGCCGCTCCATTGTGAATTACCTGAACCGCTCCACCTCCCGGATGAACGAAACCTTTTTCATCGATCCGGCGCTGGTGGAGGCTATTTGCCTCTCTCATGATCTGGGGAATCCACCCATCGGCCACCAGGGCGAATCTCGTCTGAACGCGTTGATGGATCCGTGGGAGGGCTTTGAGGGGAATGCCCAGTCATTACGTATTCTCACCAACATAATCCGCGGTGAATCCGTCGGTATGCGTCGGGGTGGACTGACACCAACCCGGGCGCTGGTGGACGGCATTCTCAAATACAAAGTGGTGGGCAAAGCAAACACACCCAGGCGGGCGAAATTTCTCTACCCTGATCAGGCTGCGGTGGTAGGATGGGTTCATCCGGACTTTGAAATATTATCCCGCTGCCAGTCGGGTGACCGGGTTCGTTCCCTGGAATGTGACATTATGGATCTGGCGGATGACATTGCCTACACCACCTCCGATCTGTTCGATGGCTATAAGCAACGCGTATTGCAGATCAAGGATGTCCAGGCATTCATTACGGCAAATGGTGCTGAAATTGATGGCGAACTGGCCGATAAACTGGTGGCGGTACTGCAGCGGAAATATTCCATGGAACGACTGGTGGCAACGCTCATTGGTCGCTGGATCCATGGGATGCAACTGGAATATGATGCATCTGCACCAATTGACTCCAATCGATACCGCTTTCGATTAGTATTTGATGAATCGTTGCGGGCGGAATTATTATTTTTCAAGGCGTTGAATTATCGATTGATTTACCAATCCAATTATGTGAAAGAACCGGAAGCCAAGGGTGTAAAAATTCTGGAAGCCCTCTTTTGCTATTTTCGGGATGTGGTGTTGGGCAATCAGGAACCGATTGGGGATGTCCGCCTGTCGCCCGGGCGCCAGCAGGCTATTGATCAGGCACCGGATGAAGCGGCTCGGATGCGTCTGGTTTGCGACCATGTTTCCGGAATGACCGATCGGTATGCGATTGGTCTCTGGGAAAAATTGACCACCCTTTAAAGCTTTTCAGATAAACATGTTTTGAATATGAATACTCCTGATAAACCGCTCACCGCCGTGCTCATTGGAGCCGGTCATCGTGGTCACCGGCCCTTTGGGGATTATGCATTGCAGTACCCGGGGGAATTAAAGTTTGTGGCTGTGGTTGAACCGGACGACCGCCGCAAGCAACGCTTCGCTGAATTACATGATATTCCCGAATCCGCCCGGTTTTCAACCGCGGAACAGCTCTACAAACAGCCACGTCTGGCTGATATTCTTGTGAATGCCAGCTCCGATCAGGCGCATGTGGATACCACCCTCCCGGCATTTGAACTGGGGTACCATGTGCTGCTGGAAAAACCCATCGCCGCCAGTTCTGTCCAGGTTTTACGCTTCTTCAGGGCAGCGCTGGGGAGCCGATCCCATGTGTGGGTGATGCACGAATTGCGTTGGTCGCCATTTTTCCAACATGTAAAAACCCTTCTGGAGATGAAAACCATTGGTGAACCAATCACATGGCAGCACACCGAATCGCCGGCTTATTGGCACATGGCGCATTCCTATGTGCGGGGAAATTGGCGACGTCAGGAAGAGACAACGCCCATCCTGCTGGCCAAAGCGTGTCATGATCTGGATTTACTGATATGGTTGCTGGATCGGCCTGTGAAGCAGGTGCACTCTTTCGGGTCTCTCACGGAATTTCGGCAGGAGAATGCGCCTGAAAATGCACCATTGCGGTGTACGGACGGTTGTCCAGTGGAGCATGAATGCCCTTATGATGCTAAAAGAATCTATCTGGGGAAAAACACCGGCTGGCCGGCATCCGTGATCAGCGCAGATTCGAGCCTGGCAGCCCGGCGGGCAGCACTGGAGACCGGTCCTTACGGGCGCTGTGTCTATTATTGTGACAATGACGTGGTGGATCATCAGGTGGTGAATATGGAATTTTCTGGTGATGTCACGGTGGCATTCACCTTAACAGGACACGGGCCGGAAAACACCCGTGAATTTACATACGATGGCACCAAAGGCCGTCTTACGGGGAACTTTGAGCGCAACACAATCGCTGTCTGGCATTACCCTGATTCGGTACCACAGGGCTTTGATATTGAGGCAGATGGAAAAGGGCATGGCGGTGGGGACCCGGCCATGATCCGGGCATTTTTGCACACCATTACCTCCAACCATCTCCCTGATTACACAGCACTGGCGCAAGGGGTTTATTCCCATGTGGTGGGATTTGCCGCCGAAGAAAGTCGGGAGAGTCGAACTGTCATCAACCTGGATGCGTATGGGCAGAAAATTGATGCAGCCGCGTGGCGAATGGTTCGTGAATTAGCATTTCCCGCGAAATCAAGACCAGGGGGTATTCGCAACGAACCTGTCGTTTCCGGTACTGCTCGGGAGTAACTTATCCGTTCAATGAACCGGAAATTCATAGATTTGTGTTCCCGAATCCTTGTGGGCTGTTTCCTTGTGACCGCCAATGTTACAGGCGCCATTTTGGAGGTGGGTCCCCGTTTCGCCACGATCCAGGAAGCCATTGATGCCGGGGATGATGGCGATGTGATTTTGATTTATCCCGGTTTTTATTACGAAAATCTGGATCCCCGGGGAAAAACCCTCTGGATTCGGAGCAAAGGTGGAGCAGACCAGACTTTCGTCCGGCCCAAGAATCCGGATCAGCCCACGCTGGTCATTCAGTGGGGAGAGGGACCAGCGCTCCTGTTCGAAGGACTTACCTTTGAAAGAGCACGCCGGAATGCGGTACAGATAAGCAGCTCGGCTGGGACTTTTATCAATTGTGATTTTCGGGAAAATGAAGGTGAGTTCGGTGGCGCATTTGCTTCGTTCGGGGGAGCGCCAATTTTAATAGGCTGTCAATTTTATGACAACATCGCCCGGGAAAAATATCCTGCTGGTGGCGCGCTGCATATTCGTGGTGGCAGCGTCGTTCTGGAAAATTGCGATTTTCGCCGGAATGAAGCCAGCTTGCAGGGCGGCGCAATCTATGGTGACGGAGCAACTCTGGTGGCTGAAAATTGCACCTTCTACGATAACAATGTGGTGTTGGATGCGCAGGAAAAAGCGACAGGTGGTGGTGCGGTCTACTGGCAGAATGGTGAATTTACCAGCAAACGCAGCTATTGGCTAAAAAACCAGACCTCGGAGCGTGGGGGTGCCTGGTACATGATCAACAGCTCGGTGAACATCCAGAATTCCGTTTTTGCCCGGAATGTGAGTGTGCGACAAAACGGTGGTGGTATTTACACCGCCGCGTCCCAACTACGCTGCTTGAATTGTGTTTTCGCGGAAAATGAAACCCCCACGGCCTCCGGGGGCGGGATTTATACCAATCGGACGACTGGAAATATTTTCAATACCATTTTCTGGGCGAACAGGGCACAATCCGGCTTTCATCTCTTTGCCAATGGCGATTCGATTGCCATGGATTATTCGTGCGGTGATGGATTGACAGATGGCTTCCAGGCGCAATCGGCAGAGACATTACAGTTGGGTAAAAACATGATTTTTGAAGATTGGCAGTTCACCCAGGACACCTTGGGACTTTATCAGTTAACCGCCGATTCAAAAATCCGGAATCATGGATATCCCGGTTCCGGGTGGGAAAATTCGGATGGTACGCGCAACACACCCGGTGCCTACGGGGGTCCCTTTTCAGGGAAAATGGGCGCGCAACCGGTGATTTGGGATGAGACAGCATTAAATCGATTTCGAAAAACCTACGGGCAAGAGCTCACGGTCTGGGGGCAGACCATGATTTTGCATTATATCCAGGCTGTTTTCGGAACCTCCACAACGGGCCAAATCAGTCAAATGGGAGAAACTTCAGCCAGTTTGGGGTATGTGGACCTGGCAACCCGGCAGTTCCAGCGGGTTTTGAAATTGGACCCGGGGAATGTGGAAGCCCTGCTGGGGCTGGCGCAGATCTATGAGGAATCGGGCTATCCGGATCTGGTGGAGGATGCGTATCACCAGGCATTAGTTGCTGCGCCCGAACATCCACGGGTTACTTTTCACTTTGGCCGGGAAGCCTATCAGAATGAGGACTGGCAGACAACCATAGACTTCCTGCGCTCTACTGTAAAAACCGACAGCCTGAATGCTTACGCCTGGCAATTGTTGGGACGTGCCGCATTGGAAACCGGCGATTTTGATCTATCCCAAACAGCACTGGAAGAGGCCATCATGAGCGACTCCACGCAGGTCATGGCTTACCTGTGGCTGGCGGAACGGGCAGATTGGCTGGACCAACCGGAAGTGGCTATTTATTGGCTCACCGGTGCCAAACGGCACCTGACGCCGGAGGCACGGGCCTGGCTGGAGGATGAAGGTCATCTGGAGGTGACCCGCAAGCAGCGTGCTTTTAAAAAATTATTCTCTGATCTGATTCCCTGATAGCGGGCATTTTTTTCTTTTAATTTTGAACATATGTTCATAACATTGACCCATGTCAAGACCACGCAAAATTCGTCAGGTTCAGTTTCCACCGCGGTACGACAGCTTCAAACCGTGCGGAATTCCAACCCAGGAACTGGTGCAAATCGAATTAACCCTGGATGAGTATGAAGCGCTGCGCCTGGTGGATGAACAGCAGTTGGATCACGAAACCACCGCCGCCATTATGGGGGTATCGCGTCCCACTGTGACCCGACTGGTGGAAAGTGCCCACAATAAGGTTGCCCGGATGCTGGTCCGGGGTGGTATGCTGGTCATTCAGGGTGGGGATTACCAGTTGAATGGTCATCTGTACCGTTGCCCCAAATGCCGTATTTTTCAGGAGCGATTACAGAAGTTACGTCCCGCGAGTCATCCCTGTCCTCAATGCAAAGAGAGCAATCTGGTGGAAATTTCATTGCCGGCGGTGCAAGCATGATGCTTCTGGAAAATTCGGGAAGTATCTGGAAAATTTTCGGGCACAGCATTACCATCACCTTCTTCGTCTTCGTGATGATGGTTATTGTTGAAGCGATCCATGTTCTCTCCAATGGCCGCTGGGAGTCATATTTTTGTGCCAGAGGTGGTTTACACCAATATGTATGGGCGATCCTGCTGGGTGCTGTCCCCGGTTGCCTGGGCGGTTTCGCTGCGGTGACCTTGTTCCAACACCGCCTGTTTTCATTGGGTGCTTTGGTCGCCACCATGATTGCCACCAGCGGTGATGAAACCTTCGTCATGCTGGCGCTATTCCCAAAAACCACCCTGTTTCTCACCGGCATCTTAATGGTGATCGCATTTGTGGTGGGTTATTTCACAGATCGCGTATTTCACACCGCACCAGCCAACAGGGACGAAAGCGGGTGTGACAAATTGGAGATCCACCCCAAAGCGGATATCCAGCCATTTCGTTCGTTACGCGTCATTTGGGCAGAGTGGAAACAATTTGACTGGATTCGGACGCTGGCGACACTGATTTTGTTTGTTCTGCTGGTGCTATTTACGCTGGGCGTTTTAGGTC
>JAIPJQ010000023.1 GCA_021734065.1 Fidelibacterota bacterium | reverse complement strand
TTTCAGGGAAGGTGTAATGCCTGCTGATCCAGCTTGACATCCACCTGATAGTGAAGCCCTTCAGGTTTGATGCGGGTAATGATAAACGGGATTTTCCTGGCCGACAGAAACTGATTCAAATCGAAGGCTATCACCTCACCGTCAATATTTACCCCTGCCTGTACCTCCTTGTCGGGCATGAGCAGATCCAGCAACGAATTCAGTAACTTCTTGCCCCACTTACTTTCCACGCTGAGTCGTACGGTGAGACGGGGTGATTCATAATTGACGAATCGGATGGCGATGGGGATATGGATGGTTTTTCCCATGATCTTTTGTTCAAAGGTGGCTCGTAATTCATTCAGATGGGCGTGAATATCCCGCACGCGCGGGTCGGGCAAATTTTCCGCCAGAAGTGGCGCGATTTCATCCAGCGTCAGCGTCAGCGTGGCCATTCAGATTCTTTCGTTTTAAGAAATTTTGCAATCGCTTCCAGGCTCCGCCCCCCAGCATGCTGTCTGCCTTTTCAATGATCTGAGTGATTAGCGGTAAAATTTCGTGATCCCCGGCCCAATGCTTCTCAATGATGGCCGGGTTGACCTCTTTCATGACGGCATTCAACACATAAGCCGCAACCGCGATATCATCCACAAACCCCACCGGCCCCAGGATAATTTCAGGGATGATATCAATAGGCGACATGAAATAGGCAATGGCCAATCCCAGTTTATACTTAGATGTAATGGGGACATTCGGGTCCAGCGTGAGTTTTACCAGCAGGTGGAAAATATCTGGTGCGGCCATGATGTATTCCGCATATCGATTCTGTTTATGCTCAGGATCTGAAAGCCACCGCTGCATGCGACGCCGCAATTTTTGATAGTAATCCAGTTCTTTTTCGTTCAGCTCATAACTCATTGGTGCACCACACCGGTTTTGAAGTAAGATAAATTATGATTCACGGGAAAAACCATTTTTCTGCCGTTTCAGTGAAGCACCGTAACTGAAAAGCGCCACAAATTTCTCACGGTAATTAGTTAAGCTTGCATTCCTAATTGGTTAGGGTGATTTTGATTTACAATCAGCGAGAGAAGGAGTTACTCTGGTGCGTCGAATTTTCATGGTAGGTTTAATACAGATGGTACTGCTGGGCAGCCAGGTTTTTTCAACCACATTTTATGGTACGGTAAGAGATGAACGGACCCACATGGCATTATATCAGGTCAAAGTTAAAATCATCATCCCTGAATGGGAAGTCATGGATTCCACATTCACTAATATCGGTGGCCGGTGGATGTTCAATTACACCAGTATTTCACCGGAACAACGCTCCCTGCCCCGGGGTATTGCACTAGGAGACAACTATCCCAATCCTTTCAATCCCAGCACAATTATTCCATTCCAGACCAACCAGTCCGGTACTGTGACATTCACGGTCCACGACATCCGCGGGCATCGCGTCGCCCGTGAAGATTTTCATGCCAATGCAGGTGAATATGAAATTCATTGGGCATCGGCGGGACCGGCGGGAATCTATCTCTATACACTTGAAATTGCGGGACACCGGGAAACCCGAAAAATGATTCAACTTGATGGTGGCAGTGGTGCTTTGGGTGGCGTCCAGCAAATCCGGCAGATCAATGGTTATTTACCAACGAATAATCTTGCTAAACCTGCTGAAACACAGGCAATCATCATCGCTGAGAGACTCGGCTATCTGGCCGACACCATGACGGTCGTAATTGAGGAAAATGCAGATTATCCTACCTGGCTGCAATCCGTCCATGACTGGGCAACGCTGATTGACCTTCACAATGATGTTCTGGAAGTCTTGTCCAGCGACCCGGAATATCACCTGGCTGACCGACATACGACGCATCACACAGACATTCCCCGCATGCAGGATGGTGGCGTGGATATGCAATGGTTTTCCGTCTGGATCAGTCCTTCTTCATATCCGGACAATCCGTATCAAACAGCATTGAATTTCATTGATATTTTTGAAGCTGAAGTAACTGCTAATCCAGCCACACTTGGGATGGCTACGACGCCGCAGGAGGCGCTGGCATTGAATACGGAAGGTAAAATAGCCGGTATCTACGGCGTTGAGGGTGGGCATACCATTGAAAATAGTCTGGATAATTTGTACCAACTCTACGAGCTGGGCATGCGATACATGACCATTACCTGGAATAATTCCACTGATTGGGCGGTTTCCGCTCAGGATGACCGCTCGGAAACGGTGGGACTCAGCGACTTTGGCCGACAGGTTATCCGGACCATGGATTCGTTGGGCATTATTATAGATATCTCCCATACGGGTATCCAGACCATTAATGATATTCTGGAAGAGACCACCCATCCTATTATCGCCACCCATTCCGGTGTGCGGGCTATACGGAACCATTACCGGAATTTGACGGATGATCAAATCATTGATATTGCCAATTCCGGGGGTGTAATAGGAATTGTGTTTTACGACTACTTTTTAGACTATCCGGGCGAATGGGTCTCGGTGAGTACGGTGATTGATCATATTGATTACATTGTTAACCTGGTAGGCGTGGATTATGTGGCCATCGGCTCGGATTATGATGGAATTGGCCAAAATGATGCTCCCAGCGGTTTGGAGGACACCTCCAAATACCCCAATCTCACCATGGGACTGATTAATCGCGGTTATTCCAACGAGGATATTCGGAAGATCCTGGGCAGCAATTTTATGCGGGTGTTTGAGCAAGTGTGCGGAAACTCACCTACTCAATGATTTAGCCGCAGATAAACACAGAAAACGCGGACAAAGACAAAGGCAAAAAGTCAATTTCTATCCACAAATACACCTGAAAAATAATTTGTACGCCTGAGGTCCTCGAAATAGCCAGCATCAGTATTAATCGGGGCGATGAGCAAGGTAGGTTACCATATTGAAACCAGCACCCGGTTCCCCTCTTTTTTACTTTTCTGCCCTTCTACTTCCGGCAATCTGTGAAATCTGTGGTTATCAATGTCTTAACGCTCGCCCGTCTTTTTGATAATGTGGTAACCGAATTGCGTTGAGACCGGGCGACTTAAGGCGCCGGAACCCAATTTCGCCACGGCAGCTTCGAAAGGTTTAACCATCTGTCCGGGGCCGAACCAACCCAAGTCACCGCCTTTTGCTTTACTGGGGCAGGAAGAGAAGTCCTTCGCCAATGCCGCAAAATTCGCTCCCTGTTTTAATCGTTTGTAGATTTCATCCGCCTGTGAGCGATTTTTTACCAATATATGACTTGCACGCCATTCCATCGATCAATCCCTTCCGTTTCAAATTTCACATGAATAATATTCGTGACGAGCAAAGATTTCAACTGGCATTCGTTGAATCAAAACCGGTCTGGTGTTTGCTCAATAGCAGTTCATCACACTAAATACAAAGGGGTGTTCGACATGGTGAAACAATGGAAATATCTCAAGTACGCGTTTGTGGCGGCAGTCGTGTCCACCAGTTTGTGGCATTGTGCTGTTGCCAGAACGGACAGCTCAACTGAGATAAAATATCATATCCGCATGAACCAATTGGGATTTTTACCCGGTGATTTGAAAACTGCCATCGTTCTCACCAGGGAAAATGTCAGCACGCTCACCTACCACGTTGTTTTGTACCCTGCGGACAAATCTGAATCCGTAGTGGTTTATACTTCTCAATCGGCGTCTCTGAACAAGGTTTATGGGAAATTTCAGAACACCTTTGAACTGGATTTCTCACAAATAACCGAACCGGGTGAATACCAGATTTTGCTACCTGAGTATGGTATTCACTCCCACCGATTCAGAATTGGTCCGGACATCTATCCAACAGATGCTCTTATCGGGTACATCAGTCAGCAGCGGTGTGGGTATAATCCCTTTCTGGATACCCTTTGTCATCAGTACGACGGGCGCACCATGTACGGTCCCATGCCGGACAGCACCTACATTGATGTACGGGGCGGGTGGCACGATGCCGGGGATTATTTGCGCTATATGCTCACGTCCGGAAATACCATTGCCCGTTTGCTTTTTACGTATCGCGAGAATCCTGAGAATTGGCCGGACGAGAAAAATGCATTGGGGCGTCCTGAGCCCAATGGCATTCCCGATATTCTGGATGAAGCCAAGTGGGGACTGGACTGGATGCTGAAAATGCACCCCGAACCAGACCAATTATTTCACCAGGTAGCAGACGATCGGGACCACATGCATTGGGATTTACCCCAGTACGATCAGTCTGATTATGGTTGGGGTCCCGGGAGCAGTCGAGTGGTTTATTACGCCACCGGAAAACCACAGGGATTTCTGGAATATCAAAACACATCCACCGGGATTGCTAATCTTGCAGGGCGTTATGCAGCCATTATGGCCATGGCGGCCGATATTTGGGAAAATGACCTGGAAACAGATACCTTCGCAGAGCAGTGTTTGACTGCCGGAAAGGAAGTGTATGCCATGGGTCTGGCGCAACCGGGCTGTCAGGAAGGAACGCCCTGTCGTGCTCCCTATCGGTACTATGAATCTTCGTGGCATGATGACATGGAATGGGGCGCCGCGGAATTATATCGCATAACGGGTAAAAAGGATTATCTGCGCGATGCCAAACGGTTTGCCATTGAAGCCGGTGTCACGGAGTGGATGGGACAGGACACCGCCCGGCATTATGAATATTATCCATTTATGAACCTGGGGCATTATTCACTTGCGCAGGTAATTGATAATCCGGCGTTTCGGGATACATTGATCAATTTCTATCGGGAAGGGCTGGCGCGCGTTAAGGTTCGCGCAAAGCTCCTGGATTCTCCCTTTGGTTATGGCATTCCTTTTATCTGGTGCTCCAATAATCTGGCGTCGGCCTTGGTCAATCAGGGTTTGCTTTATGAAAAGATGTCCGGGGATCAATCCTTTCGGCCGCTTGTGACCAATACCCGAGACTGGTTGCTTGGGCGAAATCCCTGGGGCGTGAGTCAATTTGTTGGCGTGGGAGTCGTGACTCCGAAGGATCCCCATAGCGTGATTGCCGACATTACCGGGCGGGAAATTACGGGAGGTATGAATGACGGTCCGGTGTATGGCTCCATTTACGGACAATTGAAAGGGATTGCGCTCCGTGACCCGGATGAATACGCCCCCTTCCAGTCTGACTATGTCGTCTTTCACGATGATCTGGGTGATTATTCCACCAATGAACCCACGCTGGACGGGACGGCAGAAGCAGTTGTCTTTTTTGGGCTTTCGCGTTAGTCATTCAATTCAATACGTATAAATCACCAAGCAAAAAGCCCTGATCCGTAATTGGTCAGGGCTTTTGACTATACTTTCGATATTCTGTATCGCTAAGTGCCGATAATGACGTTCACCAGGCTTACCAGATCCATTACATTCACATCGCCATCCTGATTATAATCGGCTGCCAGCGCGGCATTTCCGGTTAAAGGCACTGACCCCATAATATGGCTGACTATCATAACAATATCCTGAATATTGATGAGAGAATCATAATTCACATCTCCGGGCGTAAAGAAATCCAGATTGCCGGTGATAATACGAATGTCATCCACAGCGGCTTCCACCAATGACCCGCCGCCCAGATCCTCAGCGATAAATTGCACCTGCAACTGACTGAAGTCGGTGAGAAATTGTGGCAAATAAAAGGTCTTCAGAACCCAGGCACTCTCACTCTCGGTCGTCTCCTCCAAAATCACCCAGACACTGTCTTCATGGGAACGCGCCTGGACGCGCCAAAAGTCAAATCCCGGGCTCAGCCCCTCCGCGTTTGTGTACCAGCGCCAATAGGTGAGAATGGGCATTGAGCCTTCGGGAAAATTGTAAAATGACGAGCGTAAGGTGGTTCTGCCGCCATCCACATCAGCTTCACCATTGTTGGTACTACTGGCAGGCGCATTGCCCGTGAAGAAGCAGTTTTCGCCTGCTTCTGTGTGATCATCCTCCGGCTGGACGGGCGTACTGTTTTGCCAGGTTCCATTGGGATTTCCCCATTCCCACAGTCCCGCTGTTGCATTATCCTCCGCAACACCCATTAACCAATTCCCCGGCGTCTCTACATAGTCATTAACCAGTGTGATAAAACTGTTCATACCGCCCACGAGAAACATGTAGGGGTTATCCGGTCCGTCCGAAGGGGCATAAACTGTATGACCGGCAGAATCGGTTGCCTCAACATAATACTGCATCACCGTTCCGGGAGATTGAGCCGGGATGTTTCCTTCCCAGTGTTCCCCCGATAAATCAGTTAATTCAACAAATTCAAAGGCTTCATTATCAACTGAATAGTAAGCCCGAACCTGGTACAGCGTCTGTCCCGGATCCAGGATGTCTGCGCTTACCAGAATATCCTCATCCGCATCATATTCAATAATGGGTGTATGGGTTATCCGAAATGGAAGCACGGCTTTAAACGCGTTGAGGCGTAGACCCATCTGAACATTCCCAATATCATCGCCATCTATTAATTGCTCTTCCTGTTCATCCACAGACAGGTTTGGGAATTGACTCCGAATCAAAGCAGCCACACCACTAACCATGGGTGCCGCCATGGAGGTTCCGTCCCAGGCTTCGTATAAATTTTCATGAAAAGGATTTGCGGGATCCGTAGTACTCCAGATTCCCGCACCCGGTGCACACATATCAACCCAGGAGCCGTAATTGGAAAAGACTGCCCGGCTGTCATTCCCCGTGGTAGCACCAACGGAAACAACACCGGGACTATTGGCAGGATAAAACGGAAAGGAGGATGCGTCATTCCCCGCAGCGGCGATGACGATACACCCTTTGGTATTTCTGGCGTACAGGATAGCGTCATTGATAGTGGAAGAATTCATGCCCCCACCCCAACTGCAATTGATTACATCAGCTCCGTTATCAGCAGCATACATAATGGCATCCACGATCACATCATCGTAAGAATTAGGGAATACTTTGAGGGGCATGATTTTGCTCTCATAAGCCATACCGATGACACCAATGGAATTATTTCCGGTAGCCGCTGCAATGCCGGCTACATGGGAGCCATGATCTTCAGCGTGATAGGGATGCCACCACCAATCGTGGCTGGGGTCATTGTCCTCATCAGGATTGGATTCGGTTCCTGAAAAATCCCATCCCAGAATATCGTCTGTATAGCCATTCCCATCATCGTCCACGCTATTCCCGGGAATTTCCCCCTGATTCACCCAGAAATTTTCCACCAAATCAGGATGGGTGGTGTCAATGCCCGTATCAACGATGGCAATGATGATGGTATCAGAACCTGCCGTCAGGTCCCATGCTCCTTCCGATCGTACTTTTGTGTGGTGCCATGACACAGAGAACAGTGAATCATTAGGTGTTACGAAAAGTTGGCGTTTGTAAACAGGTTCTGCATACTCGATCCCGGGCTGGTCAGAGAGGCGCACCACCACAGCGGAAATATCTATTTCACCACTGAATTCCACGGTAAAAATCCGGTCCATTCCGTACATGTTCTCCATTCCCCGGGTCGCAGATACCTGATAAACAGGTTGTACCTTTTGTGCAGACACGTCTGCCAGAACCTGATCGATTGCAGGCACACCCAATTGCTGAACGGTTGTTTTCGGTAATGCCATATTACGAGCGACATTTTCAGAAAGTTTTAAAAATATTTTATTCGCCCGCATCTCAACCTGCGTTGGTTGGGCAAAAATTGATAGTGTAAAAAACAACATTGTGACAGAAAGTATGCGTTTATAACTCATGAGCCGTTTTTCCCTCTCGTGATCAATAACCTATTGAAATTTATTGTGAAAAAAATAATAGCTTTCGGGATGAGCTGGAAGCAGTAATTAAGTGAATTACGCTCTTTAACAATTCTTAACATTTTACTGAATAACGCTGCTGGCGATGAGAAATTGAGCGGCAAAATAGCTGCTCAGGATCAATGGGCGATAGTATGGACGGCTGTGCCCAAAACGGTTCCAGGCTAACAATGAATCGGAAATGACAAACAGTACAGCTCCGAAAGCCGCGTATCCTGCGATTGTCTGACCGCTGTCCCACCACATATTCAATGCGGCCCACACCATCACAAGAATACAAAGCATATAAATCAAAACAGGAGTGACCATTTTTCCCAGGCCGGGTTTTAAAATGTAAAACATCCAAAATCCATAAATGATGAGGGGAAAAGCAAGTAACGCTGAGTAGTCATTCGCGAACTTAATGAAGGCGACCGCATACAGGATTTGAGCGACCAAAAAACTGACCAATCCCGGAATGAACCTGTCTTTTGGCAGCATGAGAAATATATCGCCTGCCAGCGAGAATAACAGCCCCAGCACGATAAGCTGCGAATAGAGTTGATCCAGTGGCATCCCGTAGTTTAGCGCCAGGAGAATGATTCCAATTGTTGTGAGTGGTTTGAGGAAATAATGCCAAATCAGCGGCTGGCGCTTCTCCCAATAAATAGTAAATGCCGCCAGTACGGCAATTGCGAAGAAATGAACCATCTGCTCCTCCTTGCTTAACGCGGAAAGTAAGTCTAAGTGATAACGACCGGAAGTGTGATCTTTCCTTCGGATACAAAAAAAGCCCTGAACCGGTCAGAGCTTTTTTACGGTGCGGAGAGACAGGGATTCGAACCCTGGATAGGGGTTGCCTATACACGCTTTCCAAGCGTGCGCCTTCAGCCGCTCGGCCATCTCTCCAGTTGTCAAAGCGCTATCGTAAATAGCGGCGGCAAATATAGCGGGCGGCATTTCGGGTGTCAACGCTTATTGACCGGCCAGCCGCTTCCGAATCTCGGTTCCCTGTGCTGCCAGATTAATGATTTGCTGTTGAAGGATCACCAGAGGTGTCCAGGCATTCACCACCAATTTACCACGAACCACGGAGCGCCATTCGTGATGGTAAACCCCTAAGCGCTGCACGATAAAATTTTCAAATCCTTGCGGAGGAGATTCCAAGGGAAAGGAAACAGCACATTTCTCATATCCTGCTTCTCTGGCCAATTCAAGAATGGTTTGATTGAAACGATTAAAGGGTGGACAGATGGCCTTTATCTCAATGCCCAACTTCTGCTCCAGAATATCTTTCGATCGTGTTAACTCTCTGGACACCTCCTCGCTGGAGATATTGGTGAGGATTCGGTGTGAAACGGTATGAGAACCAATCTCCCACCCCGCAGACTGAAGTTCATGAATCTCAGACCATGATAAATGCCTGAATGTCCGACCACCGATCTGCCAATCCCAATTGTTTGAGCGTCCTACAAAATCCGTTATGATGAAAACAGTACCCGGAATCTGTAGCTCGTTTAAAATCGGAAATGCTTCCGTGTAGACGCTTTCATAACCGTCGTCAAAGGTGATGGCAACCTTACGCTCTTTACTCTGTAGTGGTAAAAGTTCATGAACACGCTTGAAAGCGAAACCGTTGCGCCGCAGGTCCAGCATTTGCCGCCGGAATGCAGAAGGGCTGACAGTTGTCAGCCCCCATTCAAATTCATCACTCACCTTGTGATAGACCAAACCCTGGTTATACAAGGCTGTTCTAATCATGGAATTAGCCTATTCAGGGTAGCACCGACTCCACCGGAACATACGCCAGGTCAAAAGCTTCACTCACTGCTTTACAGGTAACTTTCCCGGCATACATGTTGAGTCCAAGCAGGAATCCCGGATCCGATTTTAGCGCTGCCTCCGGTCCCATATCCGCAATCTTAATCACATACGGCAATGTGGCATTGGTTAACGCGATGGTTGAAGTATACGGAACCGCGCCGGGCATGTTCGCCACACAGTAGTGAATGATTCCTTCCACTTCATAAGTGGGATCTTCATGCGTGGTGGGATGACAGGTTTCGATACAACCGCCCTGATCCACAGCAACATCCACGATAACCGAACCTTTGCGCATCAGTTTCAACATATCCCGCGTAACCAAATTCGGTGCTTTGGCGCCGGGAATGAGCACCGCGCCAATCAACAAGTCTACCTGGGGCAGCAGCTCTTTGATATTTGTAGCTGAGCTGTACATGGTCATCACATTTTTAGGCATAAAATCATCCAGGTCACGCAGACGATTCAAATTCACATCCATCATAATGACCTGGGCGCCAAATCCTGCGGCAATTTTCGCGGCGTTGGTTCCAACAATGCCACCACCTAAAACCAGAACAAGAGCAGGTTTGACACCCGGGACACCACCAAGCAGGACGCCGCGCCCTCCCATGCGATGTTCAAGAAATTTAGCGCCTTCCTGGGTCGCCATGCGACCGGCAACTTCACTCATGGGGGTCAGCAATGGCAGCGTGCCGCGCTTGTCTTCTACCGTCTCGTATGCGATGGCCGTAGCTTGACTGGCCTGGAAATTAATCGTCAGGTCACGATCGGCAGCAAAATGGAAATAGGTAAAAACGGTTTGGCCTTCTCTGGCCATGGCAATCTCAGGCGCTTGAGGCTCTTTTACCTTCACAATCATTTCTGCCTGTGCCCAGATATCGGCAGCCTTATCGACAATAACGGCACCCGCTTTTTCATAAGCCTGGTTCGTAAATCCACTGTTAATCCCGCCGTTATTTTCTACTAAAACTTTGTGCCCGCGACTAACCAATGCTTCCACACCGCCCGGTGTCATGGAAATCCGATTTTCATTGGTTTTAATTTCTCTTGGAACGCCAACAATCATTTATAAACCCTCCGTAGCTTCACCGGTTGGCCGGTTCAAGAATCATTGTAAAGAACATGTCAGGTATGAACAATTCCTGTGCCAGAGACTGGACATCAGCGCTGTTTACTGCTTCTATTTTCCCTAAATATTCATCAATATCCATGGTCCGGTCGAAATAGATCAGCTGCCGACCTAATCGGAACATTCGACGCTCCATGGATTCCTCGGACATAACAATTCCAGATTTATACTGTGCCTTCACCCGCTCAAGTTCCTGTTCCGCTACCGGTGCTTCTGCGAGTTTGTTGAATTCATTCTGAATCAGCTCCAGTGCACGGTTACGATTTTTGGGATCGGTGGCCAAATAAACACCAAAGACACCGGTATCGCGATACAGATTTGCAAATGAGTAGATCGCGTACGCCACACCATGGGCTTCCCGGATATTTTGAAATAAACGTGAGCTCATCCCCCCGCTGAGCAACGCATTCAGAACGCCCAACGGCCAGCGTTTTTCATCACTCAGACTGAAAATACGCCTGCCCGTGATCACATGCGATTGTTGAATAGGACGAGTTTCAATCGCTTCTCCGGGTGTCATGGGATGCAATTGATCGATAAAATGATTGGTGAGTCTTTCGGTACCATCGACAAAATAGTGGGAAAACAGCGCTACCAATTCATCATGATCAACATAACCACTGGCCGTAACCACCATGTTTTCAGGATGATAGTGCGTGCGCCGATAGTCATCCAGTGTACCCTTGGTGAAATTTTTAATGGTCTCTTCAAACCCGATCACCGGTCTTCCCAATCCAGAATCTGGAAATATACGCGATTCAAAGGCATCAAAGACAACCTCATCCGGAATATCCTGAGCGTCACGCAATTCATCCAGAACCACGAACCGCTCCCGTTCCATTTCCTCCATCGGAAATGTGGGTTTCAGCAAAATATCCGTAAGCAGCGAAACAGCAATCTCAAGGTGTTCTTCCAGAAAGCGGGCATAGAAACAGGTGTAATCTTTGGAGGTCATGGCATTGACCATGCCACCTACCGATTCCAGCGCCAGAGCGATCTCAAATTTGTCGCGCGATTCGGTCCCTTTAAAGGCCATATGCTCCAAAAAATGAGAAATCCCGCTGATATCAGCGGGCTCATAGCGACTCCCGGTTTTTACCCAAATCCCCAGAGCGACAGAACGAACGGTCGGCACATGTTCGGTAACGATGCGCAAACCGTTCGCTAATACCGTCTCCCTGCGTGTTAACGCGTCATCGCTAATATCGGCGACCTCCACGATCTCCACGATTGCCACCGCGATCCCGATTGTTGGGACGGCGGTCACCACCGCGTCCTCCACGACTACCGCCGCTGCGATGTTCGCGGGGTGGTGGCTCCACATAACCTTCCGGCTTTTCCAGCAGAACCTTATGACTCAGATTCAGGCGACCCATGTCATCAATTTCCATGAGCTTCACCTTCAGCGTATCGCCGATATTCACCACATCTTCGACCCGGTTCACATGCCCCCAGGCCAATTCGCTGATATGTACCAGACCATCCCGACCGGGCAGAATGTTCACGAATGCGCCGAATTGCATGATGCGCACGACTTCACCTTCAAACTCTTCACCCACTTCAGGTTCACGGGTCAGGTTTCTGACATGCTTTTCTGCCGCTTCACAGCGCTCCGTATCCGGCGCGAAAATGAAGACCGTTCCATCCTGGTCAATGTCAATCTTGGAGTCGGTGGCAGCACAGATTTCCTTAATCATCTTACCGCCGGGACCGATCACATCGCCAATCTTTGAAACCGGGATTTTCATGGTGATAATCCGGGGGGCGTAGGGAGAAATATTTTCCCGTGCTTCCGGCAGTACGGCTTCCATTTTTTCGATGATGTGATAGCGACCTTCCTTAGCCTGGGCCAGCGCCGTACGCATCACTTCCTGGCTAATACCATCGATCTTCAGATCCATCTGGATTGCCGTGATACCGTCTTTTGAGCCGGCTACTTTGAAATCCATATCGCCATAATGGTCTTCGTCACCCAGAATGTCGGACAACACGGCCACATCCTCACCCTCTTTGATGAGTCCCATGGCAATCCCAGCAATGGTCCGGGCTGTGGGAACGCCGGCATCCATCATGGATAACGAACCACCGCAAACCGTGGCCATTGAAGAGGAACCGTTGGATTCCAGAACTTCCGACACAACACGCAAGGTATAGGGGAAATCCTCTCTGTTGGGGACAAAGGGTTTCAGCGCACGCTCAGCTAAGTTTCCATGCCCCACTTCCCGGCGACTGGTACCACGCAGGGGACGGGTCTCCCCCACACAGTAAGGCGGGAAATTATAGTGTAACATGAAAGACTTGGTGGTCTCTTCCTGCTCCACATTGTCCAGAATTTGCTCGTCCAGTTTTGTTCCCAATGTGGTCACAACCAGTGCCTGCGTTTCACCACGCGTGAATAATGCCGAACCATGCACACGCGGCAGGACATTCACTTGGACATCAATGGGACGGATTTCCGTCAATTCACGACCGTCAATGCGTACTTTCTCCTGTACGATCATTTTCCTTACATTCTTTTTCAGGCGTTTGCTGAAGACTTCGTGAATAACCTTCTCCTGCTCCGGATAGGTTTCGGCAAATTTCTCCTGCAGTTCCTGCTCATACGCTTCACGATTGGTATAGCGCTCCTGCTTATCACGGATGGTGTTAAGCTGAGTAAGCTTATCCTCATCAATGGCGGAATCAACGGCTGCTTTCATCTCTACAATCACCGGGTCTAATTCCACGTCCCGTTTGGTGGGATTGATTTCCTTAATCAGTACATTCTGGAAATCTATGATGGTCTTGATATGCTTCTGGGCAAAATCCAATCCGGCCACCAATTCGTCTTCGCTGATCTCGAGCGACTCGCCTTCCACCATCAGGACGTCGGTTTCTTTCCCGGCCACGATCATGTCAAGTTTGGATTCTTCCAGTTGCTGGAAGGTGGGATTGAGGATGTATTCACCATCAATCAAACCAATCCTCACCGCAGCGATGGGACCATTCCAGGGAATTTCAGAGATGCTCAGAGCTACAGATGCGCCCAATGTCCCCAGAATATCCGCCGGATTTTCCGAATCACTGGATAATACAGTGATCAATACCTGCGTCTCGGCCATGAATTCTTCCGGAAATAATGGACGAATCGGTCGATCAGTCAATCGCGATGCCAGAATTTCCTTTTCAGAAGGCCGACCTTCCCGTTTGAAGAAACCACCGGGGATTTTCCCTCCGGCGTAACTTTTTTCGCGATATTCTACCTGTAACGGGAAAAAGTCGCGCCCTGTGTCCTGTGTTTTAGCGGCAGTTGCGGCAACCAACAGGGATGTCTCGCCATACTGCACATATACTGAACCGGAGGCTTGCTTGGCCATTAAACCGGTTTCCAGGATGAGGGGTCGTCCCCCTAAATCCATTTCTTTGCGTATCAAAATACCTCCTACGACTTACTTACGAATACCGAGCTTTTCAATCAAAGCCTTGTAGCGTTGGTAGTCCTTTTTCATCACATAGTTCAATAGACGCCGACGCTGGCCAACCATTTTCAATAGGCCTCGGCTTGTGTGATGATCTTTCTTGTTTTGTTTCAGGTGCTCGGTCAAACGCCGTATGCGTTCGGTCAAAATTGCGATCTGGACTTCCGGTTTACCGGTATCGGTTTCATTCTGTCCATACTCTTTTACAATCGCAGATTTTTCTTCTTTGGTGAGTGACATGACTCCTCCTATCTCACAATCTTCATAAGTTTTCGATTATTTTTAAACATGCTGCCCTGTCTTTTCCCAACTGCTCTTTCAAATCCTGGGGACTGGCGAAGGTCTTCTCTTGCCGGATTTTCTGATAAAACTCAATCAGGAGTTTTTTGCCATATAGTGAATCCTCATCGCCATTCCAATCAAACAAATTTATTTCAACGATATCGTGGCTCAACTCATCTTCAAATGTGGGGCGAATCCCGATATTGCACATTCCATAATATTTTTGACCCTCAAATGTGGCTTTAGCAAGATAAACACCACGGGCGGGAATCAGCTTATTGGGAATAGGTGGTTGGATATTGGCGGTGGGATAATTCAATTCCCGTCCCCGCCCCTTACCTCGAACCACAATGCCGTAAACCGTGTAAGGATGTCCCAACAACCGATTCGTCAAATCCAGGTCATTCCGCTGAATGGCATCCCGAATGCGGGTGCTGCTCATGGCGTGCTCGTTTTCCATGATAGGCCCCATTGCGGTGACATCAAATCCCATCTCAAGTCCCACGGATTTAAGGAAATCAATATCCCCGACCCGATCATGACCAAATCGATGATCATAGCCAACCACCACATGTTTCACATTCAGGTGTTGCACTAAAATATCTTCTACAAATTCTTTCGCCGTCATTTCCGAGAAGCCGGCAGTAAAATCCAATACCAGAAACGAATCCAGATCAAACATCCGGTTAATCAAGAATTCTTTCTCTTCCAGGGTGGACAGCAAGCGAATACCTGGCCGTGCTTTGTCTCGCAGCAATATTTGCGGGTGAGGATCAAAGGTAAGCACCACGCTGCTGAGACCGTGAGTGGTGGCCAGACGCTCCGTCTCCTGCAACAAAGCCTGGTGACCACGATGAATGCCATCGAAACTGCCGATAGTGACTACCGTGCCATTCTCAGTATTCACAGCATCTAAGCGGCGCAGGATGTCCATCGTTCCTCAAATGCTACTATTGATTCCGCATCTTCAATTTTATATGGGCCGATTGCCAGGCGGCGCAATGCGTGCAGCGTTGCACAGGTGTTCAGGGAATCGCCCATATCCTCAGCCAGTGTGCGGATGTAGGTCCCCTTCCCGCACCGAATGCGCATCGTAAATTCCGGCAGGTCAATCGCTTCGATGCTAATGTCATAAACATGGACACGCCGGGGTTCACGAGGGATGACCTTGCCTGCCCGGGCTAATTCATATAATTTTTTACCATTCTGTTTTTTAGCAGAATACATGGGTGGAACTTGATCAATCTCTCCCATGAATCGCCCGGCGACCGTCGTTAGAATCGATTCATTAATTTCCGGGACTTCCATGGTTTTTACAACCTGACCGGTTAAATCCCCAGTATCCGTCTGCTCTCCCAGTTTCACCGTAGCCCGGTAGACCTTCTCCAATGCCATAAATTCGGACTGTCGTTTGGTAAATATTCCGGTCAGAACAACCAATACACCGGTTGCAAAAGGATCCAATGTGCCGGCATGCCCCACTTTTTTGATCCGGGTGATATTTCTGATCTTATTCACCACATCAAAACTGGTCCAACTCACTGGTTTATCAATAGTAAAAATGTTATCCGCTGTCAGTTTCAATTCAATTTCCGGATAATTCGATTCATGTGATCCATATAAGCCATGGTATCATCATGGAAAAAACGAAGTTCGGGGACATACTTCAGCGGAACTTCCTGCCCGACGTGATAGCGGATCCGGCCTTTATGGCGCTCCAATACTTCCAGACTGCCGTCAATTTTATCCTCACCCCCCAGGATGGAAAAATACACCGTTGCCAATTTCAGATCATCACTCATTTTCACCTGACTCACGGTGATAAAACCAGGTGCGGTCTCGGTCATAAACCGGGTTAGAAAATCCGCAACAGCCGCTTGAATGGCTTTGGCAACCTTGTCTTTACGTGCAGATCCCATCAGAAGTCTGTCAATTTCCCACCTGAAGTGTGCGCTTTTGCTCCTCGACGGTATAAAATTCAAGTACATCGCCAACTTTGAGCTTATCATAGCCCTTCACCGCGACACCGCACTCATTCCCTTCCATGACCTCTTTCACATCGTCCTGGAAGCGCTTCAGATTCCCGATTTCCCCTTCAAAAAGCACACCGTCGTCGCGTTTGACGCGTACATGCGCGTTGCGCTGCACCACACCGGATGTGACTTTGGAACCGGCAATGTTTCCCAGCTTGGGAACCTTGAATAACTGCAGAACTTCCGCCGTCCCAATGACCTTTTCGATGCGTTCCGGCTCCAACATCCCTTCCAAAGCTTTGCGGATATCTTCCACGGCGTCATAAATGACATTGTAATTGCGTACTTCTACACGCTCCGACTTGGCCAATAGCCGCGCCTTGCTGTCACTGGTGACATTAAAACCGATGATAATGGCATTTGAAGTGGAAGCCAGCAGCACATCAGACTCTTTGATCATACCAATGCCTTTGTGCTTGATACTCACGGCCACCTCATCATTGGAGAGCTTCATGAAAGAATCGGCCAAAGCTTCGATAGAGCCATCCACATCACCCTTTAGAATCAGGTTCAGTTCCTTCACCTTACCTTCAGCGATCTGGCGTGAGATTTCATCCAATGTCTGCAGGCGCATCCGTTTGAAATCCTGCTCCCGCTTCACCTGCTGACGCTCCACACTGATTTCACGCGCTTTTTTCTCGCTCTCCACACACAGGAATTTGTCACCTGCCCGGGGCACGTCACTGAAACCCAACACCTGCACTGGCGTACCCGGTCCGGCCTCTTTGATCCTGACACCACGCTCGTTCATAAGCGCACGAACCTTACCGGAATAGTCTCCACATACAAATGTATCACTCATTTTGAGGGTACCGCGATTCACGAGAATTGTCCCGACTGCACCCAAGCCCTTGTCCAAACGGGATTCAACCACAACACCACTGGCTCTGGTATCAGGATTGGCGGAGAGCTCCATGATTTCTGCCTGGAGCAGTATCACTTCCATTAAATCCTCTACATTGGTTCCGTGCTTGGCAGAAATCTCGATATCCGGATATTTTCCACCCCAACTCTCTACCAAAATATCGCGTTCAGCTAATTCCCGCCGAACTCGTTCCGGATCTGCACCGGTTTTATCGATTTTATTAATGGCGTAAATCATGGGAACGCTGGCTGCTTTCGCATGGTCAATCGCTTCAATGGTCTGGGGCATAACAGCATCATCAGCCGCCACAACAATGACCACGATATCCGTCACCTGTGCACCACGGGCACGCATGGCGGTAAATGCTTCGTGACCGGGCGTATCCAGAAATGTAATCAGTTGACCATCTTTCAGTTCCACGGAATAGGCGCCGATATGCTGTGTGATTCCACCAGCCTCACCAGCGATCACATTAGCAGACCGAATGAAATCGAGTAAAGAGGTTTTTCCATGATCCACATGTCCCATGATGGTGACCACCGGTGGTCGCGGTTTGAGCTTCTCCGGTGCATCCACCACCTCTTCTTCTTCCAGGATTTGAGTGATTTCCTCCTCAAATTCCACCTTCACATCAAATTCATCGGCCAATAGCTCAATGGTATCCCGATCAATACGCTGATTGATGGTCACCATCATGCCCATTTCCATACATTTCCCAATGACATCAGCCACATCCACATCAATCAATTCAGCGAAATCGTGGATGGAAATGAATTCAGAGACCCGAAAAACATCATCCTCAACCACTTCTTCCCGGCTACCGTGACTGGTTTTTTTCCGCCGGCGCCGTTTTTCATCCATTGAGGACATGACTTTTTTAATGGAAGCATCCACCTCTTTTTCGGTAAAGCGTGGTCCCTGGCGCCGTTGGCCCTTACTGCCCTTTTCCTTCTTGTCGGTTTTACTGCGGACAACATGCTTGACTTTGCGTTCCACCTTTTTGGCGATAATCTTTTCGCGGATGGGCTTCTCAGTCTCCTTTGGCGGGACCACCTGTTCTTCAGGGGATTCTTCAGGGACCGGCGCTTTGGAGGCTGATTTCTTTTCAGATTTCGGGACTTCTACAGTTTTTTCAGACGGCTCCGATTTTTTTGTTTTCTTTTCCTTCGTCTGGGCTTCAGCTTCCTGCTCTAGTATTTTCGCGGCTTCTGCTTCAGCTTTGCGCCGTTCGCGTTCCTGTACTTTAAATTTTTCATCAGCAACCTGCTGTGCTTTGAGTTCGCCGCTCCGGCGCTGAGTCTCGGAAATCTCTCTCAGGCGCTGTTCTTCCGCTTCCCGGCGCTGCCGTTCCTCTTCTTCCTTGCGCTTAACCTCTTCCTGCTCACGCTGGATGCGCTCTTCCTCTTCCCGGCGACGCGAATCTTCCAATACCCGACGCTCTTCTGCCTTCCGGTCTTGTTCAATCTGGTACAGGTCGCCGGCGAACTTCTTTAAAATCAGTTCATAGGTTTCTTCCTCAACAGGCGCCATGTGATTGGCGACTGCAACACCGGCTTCATCCCTTAAGAAGTCAATAATTTCCTGATGCGAGATATTAATCTGCTTAGCGATTTGGTAGATGCGTTTTGCTTTACTCAAAAATTGCCTCTTCGTCTTCGTCTTTCTTTAGCCGGTTTGCTTCCTTCAAGGTCTGTCATACCAGTTTCCCGGAATGCTTAAACTTCTTTCGATTCTTCCAACGATTCTGTGTTGTCAGCCTCCTCCGGATTTGCTTCATCCTCGTTGGGAACATCCACTTCCACCTCTTCCACTACCTCTTCGATTTCCACGGCTTCGTTGAGAACTTCCATGAATTCATCCAGACCCTTCTCACCCAGTCCTTTGATATTCAGGAGTGATTCACGGGAGGTATTCACAACTTCATTCACGGTTTCAATGCCATTCTCAACCAGAATATTGACCACCCGGGTGGGTAGTCCTTCCACATCAACCAGGAAGATTTCCTCTTCACTGCCGCCTTCAACTTCGGAGCGGGATTTGGCGTCAATCTCAAATCCGGTGACCTTGGAAGCCAGGCGCACATTCTGACCATTTTTCCCAATGGCAACACTGATATCCGAATCTTCAAAAAGCGCCAGCGCGCGCCGGTCCACATAATCAATTTCCACATGGTAGGGCTTCGCCGGGGAGAGCGCTCGCTGAATCAAAAGCTTGGTTTCACTGCTGAAATTGATGATATCGATTTTCTCTCCGTTCAATTCCCGCACAATGACCTGGATCCGGGAGCCTTTCATGCCCACACAAGCCCCCACCGCATCAATACGCTTGTCATTGGACTCAACGATAATCTTGGTGCGGTCACCCGGCTCACGGGCAATCGCCCTGATTTCAATAATCCCGTCTTCAATTTCAGGGACTTCGGTTTTAAATAACTTGATGAGAAATGCCGGATCAGCACGGGAGATGATGATTTCGTAGTTTTTCTTGTCCTTCCGGACCTCTTTAATAATGGCCCGGACACTATCACCACGACGATATCGCTCGTTGTAGATCTGCTCGTCCCGCGGCATTTTTAATTCCGCCTTATCGATATTGATGAATAGCGCGTCCCGGCGGATCTGGTGAATTTCGCCCAGAATAATTTCATTCACCCGACCGGCGTAGTCGGTGTAAATCTCTTCCTTCTCAAATTCCTGAATTTTCTGATTCAGGGTCTGCCGGGCATACGTGATCAACCGGCGACCGAATGAGTCAGGGTCCACCACATCAATGTACGGATCGCCGATTTCCAAATCCGGCGCCACTTGGTGTGCCGTTTCCAGATCCACTTCGAAATCAGAATCAAAGACGGTTTCCACCACTTCCTTTTCCTGATAAATTTCAATCTCACCCTTATCCATATTTACGATGACATCAAAATTATCCACATTGCCATATTTCTTCTGAATAAGCGTCATGAATATTTCTTTAATGATACCAGCAAGCTCTTTCCGGTCAATATTTTTCTCTTTTGCGACCTGAATAAAAGCTTCAATGATATTTTTGCTGATCAAGAGCGAACTCCTTTTGCTACCACTTTAATTGCACATATCCGGCTTGAATGTTCTGCAATGGCATCTGAACCTGGCCTTTATCCGTTTTGATTGCGACCCCTTCATTCTCCACCGCTTCGATGGTTCCAACCACCGGATTGTCAACAGCGGGTAAATCATGCTCAAATTTTATCTGGTGACCGATATGCCGTTTGAAGTGTCTTGGTTTGGTGATGGGGTGTTTCAAACCCGGAGAACTCACCTCTACGGACAATTTTTCGGTATCCAGTCCCGGCAGTTGGAATGTATCGCGTAATGTGCGATTGATGACGGCCAATTGATCAATCGTGATGCCGCTGTCTGCTTCACAACGAATATTCAACTGCCAGGCTTCCCGGCGATTATCAAGTCGCCATTCCACCAGAAAAACGCTCTCATCCCGGATACAAGATGCGATGGCGTTCTCCACTACCTCATCAGGCCATTCCAGCGCCATTTTACCAGCCCCAGCCTTTCATATAACAAGAAAGTGGGTTATTCAACCCACTTTCGCCGCGAAATATATCTTTTGCCCCTATCTTCTGCAAGTTCAAAGTCGTATGATTTTCCGTAATTTAACTCCCAATCATACCCTGTAGATAGCGATAAGAATCCAGCAACTCGGAAGTGAGTTTTTCAGACTCAACGGATGCCACCACCCCACGGGCAGCATCCATATTTCCAGCACGGTAATAATTGTATCCGGCAGCGATAAGCGCTTCGTTCCGGGCGGTGAATTTCCCAACCCTGGCAGCCTCCTCATACAGATTGGCTGCCCCGGCATAATCGTTCTGATTCTCTTTTATATATGCCAATTTCAAAAGTGCCGCTGATTTGATGATTTTTGATTTGCTGTTTTTTGTCAACGATTTGAACATCATACGGGCTGCGTCATACTTGTTCGAATCCAGTTTCATCACGCCCAGGTAGTACACACTCAGGTCAGTCCCGTCTTTTCCCTGATATTGTTCATAAACCGATTGCAGCTCTTCTTCCACACCCATTGTGCTCCCCGACATATAAGCGGCAATGGCTTTTGTCGCTGACAATTCAGCTTCATTACGCATTTGTTTGCGATTATTCTGCCAGCCCCATCCCAGTATGATCAGAGCAAGAAAGATCACGATCCCCGCGTTAATGTTCCGCTTATTGGCTTCATAATATCGACGGGATTTTTCATAAGACTCCAGTAACGGATCCCTGCGCATTTCTTTTTTCGTGATTTTTTTCCGTGGTTGTAACATGACAGCACGTCCAGTCGTTGTAAATTTCAAATTATCAAACGAATTCCCTTTACCGTACCCCTGAGGCGATTCGAACGCCTGACCTACGGTTTAGGAAACCGTTGCTCTATCCTACTGAGCTACAGGGGCTCTTTGGAAAAAAGCACGCAAATATAAGCGGCGCCCATTGGGTGACAAAGGGATTTAGGGTATTTATAGATAGCGATTTTCGCTCTAGAAAAGCTTCGCCCAGAAGGTCATTTTTTATAATTGGGTGCATCCTTGATGAAATGCAGGTCATGGGGATGGCTTTCCTGAATGCTGGCCGGTGTAACCCGGATAAATTCCGCCTGGTCCCGAAAAGTTTTTAATTCCCGTGCGCCGCAGTACCCCATGGAAGACTTCAATCCGCCAATCAATTGAAACACAATGTCTTTCACCGATCCCTGCAAGGGAACAAATCCCTCCACGCCCTCGGCTACCAGTTTTTTTGACTCGGATTGTGCCTCCTGGAAATAGCGATCTTTACTTCCTTTCACCATGGCGCCAATACTACCCATACCACGATAGCTTTTGTATTTCCGGCTACTTTTTTCGAGAATTTCCCCCGGACTTTCCAGCGTACCGGCAAATACACCACCCATCATCACCGCGTCCGAACCGGCTGCCAGGGCTTTGGCCAGATCGCCACTCCGCCGCACGCCACCATCGGCGATGACCGGCATGTCCATGGGGCCGGCGGCTTTAGCCACCTCCATAATTGCGGTGAGCTGTGGGACGCCCACACCGGCCACAATGCGGGTGGTACAGATAGAGCCGGGGCCAATTCCCACTTTTATCCCGTCAACCCCGGTTTTACTCAGTGCTTCTGCTGCGGCGGTTGTGGCAATATTCCCGGCGATCATCTGGACATCACCATAGCGTTTCCGCATGGCTTGTACCGTCTGAATCACACCGGCCGAATGCCCGTGGGCTGTATCCACAACCAATGCATCCACACCCGCTGCAACCAAAGCATCACCCCGCTCCAGAGAATCTTTGGTGACGCCAATACCCGCCGCCACACGCAGTTGCCCCTGCGGATTCAGCGTGGCGCGATGGTAAGCACCATGGGGATGATCCGGAGCATATACGCCCGTGATGACACCGCTCTCATCCTGAAATGCCACACAGAGCGCTTCATTTTCCCGGAGCTGCATTTCTACCGATTCAAGGGTTTCATACTCTCCCATCACCAGCACCGGTTGTCCATTTTTAAAATTGCCCAGCCTGGTATTTTTATTATCCACCGCATCAATCTGAGCTTTTGAGATAAAACGAAGCTCCGAATCTGCTTTGAGAATCACACCCGATATCCGGTCATAGTGGTAATCCTGCCTGATTTTTCTCAGAGTGGCATTCACACCGGCTGTAATCACCGCTGCCATCTTCGGTATGAGCGATGCCTTCACGCGGCGCACCTGATTGGCCTGCTCGTCTATAGTCATGTTTTTATGGATGACGCCAATGCCCCCCAGAGCGGCAATGGTGGTGGCCATTGAAAATTCAGTCACCGTGTCCATGGCGGCCGAGACCAACGGAATCGCCAACTCAATCCCCCGCGTGAAACGGCTGTGGACATTCACATCCCGCGGCAATACATCAGAATAGGCCGGGACCAGTAGAACATCATCAAATGTTAGACCTCTTATTTCGGATAAACGGGCCATGTTACTCTCGATTTAAATAGTTGTGTTTTTAACCAATACATACAAAAAAGCCGCCCGGCGGCGACTGATTTAATCACATTATTTCCCAAATGGTTTTGAACGCATCTTGTCCAATGCGATGAGTTTATCGATTCTGCGTTGATGCCGACCACCGGCAAAGGGTGTTTTCAGCCAGGTTTCTACGATTTGCCCGGCCACCTGGTGCCCAATAATGCCGCTGCCCAATGACAAAATATTGGTATCATTATGCTCCCGGGCATTCCGGGCAGTGGTCACATCAATACAATTGGCAGCGCGGATTCCTTCGATTTTATTGGCGGCAATTGCACTTCCAATTCCGGCTCCGTCAATTATCACACCGCGCCAGGAATTTCCCCGGGCCACCGAGCGGCTAACCTTCTCAGCAATATCGGGATAATCCACTGCATCAGTGCTGTAGGTGCCGAAATCCTCCACCTCATACCCAAGATCCTGAATGACCTTTTTCAGTGCTTCCTTGAGGTGAAATCCACCATGATCCGCTCCGATTGCCACCACCTTCAGACTGCGGAGTTTATCCACCGGTTCCTGCATCTGCACCGATTCCACACCACCGGGTGTGTTCGTTTCTTTAATGACGGGAAGATTTAATTCTATGATTAGATCTTTGGCGGCAGGTGTGAGAATGGCGTCGTCTTTGAGGAGGAGTGGTGCTTTTTTTCGCACGAGCTGGCGGATCATCGATTCGGTGACAACTCGTGATGCCCGCTGTCTCATATTCATGGCTCTAACGATAACTTATGCAACACATGATTGAAACAAGAATCACGCATCCGTCAGCCATTTTCCCGCTCCCAAATATCAACCAGCACGCCTTCCCTGATAAGACGAGTGCCTGTCTCAATATGGTGATGAAAAACGCCATCCTCTTCCATAAATGGGACGGTTTCCCGCAATTGCTGGTAGAAATTTTGTGTAATCGGACTCAAAGCCAGCTCGTGATGAAAATCCGCTGCTTGTGCGCAGCACAGATATTCGATACCGCAAATCCATTCGGCATTTTCAATGATCTGTAAAAGTTTCCGTCCTGCATTTGGAGCCATGCTCACATGATCTTCCTGATTAGCGCTGGTAGGAATCGTATCCACTGTGGCTGGATGGGAAAGAATCTTATTTTCGCTGGCCAGCGATGCGGCCGTTACATGCGCGATCATAAACCCGGAATTCAAACCGGGTGTTTGCACTAAAAACATGGGTACCTGACTCTGGGAGGAATCCTGAAACGCCGCAATGCGACGCTCACTCATATTCCCCAAATCCGTCATCACAATGGCCAGGTAATCCAGCACATGCCCGATGGGAGCCGCATGAAAATTACCTCCGGAGACCAACTCTCCGGTTTCAGTCAGTGTCAATGGATTATCCGTGGCGCTGTTAATCTCCCGCTCAATGATACCAGACGCGAAATCCAGCGCATCGTACGCAGAGCCATGCACCTGCGGTATGCAGCGCAGGCTGTAAAAATCCTGAACACGGTTGCATTCATTATGAGAATGACGAAAGCCCGAATCCTGCATGACCCGGAATAGCATCGCCGCAGCTCGTTTCTGTCCCACCTGGTTCCGTGCTTCCTGAATTTCAGGACGGAATGCTGTATCGGCCCCCAACATCACTTCGGTAGAAAATGCGCCGATGAGGGTCATTGAATCCAATAAATTTTTAGCCTGTGCATATCCGGCCACCGCCAATGCCGTGGAAACCTGAGTGCCATTGATCAGAGAAAGCCCCTCCTTCTCAAGCAACGTCAGTGGTTCAAGTCCCTCCCCCTCCAACACCTCTTCGGCCGGGTGGCGGGAGCCGTCCGGTCCCAGAAAATCACCTTCACCGGTCAGCGTCAGCGCCAGTTCAGCCAGTGGCGCTAAGTCACCGCTGGCTCCGACGCTACCTTTGCTGGAAATTGCCGACAGGAGTCCTCGGTTATAAAATTCCACCATCCGTTGCACAACTTCGGGACGAATACCGGAGTATCCCCGGGCCAGACTGTTGATTTTGAGTAACAGGATGTAGCGTACGATTTTTTCAGAAAACAGCGGTCCTACCCCTGCAGCATGACTTCGAATCAAATTCCGTTGTAATTGTTTCAAATCGTCCGGGGAGATACGCTGATTCGCCAGTTTCCCGAAACCGGTATTGATTCCGTAAACCACCTTGTCGGTTTTTAAAATGTCGTCCACAACCTGACGGCTGACAGTCATCCGATCCACAGATTCGGGCGCAAGCTCCACCTTTGCATTGCTTTCCACAGTACGAATAAGTTCCTTTAGGCTAACCGAATATCCATCCAAGCGCAACATATTACCCTTCCCCCCTATTCGACCTTTCCCGCTGGCTGGTGACTTCCCAACCAATTCACAATGCCCTCCACCAGATCCGCTTTTGTCCGCGCCGACACATGCGGAATTGGCGTGGAGTTAATGAAGTAACTGCCATACCGTTTGGTGAACAGGCGATCATCCAGCGAAATGACAGCACCAAAATCCGACATGGTCCGTATCAACCGGCCAATGCCCTGTTTGTATTTAATCGCGGCTTCCGGTACGGCATACTCCATAAAGTCATTTCCGGAATTTTTACGAATGTCATCCTGGTTGGCGCGGACGATGGGCTCAGAGGGCACTTGGAAGGGAAGTTTGGCAACCACCAGAAGTTGCAGTGCATCGCCGGGAATATCAATGCCCTGCCAAAAGCTGTCGGTGGCCAGTAACACACTGCCAGGTTCATTTTTAAAGGTGTTGATGAGATGCACCCGCGAAACCTGGTTGTTCTGCACTAGTAATTTCCGATTGGAATGCTTGAATATGGGTGTTAGCGCGGCCTCCCAATCCAGCAACTGGGAGTAGGATGTAAATAAGATCATGGTCCCCACAGGATGGGCTTGCCAGATCTCTTCCAATACGCCAATCACCCGTTCCGTGTACCCCGGATCCTTGGTATAACCCAGAAATAACGGCACAAATGCCCGGGCTTGATCCTCATAGGAGAATGGCGACGGATATAATCTAGTCATTACCCGGTCATTTCCCAGAAGTCCAGTACGTTTCAGGTAATATTCAAAGCTGTCGTTCACTGCCAGCGTGGCGGAGGTAAACACGGCCGAACTCAAATCCTCGTACAGCGCGGTTTGCAGCACATTCCCCACCCGTAACGGCACCTGAATGAAACGGGTATTGATATCTTCCTCCCGCGGACTCATTTCGAACCAATAGATCATGCCTTCTTCATTGGCGGTGGACTGTGAATCCATGATCCCCAGTGTATTCTGTAATTCCTCACGGTAGCTATCCAGCCGCAAGAGGTACTCTTCCAAATCCACCACGCCATCCGTATGAATGTCATCCAGTTGGCGGCGCAGAGTTTCTAAGAGTTTATGCAAATTGGTGAGTGCTGTGGACAATCCATCCCAACTGTCTGCTACCGGCGCGAAAATCTGTTTTTCGTCAGTGTACAGCTCTTTATACACAAACTTGGAGTGCTGTAGTTTGACAATATGCTGCTGGCGAAAGTCTTTAAAGAATGATTCGTTGGCATTGGCCGCTTCCTGGGTGGCGTTCTGCAGGTCTTCCACCTGTTGCAGCACATCCTTTTTTTCCTCATCCTTCAGCGGAACCAGATAATGAAGCAGATCCACCGTCAATCCGGTCATCCGGCGCGCTTTGTAAAACATGCGATCCAACAAATTGCGCAGACTGTAGTAAGAGAATTCCGATGCAAAGAATTGGTAGGCATTTTTCTCCAGTAAATGTCCCTCATCCACCACCAATCGTTCGTAACGAGGTAAAATGCTGTGTCCGGCAGCGGCATCAGACAGGAGTAACGAATGGTTCACCACGATCACATCGGCGCCATGGGTCTCACGGCGGATTTTTCCCAGGAAACAGTATCCAAAAGGTTGACACACCGAGGTGGTGCAAAATCCCGGCTCACTACACAGTTTGCTCCAGAGATAGCTGGCACGACCTGTACTGAATCCATTGTGCTCATCAATATCACCGGTCTGGGTTTCCCGCAACCACAG
>JAIPJQ010000163.1 GCA_021734065.1 Fidelibacterota bacterium | reverse complement strand
TGACTGTGCGCGGTACGGTGACCACACCGAATTTCGACATTCCCGGTTCCCGTTCTGAATATGCACTCCAGGAAGGTTTTGACGGCATTATCCTGTATTCAAACAGCTTCGATGCGAATCTGGCTATGGGTGATTACGTCATTGTCACCGGAACGCTGACAGAATACAGGGGCAAACTGGAACTCGTTCCAGCCGGCATTGAGGATATTCGTGTCCAGGGAACCAGTGCTTTGCCCGAGTTTCAAACGATTACCGTTGCCGATCTGGTGGCGGATCACAATCAGTTTGAATCGGAATTAATTCGAATCGAAAATGCCTCCATCGTGGACGGCGCATGGCCCAATCCGGGCAGTGATGCCAACATGCAAATTTCTGATCCATCGGGTGCCACCGTCACCATGCGGCTTGATAAAGAGACGGATGCGGATGACAATCCGGCACCGGCGACTCCCTTCATCGTGCACGGAATTGTGGGTGATTTCGATGGTCCACAGATTCTGCCCCGCGCGTACAGTGATTTTCAGGTATTTGAAACCGGTATGATCACTTTCCAGGCGGATCTTACGCTATTCATTCAAAATGGCTGGTTTGATCCCGAGGATCCGGCGGATTCTATCGTTGTGAATGGCGATTTCAACGGCTGGAATTCCACTGAACGAATGACGCCCGATATAGAGAATCCAAATATTTATACCATTTCCATTCCCAATACGGGGAATCCCGGTGACCAGTGGGGCTGGAAGTTCCGAATGTTTCCCGCCACCAAGTGGGCCAACGATGGTTGGGAAGTTCGGGATAATCGCATTTTAGATGTACAAGCTGGCGATATGGTGCTGCCACCGATTGAGCCAGCATGCTCCTACCAACCTACCGAACTCATTTCTCAGGATGTGCTGGTCACCTTCCGGGTGAATATGATGGATGCCATTAATTTCAACAATTCGCAGCCTTTCAATTCGCTTGAATCGGTGTGGCTTAATGGTGATTTCGTCACGGAATCCGGTTGGGCCGGCTGGACGGAAAATGATACGGTAAATATGGTGCGCCTGTATGACGACGGCACCAATGGTGACGCGGTAGAAGGTGATCAGATCTGGACTGCCCAGGTGAATTTCACCAGTGGATCCAGCGCATACCACTTTTACAAATATGCCGCCTATGATCCTGCTCATCAGGATACCACCATCCTGATTGACAATGAATCGGGATTTGGGGATGATCACGCTGTGATGATTGACGATTCTGCGCCCACGTTTGATGCGGGAATCGATATCTGGAAAACCCGTAATCTGGATATCAGGAGCATTGCGGATGCACGTCAAATGGCAGATGGTGAAGTGGTGACGGTTTCCGCAATCGTTACATCACCCAATTTTGGTGACGGCTATTCAGAGTACACGATTCAGGATGAATCAGCAGGCATCGTGTTGTTTTCCAACGCCTTCAATGCAGACCTGCAAGTGGGACAGGAAGTTATCGTTACCGGTGAGCTGCTCACTTTTAACGGTAAGTCAGAGCTCGTTCCTGCCGATCCCTCTGCTATTCAGGTTGTCTCCAGTGGTAATTGGGTAGAACCGGTACCGGTCATGGCGGCTGATCTGACCTATGAAATGGGTGAGATGCTGGAGTCCATGCTGGTACAGATGAACAATGTGGAAATTATTGAAGGTGCATGGCCACCTGCGGGCAGTAATGCCAATCTCACCATCTATGATGGCAGTGGTGCTACTACCATGCGTATTGATAAAGAGACGGATATTGATGATAATGTCCAGCCGGAAGGGCAGTTTGGTCTGCTGGGTGTCATTTCCCAGTTTGATAATTCTGAACCGTTTGACGCAGGCTACCAGATCATGCCCAGGTTTTACAGTGATTTCCAGCAGGGTGGTGTGGCAGCCAATGTTACTTTTCAGGCTGATCTCACCACTTTTATCAACAATGGCTGGTTTGATCCGGAGAATCCGGACCATCAGATCGTGGTCAATGGCGATTTCAATGGCTGGAATGCCCAGGAGGTCATGGTACCATTAGAAGAAACGCCCAACATTTACACCTACACCGTATCCATTGTGAATCAGCCGGGTACGGAAATCCGGTGGAAATTTCGCATGAGTCCCGCCTACTTGTGGCAGGACAGCGGTTGGGAGATTGGTGCGAATGATGCGTTTACCTTCACCGGCGAAGATATGCTGCTGCCGCTCCGTGAGCCCAATTGCGCCTATAATGCCCCCTTGAGTCAGGCGGTCACTGTCACATTCCAGGTGGATATGAGCGGTGCCCAGAGTTTCCAGACCGGTCAGCCTTTTGATAACCTGCAATCCGTGTGGATGAATGGCGATTTCGCATCAGAATCCGGCTGGGTTGGCTGGACGATTGATGATACCACGAATATGATCCGGCTCCATGACGACGGCACTCAGGGTGATCTGGTGCCGGATGATGCTATTTGGACTGCTGACGTCGTCTTTCCGGAAGGATCCGGCAGCAGCCATTATTACAAATATGCGGCTTATGATCCGGACAACATGGGTCTGGAAAATCCCGAGCCCATGGACAATGAAGCCGGGTGGGGGGTGAATCATCACATTAATATTGATGACACCAATCCTGTATTTCAACCACCGGTTGATACCTGGGCTTCCGGTATTGAGTTGACGATTTCCATTGCCGAAGCCAGAGCTGCTGAAGTGGGTTCCACGGTCACCGTGCAGGGCATCATCACCAGTCCCAATTTCGGTACACCCGAATCCATGACAGAATACACACTGCAAGATGAATCCGCTGGTATTGTTCTGTTCTCCAGCGGCTTTGATGCCGGTCTGCAGCCGGGAGATGAAGTGAAGGTTACGGGCGGAATTGATGCATATAATGGTAAAATGGAGATCATTCCGGCAGAACTGACCAATATCCAATTCATCAGCTCCGGTAACGATCTGCCACCCTTCCAGACGCTCACCATTATGGCGCTGAACACAGAGTGGAACGCGTATGAATCTGAATTGGTTGAGATTCTGGATGTTGAAATTGTGGAAGGCGTTTGGCCTGAACCGGATAACAATATGAATCTGCTGATTACCGACGCAACCGGTGAGACGCTGACCATGCGGGTGGATAAGGAAACCGATGTGGATGACAATCCGGCACCGGTGGAACCCTTCACGCTGCGTGGTGTGGTGGGCGATTACAATGGTCCGCAGGTGTTGCCGCGCTTTTACAGCGATCTGATTCAGTCTGATCCCGAACTGAGCCATTTTGAACTGGTGTACGCCGGGAATCCCTACCTGGCCATGAATTTCTATGTCACCAGCGCGACCATCGGTGGCGAAATGGTGAGTGTGGGTGATGAGATCGGCATTTTTGACGGTGACCATTGTGTGGGCGCCGGCGTTGTCACGGCTTCAATCACCGATTATCTGGCATTGGTCGCTGCCACGGACGATCCCGGCACGCCGGAAATTGATGGATTTACACCTGGAAATGCAATTTCCTACCGAATTTGGGATGCATCCGAAGGTGTGGAAATTTCCAGTGTTTCAGCAGATTATACACTGGGTGACGGGACATTTGCCAGCCAGGGTACGGCCATGATCGCGTTGACCGGCTCCACCAGCATCGACATGAATCTCACGCTGGCAAGCGGCTGGAATATCGTCTCCTTCTACGCCTTACCGGATGCAACGGATCTCCAGGACATCATGCAACCACTGTTGGACAATGGCAGCCTGCTGAAGGTCCAGGATGAAAGTGGTGCGGCCATGGAAGAGCTGCCGGGAATGGGCTGGATTAATAATATCGGCGATATGAGTCTGACCGAAGGCTATTATGTGAAAATGGCCACCGATGCTGAATTGAATGTGACAGGTGCGCCGGTGGGATTACCCTTTACGGTTCCATTAAGTGCCGGCTGGAATATCATGGGCTATCCGCTTACGGAAAGCCAGAGTGCCCAGACTGCGGTTCAGGATCTGATTGACGCAGGCGTCCTGCTGAAGGTCCAGAATGAATCGGGTGCAGCATTGGAAGAGTTGCCCAATCTGGGCTGGGTCAACAATATCGGTAATCTCCTTCCGGGGAAGGGCTATTACATCAAAATGTCCGGTAATGCTGATCTGGTGTTGAATACAGCGCCGGCACTGGCTCTCAGTATGCCGGTGAAAACAGCCGAACCCGGACGGCATTTCTACCTGGAAGATGAGGGGAATCCTTATCTGGCCATGAATGTCTATGTCATGGCGGCAACGCTGGATGAACTGCCATTAACTGCCGGTATGGAAATCGGTGTGTTCGATGGCGACCGGTGTGTTGGATCCGCGCGACTGACGGAATCACTGACCCGGGAGAATTCCTATCTGCCTCTCATTGTGGGCATGGATGACCCGCTCACCGAAACGGTGGAAGGATTTACCGCCGGGGATGCCATTTCGTTCCGCGTCTGGACCGGCGAGAGTGAGCAACCCCTGGGTGCCACCATTCTCACTGAGCAGGGGTCGCTGGCTTTTGAAGCCCAGGGTAGTATGGTGGTGGACCTGAGTGGAGTAACCATCCCCGACAGCTACGCCCTGTACGACTGCTATCCCAATCCGTTCAACCCGTCAACTACGATTCGCTACGATCTGCCGCAGGATACGCGGGTGGCACTGGTCATCTACGATGTACTGGGTCGTGAAGTCCGCCAGTTGGTGGTTGGTCATGAAACAGCCGGTGAAAAGTCGGTGATCTGGAACGGCAAGGATACTTATGGACATGCGGTGCCCAGTGGTCTGTATGTGTACCGTCTGCAGGCAGGTGAATACAGTAAGGTCAAGAAAGCCTTATTTATCAAATAAACGGCAAACCGATAAAGGCTAATGTGAATGGCAATTCAGAAAGGAATGGATACATGAAGAGGCTATTAATCCTGATGGGATTGTTCGGTTTGCTGACGGGAATTACCTGGGGACAGACGCATTTCCAGACCGTTTATAGTGGAAATCCTTACCTGGCCATGAATATCTATGTGACCAGCGCAGTGATAGAAGATGTGG
>JAIPJQ010000022.1 GCA_021734065.1 Fidelibacterota bacterium | reverse complement strand
GGCAGGCTATTTTCGGCATTAAAGGCAAACGCACCCACGAGATTGAACAGTTAAGGCCGCTGGCAGAAGCGGCGGGTGTTGACATGCATTTCATGGACGATGTCTATCCGGCGGGTGATGAGTATGAACTGGTGTTCTCTGCCACCGGCCGGCTGATCCCAACCGGCGGGATTCCCCTGCAAATCGGTGTGGTGGTGAACAATGTTGAAAGTCTGCTGAATATCTATAATGCTTCACAGGGCATTCCGGTCACAAAAACCATGATCACAGTCGCCGGTGCTGTGAAAACGCCTAAAACTTTTTGGGCGCCGGTGGGCATGACCATCCGTGATGTGCTGGCGTACTGTGGCGGTACGACTACACCGGAATTCGCGGTGATAGATGGTGGTGCCATGATGGGTAAGGTGGAAACCGACCTGGACAAGCCCATCACCAAGACCGGTTCGGGCTATATCGTTCTACCTGCTGACCATCGGCTGATCTGGAAAAAATCCGCCCCGGAACGCACCTATAAAAAAATCGGAAAGTCCGCCTGTGATCAGTGTTCGGATTGTACGGAATTGTGTCCGCGGTATCTGTTGGGGCAGCCGGTAAAGCCCCATTTGGTGATGCGGGCGCTGGAGTTTTCCGGTCCGGAGAGTGATGTGCTGAACAAGTGGGCGCTGGCCTGCTGCGAGTGCAATATCTGTTCACTCTACGCCTGTCCGGAGGAGTTGGACCCGCGAAATATGTGCGTTTCCGCCAAGCGGGAACTCAAACCCAAGGAGATTCAGTGGACATCGGAGGAGTTGACCCGGGTTACCAAAGAGGAGCATCCTCTGCATGAATACCGTAAAGTCCCCACGAATAAATTGATCCAGAAACTGGGACTACGCCGTTATGCGGACAAACCGGCCACATTTGATCCGGCGGATGTGGAGGTGTTGAAGGTGAAAATTCCGTTGAAACAGCACATCGGTGTCTCCGCCAATGCCTTGGTGAAAAAGGGCGATGAGGTGGTGGCAGGTGATAAGATCGGTTTGGTTCCCAGTAGTGAACTGGGTGCCGATATTCACGCCAGCATCACCGGGACGGTCACGGATGTGAGCCGGCAGTTTATTGTCATTGAGGGGTGAGATGTTTTAGGCTCGCCCTTCGACGGGGCTCAGGGAGACGAGCCTAAAAAGAATTAAAGAATTCTCCGAATGTCTTGCTGAGCCCCGTCGAAGCACATTCGGAGCATAAAGAACCGATCATGAAACAAGGTGTCGTCTATATTCTCAAATGTTCCAATGGTAGTTTTTATACCGGTGTCACAAATGATCTTGAGGAGCGCCTGAATTTGCATCACCGCGGTTTGGCTTCCAAATTCACGGCCGGACACCTTCCAGTGGAATTGGTTTGGAATTCGGATACCATGGATATAAATGATGCCATTTCACTTGAAAAACAGATCAAAGGCTGGCGCCAAGAGAAGAAGGTGGCCTTGATTAATGAGGAATATGAGAAATTGCCGGGGCTAGCGAGAAAATATTCTTTGAAAAATCTTGATTTGCCCTTCGACGGGGCTCAGGGAGACAAATCAAGATAGATTTCATTGGTCCTCTGCGCGTCTTCCTGAGCCCTGTCGAAGGACGCGTAGAGGGTTAACGATCACTTTTTTTATATATAAAGGACTCACCATGAAATTAACCGCCATCGGATGTATCGAAACCACCAGCATCGCCCGGGGATACCAGGTCGCCGATGTCATGCTGAAAGCGGCCGATGTGAAGCTGCTCATGAATCGCAGCATTTGTCCGGGCAAATACATGATCGTCATTGGCGGCGAAACGGATGCCGTGAGATCCAGTATTTCCGAGGGCCAGATTATCGCCGACGACACGCTGGTGGACGATTTCATCATTCCCAATGTGGATCCGCAAATCTTCCCCGCCATTTCCGGCTCTCAAATCATTCCCGAACCGGGAGCCCTGGGTGTGATCGAAACCTTTTCAGTGGCCTCTTTAATCGAAGCGGCCGATGCGGCGGTGAAGGCGTCAGATGTGCACCTCATCCAGATTCACCTGGCCATGGCTATCGGTGGAAAAGCCTATTTCACGCTAACCGGTACCGTGGCGGATGTGGAAGCCGCCATTCAGGCCGGTGTGGATTACATCAAATCCAAAGGTCTGCTGGTTGCCAAAGTGGTTATTCCCCAGCCGGAACCGGATATTCTAGCGGACCGGATTTGAGCAATCAGGCCGGCAAACGAATTCCACATTAATAATTCTTGAACATTCGTGCCGTTGATTGCCGAAAGACCAGAGAAGGTTTAGATTTTTAATTCAATTGCTCAATAAATGTGTTGATAGCTTCCGTGTATTCATCAATATCAACAATGGTATTGTGGGACGCGTTCTTTATAGTGGTAAAATGTTTTTCCCGTGAAAGGGTGTAATGGAACAAAACCTTGACTCGGGAAACGGGCACAAAATCATCATTTTCTCTAGCGAGCATTAAGATTGGATATCGTATTTGTTTTACCTTAGATAGGTTGTCCAATTCAAACAGTTTATGCTCAAAATTAATCCTGTAAAGTAATTTCCAGTAGCTGGGGAATTCCTTCTGTATATCCTCGGATAAGTCAGTAAAATTGGTAAACGGAGCATCAAGAATTATCCCGCCACAGGTATCAATTTGAGCAAGTGATAAAGCCACATATGAGCCAGTACTATGACCCATTAGGAAAATCCTATTACGAGGGAAATCTAATGATTTGGTAAGGAAAGCATGTGCACCGGCACCATCACGAACGATTCCCCGTATTGACGGTACACCCGGATTATCACCGAATCCCCGGTAGTTAAAAAGCAAAATATTGCATCGTATCCGATCAAAAATATCTATGGTTTTTTGCGTTATTAGAAAATCATTACCGCCGAAAAATATAATGTATCTAGTCGATGCAGCGGTTGAATCCAGATCAGGATAGGTTAGTATTACGCCATTCAGCTCCAGATTATCTTGTGTGGGGAATTGTATTTTTGAGGCATGATGAAATTTTACATTTAGCGAATCAACCGGTACCGTTCCGCCAGCATCCCTGCGGGTAAATAGACTCCGCTGATCAAAGTCAATCGTTATACAGCCTGAGACAAAAGCAACAAATAAGTAAGCAGCAATAAGTTTTAAATTGGTAACTGGAAGCATCAATTCAGCGCAATATTAAATTCACACTCGCAGTAGAATTCTGTTCGCCACTCACAATCATTGTAATGGGTCACTCTGGTACCACATTTAATTGGCATTAAAAAATTAATATCTGATCCGGGTTCCGGTCCAAAAACCGCCTTTAACGCCGCATCATTCTCAAATGCATTAGCCACTCGATTACCTATCGTTGCGGCCGCACTCTGAGAGATAGTGTCCAAAATTTCATTTTGTTTCTGAGACAAAGTGAATTGGTCCCGGATAAAGCTCTTGAATTCACTCAGCGTCCCTTGCATCGCTTTAATCGCATCGTTTTTCAATTCTGGATCAGAGTATACATTCGCGATGAAATCATTGACTCCTCTTTCCGTAAATAAATAAGCCATGCTTTTCTCCCCTTTAAAATACTTGTTGCATTATCCTAAGCTTCTGTTAATGATATAGATAATGGCGGGCTAATACAAGCACATAAATTTCTTTAAGATGATAACTTACACCACTCAAAATCAGAGACACCCTGGTGGACGACTTCATCATTCCCAATGTGGATCCCCAGATTTTTCCAGCGATTACCGGATCGCAGATTGTACCGGAACTGAAAGCGCTGGGGGTCATCGAAACCTTCTCCGTGGCGTCACTCATCGAAGCTGCTGATGCCGCCGTGAAAGCCCCCGAGGTTCAACTCATCCAGATTCATCTGGCTATGGCCATTGGTGGAAAAGCCTATTTCACACTCACCGGTACCGTGGCGGATGTGGAAGCCGCTGTTCAGGCCGGCGTGGATTACATCAAATCCAAAGGACTGCTGGTGGCCAAAGTCGTGATTCCTCAGCCGGAGCCGGATATTTTAGCGGACCGGATCTGAGTTTGATCAAGATTACTACCGGTTGATGCTGTAAAAAGTCTGAACTGGTTCAGGGGACTGAAGATTTAAGCCAGGATACGGGCAGTTGTATTAAAATCGTGGGCGGGATTCAGAGCTTCGAAGCAGTGTGATCCGGACTCAGGGCGTCAGGATTGAAGGGCTCAAGGGCATACAGGTGCTGGCTGGTCTGGACAAAAATCTTGCCTGCTCCGGCGGAAACCTGGTAGACATATTCGGCCTTCCCATCAAAGGTATAGGTATAATAAACGCGCTCACCCGTCTCAGCATCAAAGACAAACAGGGTGCCGCCATGGGCTTTATAGACATAGCCATCCCAGTAAGCGAGGGGACTGGATTCATCGGTGGTGGGAATAATAGCTTCCCACAGAACATGCCCGGTGTTTTTATCCAAGGCGTTGACACTGGAACCTCCGGCATAATACAGCACCTCATCGTGTATAACAATTTGGTAGCAACCAGTGGTACTGGTGCGCCAGAGCCGTGCTCCCGTTTCGGCATTGAGAGCCACGATTTCATTACCCAGGCTTCCGCCCCAGACCGTGCCGGCATAGAGGACGCCGTCATTTACCACCGAAGGACATACTGAGAATGTACCCCCAATCGAATAATAACCCCAGCTTGAATCTAGGGTGTTAGCCTCATAGCAAATAATTCGACCAAGAGAGTTTGCACCGCTTGACATGCCATTATTACAATAAAGGCTGCCAGAATCATAAGCCAGCGACCAAGGCATTTTATCGATCCGGAGTGTATCCTGTAGTTCACCTGTGAACTTATCAAACTTCATGATTCTTCTGATATTACCGTAACTATTCACCCCGACATAATAATGCGAAGCATCGATGTCGTCTGCATATCCGAACTCACGATTTGAATCAATAAGTGCCGACCAGGCTTGCGTGCCATCTGATAATTTGACTGCAAATACCTCTTCTCTGCCATAGAAACCATATAGATGCGTTTGATCTATTACAAAACGCTTGTTCATGAAGCCGATATTAGCATAGGAAGATGACCAAATCGTTTTACCGGAGTCTATGCTGGTACAACGAATCGCGCCATCACCGGCAGTTAATAACAAGCTGTCTCCCAAGATCAAAGGGGGCGCATAGGCTCCCCAATTATATGATTCCTGATTTGTCCTCTGCCAAAGGAGCTTCAGGGGATCTGTGTTGTCACTCTCATCCTGATTAGTAGGCTCTGGTCTAACGCAATGAATAAATAGCAGGGGCAGGATAAACGCCCATAATCTATTACTAATCATTATTGAGCTGCTCTCGCATCCACTCTGCATTCTGCTTCAGTGGTGTTTGTATCTGGGCTGCCGGCAGACTTTCCCCGTTATAAATCCGGGTGTAGCGCATCATCTCAGAGTGGTTCCAGCCACCGTTGGAAAAATAGATGGATCGTCGCCATAGTAGTAGTTGTTTTCACTATACATCTGTTGTGGGGTCTCCGGTAACCAGGCATCCCGGGTGCCCCAGCGTGCGGCTTCGGGCTGAATCAGGCCGTCGTTTTTTGTACCAACGACAGGAGTAATCGTCACCTTTACCAGCATATTCATCAATGGGCAAACTCCAATTTCGTATGAATAATTAAGCGATTGATGTTACGCCCTCTCCTAAAATTGGACAAGCCGTTTTTTAATCTTTTCCGGATTCATTTCAGGTCCATAATAATTCAGGCGAAAATGTAGGAGAACTTTATCGGATGATGATTTGAAAAAGAATTCTCCTTGCTGCATCTCACCTCTGGAATGATCTTCCCACCTATGCAAATTACCTTCAAACCCATGGGCCTGATTGGTCCCACCATTCACTCGGATTTCAAAGCTCTGCCCTTCCGACCGGAAGCCTTCGATCCGGGTCAGCCGTTACAGAAACCCTTGTTAGCACTGAATACCGGCAGTTGCATCAAAATCGTTGGCGGGATTCAGCGATTCGAAGCGGCTCGGGAAGCTGATGTAACACACCTGCCGGCATATTTGCTGGAAAATGTGGATTCCTCCATGGATTTGCTGAAATTGGTGGCGGCGTACCATGCGCTATTGACACTCATCGACAAAGCCAACCTGATTGGCATCGCCCGGAAGTTGGGATTCAGCAAAACACAGATCGCGGAAGAATTGTTCGAACCGCTGGATATTCCGCCCCAGACGCATCTCATGAACGACTATCTCTTCCTGTTGAAATTGCCGCATGAACTGCAGCAAATGGTGGTGGACAAGGATCTGAGTCTGAAGCGAGCGCTGATTTTTCAGCGGGCAGAGGAGCATCTGGACTGGGTGGTGCAATTGATTCAAAATCTGCACCTGGGCATTAATATGACGGCTGAGATCATCCAGAATATCTGGGAAATGGCGCAGCGGGACGAGACCGATTTCCAAACCAAGGCCCAACAGATGGGCTTGTGGGACATTGCCAGGGAAGCTATTGACGATCCGCGGCCGGTGGTGATGGAGATCCGGTCAAAAATCGCTGCCGCCCGTTTGCCGCATCTCACCGCAGCCGAAAAGACATTAAAACAAACGATTCAGGCAGCGAATCTGCCCGACAATGTGAAAGTGAAATGGGATCCCTACTTTGAAAAGCAGGGCGTTGAACTCACCTTTCACGCGAAAGATTTGACAGAATTCCTGGAAATTCTGCGGGGGCTCAAAAATGCCAATCTGAAACCGGTCTTTGACCAAATCTGAATGAAAGTCTAATGAAAGAGCCCAAAATACAGACCATTACCATTGATAAAAAAGTCGCCGATCAACCCATCGTCGAGCGCTATAAACACAACAATCCCCAGGCAGATGTCCAAATCGTGGAGCTCACCGACGAACTCAAGGCGGAGATGTTTCACCGTACCCTGAACGAGGGCAAGCGGGAGATTCTGCTCACGGAAAAAGAGGGCCACACGGTGAAGCAGTGTCCTGGCACCGACCGCACCTACCGCTGCTGCAATTACCATGTGATTAACCAGACCAGCAATTGCCCCATTGATTGCACCTACTGCATTCTCCAGTTCTATCTGAATAATCCCGTGACCACGGTTTACGCCAACACGGAAAAACTACTCACAGAAGTGAAGGAAAAAATCGCCACCCAACCAGAACGGTTCTTCCGGATTGGAACGGGTGAATTGTCTGACAGCCTGGCCTTTGACGGGTCGTCGGAATTTTCCAAAGAGGTGGTGGAATATTTCGCCGAATTGCCCAATGTGATGCTGGAGCTGAAAACCAAGTCCAATAAGATCGACAATCTCCTGAACCTGGCGCACAACGGTCACACGGTTGTCTCCTGGTCGGTGAATCCCCAGGCCATAATTGACGCCGAGGAGCATAAAGCAGCGTCATTGGCGGAACGCTTGAACGCGATGAAGAAAATTCAGGATGCAGGTTACAAGATCGGGCTGCACTTTGATCCGATCCTGTACCATGAAAACTGGCGTGAGAATTACATCGATCTCATCCGGCAGTTATTCAATGTGATTGACCCCAAAAATGTGACATGGATTTCCATGGGAACGCTGCGGTTTCCCCCGGAGATGAAGGACAAGGTGCTGGATAAATTTCCCAAATCACGAATCATGTTTGCCGAATTGATTCGGGGGATGGACGGGAAAATGCGTTACCCCAAACCGCTGCGGCTGGATATGTATCGCACCGTGTATAACACCATCCGGCAGGTTGGCGGGGACGATCTGTTTATTTATTTCTGCATGGAGTCAGCCGAGATTTGGGAGCGGGTCATGGGCTGGAGTCCCGAATCCAACGAGCACCTGGATTACCTGTTTGCCGAGAGTTTGTATCGCCGGTTTCCCGGCCTAATGTCACACGCACCGATACGGGAAGTGTATGATAACGGGGTGCCATTGCATCATGAAAAAGCGGATATGACCAGCGGGGCTGCACCGGGGGTGTTTTAGCCACAGATAAACGCATAAAATCACAGAAAAGCAAGACACACAGTGGCCGCGGAAAGCGCGGGAAAAGCTGATTGAGCTCAGAAACGGGGATTCAAAGACAGAAAACCGGGGAACCACAGATTACAGTTCTACTGAGCGAAGTCGAAGTACAAAAAACACAGATTTTAAGAATTTGAAACCACGAATTACACGAAAAGCACGAATTGAAAACCAAAGCCAAAACCAAAACAGGAACCACAGATTACACAGATTTCACAAATTTTAAGAATGTTTAACCACGAATTTCACGAAGAACACGAATTGAGGCCAAATCCAAGGTCAAACCAAAACAGGAACCACAGATCGCCCCGTCGGGATCCCTTTGAAACACAGATATCACAAATTAATAGCAGCAACACAACATGCGTTTTAAAAATAAATCCAGCTCAAGGTGTCTCCCTGAGCTCCCGCCTGCCCGTGCGGAGCAACGCGGAGTAGGGTCGAAGGGCTTTTTGGGAATAAAAATGGCAGCAAATTTCAGGTGTGCTTCGACGTGGCTCAGCAAGACACCTGAAATTTTATTGGTCAACATGATGTCCTCCAATTTACTCTGTGTTCTCTGACTTACCTCTGGGGACTCTGTGGTTAACTTTCCCTTTGCATCATTGCGGTTAGGATCAACATGACTCAACCCCACATTTATCAAATCAGCATTTCCCCGGGCGGTGTTCCCAAAATGCCGGTGGAGTCGGCTGAAATCTCGATCCATGGTCTGGTGGGTGATTATCAAAACGATCAGAAACACCACGGCGGACCACAGCGGGCCGTGTGCCTGTACGCTCTGGAAGTAATCGAAGCATTGAAAGCAGAAGGTCACCCCATATTTCCCGGCTCAACCGGAGAAAACATCACTACCGCTGGCTTGGATTGGGGGAAAATGAAAATTGGTCAGAAGTTTCAATTAGGTCAGGAGGTCATTCTGGAGATCACCGATTTCACCGCTCCCTGCAAAACCATTCGTCATTCCTTCAGCGATGAGAAATTCATCCGTATCTCCCCGAAACTGCATCCGGGCGATTCGCGGATTTATGCGAAAGTCATTTTACCGGGCAAAGTGCAGACAGGAGATGAAATTTCCCGTCTGTCTTCCTGAGGTCGAGCGGCTTGTCACGCCATAGCGCAGAAACGGCGGAAGCGACGGATCGAAGTTATATATTCTCCCGTTGAGGGGAGGCACAGAGGGGTGTTGGGACGGAAGTAAATTGCCATTCGCAAAAAAGAAATGACGAAACCCACCCCGTCCCGATTAAAATCGGGACACCCCTCCGGAGGAGGGGAATTATCACGCCATCAAATGTTTAAGGGGGAATCATGTCTGACCAAACCACCACCAACCGATTCGGATTCTACACTTCCATTATCACTGCCGCTTTGGGTGTGATCTCATTGGGAATCGCCGTGGGAACGCCACCCCTTTCGGGACCGTTTTGTCCGGCGGACTGTTTTCAGTATCCCTATACCGAGGCGGTTTCACGCTGGCCACGGGATTATTACTGGATGTTCCCGGCCATGCTCTTTGTGCTGGCTTATCTGGTTTGGGTGGCGACCATCCACCATTTTGCCGACCCTGATAAAAAACTTTATAGCCGAATCGGTATGCTGTTAGCTGCCGGGTCAGGACTGATTCTGTTCAGTGACTATTTCATCCAGGTGACCATCATCCAGCCCGCCCTGCTCAATGGCGAAACCGCCGGTATTGCCCTGTGGACCCAGTTCAATCCCCACGGACTCTTTATCGCGCTGGAAGAGATTGGCTACCTGCTCATGAGCGTATCGTTCCTGTTCATGGGTCTGACCTTTACCGGCACCCGCAAGGGTGAAACCGCCCTGCGCTGGATTTTCCTGGCCGGTTTTATTCTCACTGTCCTGGCACTGATTATTATTGCGGTGGTGTACGGCATTCACCGGGAGTACCGGTTCGAGGTGGCAGTGATTACGATTGATTGGGTGGTGGTGATCGTGACGAGCTTAATATTTAGCAGAACGATTAAAATCAGGTCATAACCATTGCAAGGGTTATTCACGGTCATTTTCGTATAAATGCGACATAAGTTCCGAACGGAATCCATAAGTAAATGAAATCGCCCCGATTCTCTCCGGGGCGATTTTGTATCGAATCCATTTTAGTAGTTAAAATGGCTCTACCGAATCAGCGACCTTAAAACATACTGCAAAATCCCACCATGACGATAGTAGGACAACTCGTTGGGCGTATCAATCCGGCAGTCCACGGTGAAGGTTTTGGTTTCACCCGAATTTGCGGTGGCCGTAACGGTGAGTTCCTTGCCCGGTTGCAGATTATCAGCGATTCCGGTAATGGTGTAGGTTTCTTTGCCGGTGAGTCCCAGCGTTTCCTGATTTTCATTCTCTTTGAATTGCAACGGCAACACGCCCATCCCAATCAGGTTGCTGCGGTGAATGCGCTCGAAGCTCTCGGCGATGACGGCTTTCACGCCCAGGAGGAACGTGCCTTTGGCAGCCCAGTCGCGGCTGGAGCCGGTACCGTATTCTTTCCCGGCAATCACCACCAGCGGAACACCCTTCTCCTGATATTTCATGGCCGCGTCAAAAATGGTCATCTGTTCATCATCCGGTTGATACCGCGTCCAGCCACCCTCCGTACCGGGAGCCAGGCGATTCCGTAGCCGGATATTTGCGAATGTCCCGCGCATCATGACTTCGTGATTTCCGCGACGGGAACCGTAGGAATTGAAGTCTTTGAGTTCAACGCCGTGTTCCATGAGATATTGACCAGCGGGCGTGTCTTTGGAAAAAGCGCCGGCAGGTGAAATATGGTCGGTGGTGACCGAATCCCCCAGCAGCGCCAGCAGTCGGGCGCCCTGAATATCTTCCGGTTCTTGAATTTCTTTGGTCATGCCATCGAAAAATGAAGGTTTGCGAATATAGGTGGATTTGTCCATCCATTTGTAAAGCGAGCCTTCTGGCACCGGGAGTGATTGCCAGGCATCATCGCCCTGGAACACTTCGCTGTATTTGCGCCGAAATTGCTCGGAGGTAACGGCGCTGCGCAGGGTTTCCGCCACTTCCAGGGTCGTGGGCCAGATGTCCTTCAGATAGACATATTCACCATCACTGCCCATGCCGATGGGATCATTGTACAGGTCAATGTCCATGGTTCCGGCCAGGGCGTAGGCCACCACCAGCGGTGGTGAGGCCAGGTAGTTGGCTTTGGTGTGGGGATTCACGCGACCTTCAAAATTGCGATTTCCTGAGAGAATTGAAGAAACCACCAGGTTACCATCCACAACGGCTCTGGCGATGTGTTCCGGTAAAGGTCCGCTATTTCCGATACAGGTGGTACAGCCATACCCCACCAGGTTAAAGCGCAATTCATCCAGATAGGGTGTGAGACCGGCGTTATTCAGATATTCGGTTACAACTTTGGAGCCGGGCGCCAGGGAGGTTTTCACCCAGGGCTTCACCACCAATCCCTTTTCCACAGCCTTTTTAGCCAGTAAGCCCGCAGCGATAAGCACGCTGGGATTGGAGGTATTGGTGCAGGAGGTGATGGCGGCGATAACCACATCGCCGTGTTTGATCTCGTAACTTCCGTTCTCCGGGTCGTCAACACTCACCTGGGATGGACCCTCGGTTTTCAGACCGGGCAGCGTCTCCTGCCAGGCGGTTTTGGAACTGCGGAGTGGTACACGGTCCTGGGGGCGTTTAGGGCCGGCCAGAGAAGGTTCTACAGTGCTAAGGTCAAGCTCGACAACGTCGGTAAATTGGGGTTCAGCGCCCGTTCCATCCACGAAAAGTGTATTTGCTTTTGTGTAGGCTTCCGTCAATGTCACCAATTCATCCGGGCGTCCGGTGAAACGCATATAATCCAGTGTTTTGTCATTCACCGGGAAAAATCCCATGGTGGCACCGTATTCGGGAGACATGTTGGCAATGGTGGCTTTATCTTCCAGGGATAATGTCTGTAAACCTGGGCCGAAATATTCCACAAATTTTCCCACAACACCTTTAGTGCGCAGGATTTGAGTGACCGTCAATACCAGGTCGGTAGCGGTGACACCTTCTGCCAATTGACCGGTAAGGCGGAATCCCACCACCTGGGGAATGAGCATGGTTACCGGTTGTCCCAACATGCCGGCTTCGGCTTCAATGCCGCCCACACCCCAGCCCATGACGCCCAAGCCATTAATCATGGTGGTGTGGGAGTCGGTACCAACCAGTGAATCGGGATAAACTTCCGTTCCCTCAGCCGTTTCTTTGGTGAAGGCGACTTTGGCCAGGTATTCCAGATTCACCTGGTGGACAATCCCGGTGTCAGGCGGCACAACGCGGAAATTCTCGAAAGCTTTCTGTCCCCAGCGGAGGAATTCATAACGCTCACGATTACGCTGAATCTCGATATTGGCATTATAAGCAAATGCATCCGGGGAACCGAATTTGTCCACCTGCACCGAGTGGTCTATCACCAGATCGGCAGGAAGCATTGGATTAATGCGCTCCGGATCGCCATCCAAATCTTTAATCGCGTCGCGCATGACGGCCAGATCCACCACAGCCGGCACACCGGTAAAATCCTGTAGCAGAACACGAGCGGGACGGAAAGCGATTTCGTGGGAGGGTTTGGTCTTGGGGTCGTAATTCAAAATCGCCAGCACGTCGTCCCGTGTGACCGTTTCACCGTCTTCGTAGCGCAGCATGTTCTCAAGCAAAATTTTGATCGATACCGGCAGTCGCGCCAGCTTGTCGTCCGCTCCCAGTTTCTTCAAATCGTAAAAGATGTAGGATTTCCCCTGCACAGTGAGTGTACTGCGGGTTTTGAAGCTGTCCAGCGATTTGGGTGTTAAGGACATTGTAACTCCTTAAATATATTTGGTTTGTAATTGATTTTAAGGGGAGCGAAAAGCAGGAAGGATATCATGGGTTAAGATAATTTTTTCGGTGCTGAAGTCAAACACCCAGCGGGTCATTGCCAAGAATCTATGGGCGTGATTTCCCCTCTGGTTTGTCTGCCCACATGCTTTGCTCTCCCGGAAGTTGGTAAATGGGTTTGGGATGTGGATCGCCGGTTCCGGTGTATCGTGGATTGGGACGTACTGTTGCGCTTCAATGGAAAATGAGATGACATTTGTCGGGACAACCATTACGGAAAATAATGAAAACAGGATTGCATAAATGGGTCATGTTTTGGTTTAATTATGACAATATATATCATGTTGGAATAATTTTATATAGTGAAGATTTTTCTTTTTTTATGAGATAATTTTGTGATATTGAGCACAGAATTTTTCAACTGGATGGATGGGAGCTTTTTCACATGCAACTTCAAGCGATAATTGTCCTTTTGGGACTGGTCTTAATTCCAGCCCTGATTTTTGCCGTTATCATGCGAATCATATTACTATTACGTGGAAATAGGCGTCGCAATACGTGTCCAGAATGCCACACCACGCGACTGCGATCGTACCCGGCACCTCCACAGAAGCGATTTTGGGCGTCGTTGATGTTTTTATCATGTTATAAATATGTCTGCCCCGTGTGTGGATATCAACGGATGGAATATTCCAGTACCGACTCTGCTGCGATTGCAGCCAATCGGTTGCGCCATTAGGACTAAAAATTAACCAGCCTCAATAATTATCCATACTTGGGATTTGCTTTGCCAGACCTGTAATGGCATTGAACAGATTGCTGCCGCTCACAAACTGACCTTCTGAAAACATTTGCTTTGTAAATCGGGCCGGGGTACTGATTTTTCACCGTGCAGCAGACCTACCAGCAACAAGATATCCATTCTCATAATCGGAACACGGTAATCAATGCATTCGGGGAGGGCATGTGGGGATTCGCCATGGCCTTCCATAGTATCAATGCCGTTATTCCGTTGTTCTTGGCGCAACTGGGTGCTTCTCCGATAATCATTGGGATGATTCCGGGAGCCTTTGTGCTGCTGATCGGTGTACCGCAATTACTTTCGGTGTGGCGTTTTCGGGGCGTCGCCAACATTAAAAAAGTCAATATTCTCATGCATGTACTTACCCTGCCCTGGATGGCACTGATGGTGCTGTGGTTTTTCTTCCTTGGGATGCAGGGGACAACAGCCATTGTCCTGTATCTTTTGACATTTGTGGCCTACAGCCTGGCGGTGGGTGCTTTGTACCCCATTTGGGCTGATTTTCTGGCGGCAGTAAGCATGCCGCAGCGACGCAGCCGCTTTTTCGGAATTACCTTTGCCACCAATGCCATTTTGGGTATGGCCGGTGGTTTAGTCCTGAAAATGATTCTTGAATCCGGTGTATATGACTTTCCCCGGAATTACGGTTTCGGCTTTTTGATCATGCTGATAGCTACCACAACCGGAACCGCGCTATTTTTTCTGTTGAAGGTGATTAATCCGGTAGATGTTGCCAGCCGGGTCAAAGATAAAATGACATCGGCGTTGAAGAATATTCTGGTGAACGACCACAACTTCCGGCGCTACTTCTATAGCCGTGTTCTAGGAGCCGCTTCTGTAATGCCGCTGGCATTTTATGCTGTGTATTTGGACGAAAAGCTCCAGTTCTCCATCGGTGTAGCCGGGGAGTTCACCCTTTTTCTGGTGGGAGGAACGGCGATTTTCAATTTTGTGTTCGGTCTGCTGGGCGATCGTACCAGTCGTAAGTTCGTCGTGACCTTTTTCTTCATCGGCCATCTTTTGGCGTTGCTGTTGGCACTGGTTGCCACAACTCCCTTAATGGCGCATCTGGTGTTCGTTGCCATTGGTATGGCGACAGGCGCCATGCAGTCATCGTTTATGGTATTTATTTATGAGTTTGCCGGAGAATCGGGGGACCGGAAACTTTACTATGCCGCTATGGATTCAGCGTTGGCACCGGTGTTGTTTATTTACATCATGTTCGCCGGAAAATTGGTGGAATGGCTGGGGTATGGCGGTTTGTTCGCCATCAGCATGATCCTGGTATTAACGGGCTTTCTGCTCTTCTTCTTTGGCGTGAAAAATCCGGCAATTCGGACAGAAGCCCTGTCACACTCTGTTTCAGACGCGCTGTAATCTACGACGTATTTATTATTCGTAGTGTATCTGGCAGGCGGGGCAATAATGGGTTCCCCGCTGACCTATAACCATTTTCCGGATGGGAGTTTTGCATTTTGGGCAGGGCTGGTCTGAGCGCCCATAAACTTTTAACTGGTGCTGAAAACTTCCCGACCGGTTATCGCCGTGCTGAAAATTGATAATGGTGGTTCCCTGCGCATCAATGGCATTGCGTAAGAGGGTGCGAATTACACGATGGAGTTTTTGGATATTTTCTGACGGAATTCTGTCACTCGGGGTCAACGGGTGCACACCAGCCCGGAAGAGCGCTTCGTCCACATAAATATTTCCCAATCCGACCAGGAAGGCTTGATCCAATAGCAGCGGTTTGATTTGCCGGTGTCGATTGTGTAGCTGGTTTGTTAGCCATTGAGCGGTAAAGGTCTGGCTCAGCGGCTCAGGTCCCAGGTGGTGGAAAAAGCCCTTTGCATCCGTTGTGAAATAAATCCGCCCGAACTTGCGCGTGTCCTGGAAATAGAGTTTTTTCCCCGACTGAAAGTGAAAAACAGCCGTTACATACGGTTCCTGCGTTTCATCGGGTGTATGGGTATAGAGCCGTCCGGTCATGCGCAGATGAATGACGATTGCTCCAGGATCCAGATTCAGGAGTATGAATTTCCCCCGACGGGAAACGGACCGGATAGCCTGGTTCTCCATGCGCGGAAGCGATCGGGGGTCAGCGACTGTTTTGTGCCACTGAATGGTCACCCTTTGTATGACTTCCCGGGTGATGTCCGGCTGGAGGGAGCGAACGACGGTTTCGACTTCGGGTAATTCAGGCATGGGGAAGGATACGTTTCGTAACCACGAATTGCACGAAGAACACGAATTATTAAAAACCACAGATTTCAGTTCTACTGAGCGAAGTCGAAGTACGGATTGCACAAATTGTAGGAAATACAGAAACCACAGGGTGCCCAGAGTGATCACTGAGGGCACAGAGGAAGAGATTGAAAATAAGAATGGGTTAGATTTTGTTTCCCCGCTTACACATGAATCCATTCGGTCAATTCGGTGATAGTTTCTTTTGAATCCACAGATTGCACCGATTACACGAATATAAAGAAGCGGAAAACCACTGAACGCACAGAATAAACACTGGGGGCAGGGCGTTTAAATTTTTTGTGTAAAGTTAAAATTAGTCTGGATGAGACCGGGCATAGCGAAGGATCGAAGCCTTGGGGGCTATTTTTGTGAAATTCGTGTAATTCGTGGTTAGTCTTTAAAAATTTAATGTCAGACTAATCGGACAATGATCAGACCCCATGACATCCGGATGAATACGGGCTGCATCCACATGGGAGACAAAATCTTGGGAGACCAGGAAATAATCAATCCGCCACCCCACATTATTGATGCGGGCGTTGGCACGATAGGTCCACCACGTATAATAGCCATTCACACCGGGATGCTCTTCCCGAAAAACATCCACCAGTCCGGCTGATAAATACCGGTCCACCCATTCACGCTCTTCCGGCAGGAATCCGGAGATTTCTTCATTCTGTTTGGGGCGGGCCAGGTCGATTTCCGTGTGCGCAGTGTTGTAATCTCCCACGATAATGACCGGTTTGCGTTGCATTGTGGTCCGGGCGTGATCCAGCAATTCATCATAAAATTCAAGTTTGTACCGCAGGCGTTCTTCGTCTCGCTGACCGTTTGGGAAGTAAATATTGTATAGAAAAAACTGGGGGTATTCGCACAGGATGGTACGCCCTTCCCGGTTGAATCTTTCGTCCAGAAACTGATTTTCAATATGCAGTGGTTTGGGTTTTGTGAAGGTGGCCACGCTGCTGTAGCCCTTGCGTTCCGCTGAATGCCAAATGCCGGTATAACCGGGTGGATTCAAGATGTCATCGTCCAATTGATCCGGCTGTGCCTTGGTCTCCTGCAGACAGAGAATGTTGGGCTGTTCGTGGTTAAACCAGTCCCAAAAGCCTTTTTTCAGCACGGCGCGAATGCCGTTCAAATTCCAGGATATAATGCGCATTATCTTCCTCGTTGATTTTATGTTTTTCCGGGACTCTTCAGCTCAAGTCCAGGGGTATTTGCGTTTTGAAAAATATTGGATATGTGGACGTGCCTGGTAACCGGCTTGCTCGAAAAGGGCGCGGGACCGGTCATTATCCGCTTCAATAAGGGCACCGATAATTTCAATTCCCTGAGTCTCCAGCGCTTTCTCTGCGGCTTGTATCAATCGCTGGGCGAATCCGTGGTGCTGGTGATCCGGATGCACCGCCAGCCGGTTGATCCAGCCTTTGCGCCCATCGTGGGTAGCGAAAATCGAAGCGACCACAGTTTCTCCCAATTCACCCACCAGAAAGGCATTCTCCTCCCGCGTCAATTCCGTGACGATCCGTTCGTACTGATCTCTGCCATGGGGCAGATATTCCAAGCCGGCAGACTGCCATAGTTGGACCACGGCGTCATAATCTTCCGGGATCATGCTTCTGATGGTAAAGTCCTTCAGCTTATTTCCTTTTCCGGGCTGGCTTCCGCTTTGGCGGGGCGCCCTGTTCGGTCATGACATACGCCATGGCGGTCTCAATGAGTTCCCAGTCGGCATCATACTCCTGAGCATCGGGACGGGAAATGACCGCCCAGGTGCCCATGGGTCGAGTGTCTTTCCCGGGCATGAATGCCTGGACGTCATTGCGCTCAAGAATCTGTTCGTACAAACCCCGCGGGAGTTTCACACACAAACCATCAGCGTAGACGAATACAAAAACCCGATTTTGCAGGCTGTACCCGGGATGGCCAAAAATTTTCCGGCTTTCCACCTCCGGGAAATGCGCCAGCCGTTCATCCAGGTACTCTACCAAATCCAGGCGATACTCTGCAGTCATAGATTTGCTTTCCTCATAAATCGGGCGGAAAATAGTAAAAAACCACTTTTGTTACACCAGAATTAACGGAATTCGCCCACATGAAATGCCCGTAAGAAAACTGTATAGTTCTTTAACCGGAGGTGCGACTGGTAGGACTGGTTTTTGCATGGAATCTTTGTAAGTTTGCCGCTACGGCAAGACAGCCGGACAAACAACGGATGGAAGATAAGGGAAGATTATGATGCGGAAATTTTTGGTTTTGGGGATTATCACCGGATTGGTTTTTATGGTGAGCTGCGGGGGCGGTGGAACCAAACATAAACCGCTGGCGCTGGCCATTAAAACGGCTGAATCCGTCACACCGCCGGATACTGTAACATCTGCTGAGGAAGGCGGTTATGGTTTTGATAAAGTGGCGGAAGATCTGGGTTTCACGACTTATAAAATCCCACAGGATGAACTTCAATACTTTGGTGATCCCCGGGCGGTGAAGGGTGGTGTTCTCACCACCATCGTTTCCCGGTTTCCTGCCACCATGCGAACGGAAGGACAGAATGCAAATTACGTGGAAAACAGCACGCTGGCGGGTCTGCTGTACGAAGGGTTGGTTGATCTCCATCCGGTAACGCTGGAATTCATCCCCAGGCTGGCTTCGCATTGGAAAATATCTGATGACAAGATGAAATTTTGGTTCCGCATTGATCCGGATGCCCGCTGGTCGGATGGTATGCCGGTGACGGCACAGGATGTAGTGACCACGTGGGATCTGCACATGGACGAGACGATTTTATCGCCCTCAGATCAGTTGGTCTATGGCAAATTTGAGCGTCCGGTGGTTGAGAGTAAGTACATCGTCAGTGTGGTCTGTAAACAGTTAAGCTGGCGGAATTTTCTCTATTTCGGCGCCTCCATGTCCATTCTACCCCACCATATTTTGAAAGACCTGACTGGCAGTGAATATCTGAAAGATTATCAGTACAAAATCATGCCCGGAACGGGTGCGTACACCATGCAGGAATCGGATATCAAAAATCAGATTTCCTATTCCGTAACCCGACGGCTGGACTATTGGGCAAAGGATAAGCCGGAGAACAAGTACACCGGTAATTTCGACAAAATCAAATTCGTGGTGGTGAAAGACAATCCTTCACTGGAATTCGAGAAATTTAAAAAGGGTGAACAGGATTTTTACACGGTTAACATGGCCCGCATGTGGGTTGAAGACACGGAATTTGACGCGGTGAAACAGGGCTGGGTTCAAAAACGAAAAATTTATTCCGACAAACCGGCCGGTACGGGCGGCTTTGCATTTAATTTACGGAAATGGCCGTTTAATGACCGTCGTATTCGCTACGCATTTGCCTATTTGCTGCCCCGGGAGAAGATGAATGAGGAGATGTATTATAACGAATATCTCATGCAGAACTCGCTCTACTCCGGCTCCACTTATGCCAACCCCAACAATGAAGATGTGAAATTCAATCCTGAAAAGGCGCAGAAACTCCTGGCAGAGGCGGGCTGGTCCAAGCGGAACCAGGACGGTTGGCTGGTGAATGATGAAGGTCAGGTTTTTCGGCTGGAAATCGGCATTCCCAAAAGTGTAGAGTACATGGTGACGCCCTATCAGCAGACGCTGAAAGATTATGGCATTGACCTGCAGATCAAGTTTGTGGACGGGAATACGCTGTGGAAGCAGCTGATGGAGCGGGATTTCACCATTTACATGCAAAGCTGGGGTGGTCTGGTGTTCCCCAATCCGGAAACATCCCTGAAATCCGAATTGGCTGACGAGACCTATACCAACAATATCTCCGGGATTAAAAACGAGGAGATTGATCGTCTCTGTGATCAATATGATGTCACATTCTCCCAGGAAGAGCGGGTGAAGATCGTCCGGAAAATTGACAGCATTTACTCTGACATTCATCCGGCGGCCTGGACCACCTATCGTCCGTATCAGCGATTGCTGTACTGGGATAAATTCGGGTATCCCGACTATATGTTCAGTCGCTTTACAGGGGACTATCGTTCGATTTACTCGCTATGGTGGATTGATCCGGATAAGGAAGCCGCTTTGAAGGAAGCCATGGCAGCCGGAAAATCTCTGCCTCAGGGTGAACTGGAAGTAAAGTATTGGAAAGAGCTGATATCCAAGACAGATAAATTTAATTGGTAAATCATCGCGCAATATCGATGGGTATTTTCGCTGATGATTTACAGGTAATGGTAATGATGAATGTGGAGGCTGGCTGTCCGAGCCAGCCTCTTTCTGTTGTCCGCTTACCATGAGAACCGCAAGGCAAACCTGAAGAGATGCAATAAGTAGAATACCGGTATGGCCACATATTTTCTAAGACGACTGTTACTGCTCATCCCCACCTTTTTCGGGGCCACAATTCTGGTTTTTATCATTCTCCAGTTAGCGCCTGGCGGACCACTGGAGCAGACCATACGACAAATCCAAATGGGTGGTATGAGCCAGGGGGAATCGGGTGGTGGCGGTGGTGGTGATATGACCTCCGGCGGCGGTGCCGGATTACCGGCGGAAGCCATGGAGGAGTTGAAGCGCTTCTATGGTTTTGATAAGCCCATCATACAGCGCTATCTCATTTGGTTAGGCGTGTGGCCGCGTGAGCACGACACCCGGAATCTGGAGTTTGGGCCAGGCGATACTGAAGTTGAAAAAAACATGGGGCGTGGTCAGTGGGTTACGGTAAAGCAAACCGCCGACGGCTATGTCATGTATAATGAAGATGGGTCCATTAATTCAGATTGGCTGATACGCCCGCTGGATCCTGGTGAAGATGGTATCGAACGCGCTCTGGTGTATAAAACCAAACTATCGGGCATTCTCACGGGTGATTTGGGCACATCCTACACTTACATGCAACCGGTATTGGATGTGATGAAGCCCCGGTTTAAGGTCTCCATTTTCTTTGGAATTTCCGGCTTTCTCATCAGCTACATCGTCTGTATTCCGCTGGGGATCGCCAAAGCGTTACGGCACGGTTCGCCATTTGACCTGTTTTCCAGTGTAATCGTATTTATTGCTTATTCCATTCCGGGCTGGGCCTTTGGTGCTGTGCTGTTGATCCTGCTGGGTGGCGGCTCATTTTGGGATGTGTTTCCCCTGGGTGGTTTCCGGTCCGAAAACTGGGAATACCTGAGTCTGTGGGGCAGAATCATTGATCAGCTTTATCACGCGGTTTTGCCCATGATCGCGTGGACCATTGGCAGTTTTGCCACCCTCACGGTCTTGATGAAAAACAGCATTATTGAAAATATGTCCCAGGACTATATGCGCACCGCTTTCTCAAAAGGTCTTACGGAAAAACGAGTCATCTGGATTCACGCCCTGCGAAATTCCGTCATTCCCATCGCCTCCTACATCGGTAACGTGATCGGTGTTTTGCTGGCCGGGTCCTATTTAATCGAATTGGTTTTTAATATCGACGGATTCGGGAAACTGGGATACCAGGCGGTTCTGGACCGGGATTACCCCATTGTCATGGGCTTTCTGGTGATTGCAGTGTTACTGAGATTGGTAGGGAATATTCTGTCTGATATTGCCCTGGCTACAGTCGATCCCCGCATACGGTTTAAGTAAGTCAGATTAATGAGTGCAATGGAAAATACACCCACAGTCGATCAAGCAGCAGCAGCTCAGGAGCAAATCAGCCTTTCGGTACTGAAAAAGCGCTGGTTGAAATTCAAGTCCATCAAACGCGGATACTACGCGTTCATCATCCTGATTACGGCCTACATCATTTCATTTTTTCTGCCGCTATTGATCAACAATCGAGCGCTGGTGGTGAAGTATGAAGGTGAAATCTGGTTCCCCGTGTTCCAGGGATATATCGCCGGCAGCACCTTTGGTGAGGATGTTCCCGGAGAGGCAAATTATCGGGAATTGAAGGTAAAATTTAAGTCAGAAAAAGGCAACTGGGTCATCATGCCGCCCTATCCCTATGGTCCCTATGAAGACGTGACCACGGCGGGTAATAAAATGTACGAGGAGCCCGGCCGAGGGCATTGGTTCGGAACCGACAACACGGGACGGGATGTGTTTTCCAGACTCCTGTACGGCTTCAATATTTCCCTCTCCTTTGCCATTTTGTTTACCATCGCCAGTTACCTCATCGGGGTTTCCATTGGCGCCATGATGGGCTATTTCGGGGGGAAGTTTGACCTGATAACCCAGCGTTTCATCGAAATCTGGGCTACGCTGCCCTTTCTGTTTGTCATGATCATTATCAGCTCCATCGTGCGTCCCAATTTTTTCCTGTTGATTGTGATTCTGACCCTCTTTGGCTGGATCGGGATGACCTACTACATGCGGGCTGAATTTTACCGTGAGAAAACGAAAGATTATGTAGCTGCGGCCATCTCCATGGGGCAGACCCACAAGAAAATCATTTTCAAACACATTTTGCCCAACTCGCTGGTCCCCATTATCACCTATTTCCCTTTTGCCGTAATCGGCGGTATTGGCTCGCTGGTGGGACTTGATTTTCTGGGATTTGGCCTGCCGCCACCCACGCCCAGTTGGGGTCAGATGGTTTCAGTGGGGCTCCAGAATATGGTGAAATGGTGGATGGTGCTGGCACCGCTGGGCGCCCTGTTTACCACCTTGCTCTTAATCGTGTTTATCGGAGAAGCCATCCGGGAAGCTTTTGATCCACGGGTTTACTCAAGGTTGCGCTGATGCGGGAAAAATTATTCGAAATAAAAGGGCTTAAAACCTACTTCAATATTGGCGGACAGACGGCGAAAGCTGTTGACGGTGTGGATTTCGACATTTACAAAGGCGAAATCCTGGGCGTTGTGGGTGAGTCGGGCTCCGGCAAGTCCGTGTCGTTGTTGTCACTTATCCAGTTGATTCCCAATCCGCCGGGGGAAGTCACAGACGGAGAGATCACCTTCAACGGTGAGAATATTTTTAACGGGGATGAACTGAAGCGCATCAAAGCCGTTCCCCAGTACCGTTTTTTTAATAAGCTGGATGTCTCCAAACGTACCGGCGTGGCATTTCTGTTCATGGTGGCGTGGCTCGTTCTCCATCTAGTGCTGCCTATCTCCGGGTTTATTCCTTTCCTTATCAGTATGCTCCTCATGACAGGCGTGACCTGGTACCTGTTCTTTAATTCACCCCGCAAGCGTCATGAGCGCTCGTTCCGGGAAAAGATGTACACCCGCATGCGCCAGATCCGGGGCAGCGAAATTGCCATGATCTTTCAGGAGCCCATGACCTCCCTGAATCCGGTCTATACCATCGGCATGCAGATTATCGAAGCCATTAAGCCCAAATCATTCGGCGAAATGGTGAAGGACCGGATCATCGATCTGGCGGCCAGTTTCCGGAATACCCGCTGGGTCAACAAGGTGAGGGCCTCCGTAATCGCGGCAGTGCTTTTTATATTTTTTGGTCAACTGGGCACCGGCTGGAGCTTTCAGTTCACCCAGTTAATTTCACAAGCCCTCTGGGGCGCCGCGCTGCCATTGGTTTTGGGCTATCTCATGGTGGGACTGGATAAATTGATCCCGAAAGAATATCATGAAGAATATGTGGACCTGCAACGGCAGGGCATCAAGCTGCTGGATCAGGTGGGGATTCCCTCTCCGGAAACCCGCCTGAAAGACTATCCGCACCAGTTCTCCGGCGGAATGCGCCAGCGCGTGATGATTGCCATGGCATTGGCGAAAAAGCCATCGTTGCTCATTGCCGACGAGCCCACCACCGCACTGGATGTGACCATTCAGGCTCAGATCCTGGAATTGATGAAAGAGATCAAGGATCAGCGGGAAGACGCGGCCATTGTTTTGATCACTCACGACCTGGCGGTGATTGCCGAGACCTGTGAGCGGGTCATTGTCATGTATGGTGGTAAGATCCAGGAAGTGGCGGAAGTGAAAGAGCTTTTCGACAACCCGCTCCATCCGTATACAAAAGGGCTGCTTGGGTCGATCCCCACACCCGAACTGCAGAAAAAAGCGCGACTTCAAGCCATCCGGGGCATGGTCCCCAACATTTTGAATCTGCCTGAGGGCTGTAAATTCTGTACCCGTTGTGATGTGAAGATTGATAAATGTGATTCGGTGGATCCGCCGTTGATGGAGGTGACCCCGGGTCATTTGGTGCGGTGTCATTTGGTGATTGATGAAATGTTGGAGCAGCAGAACGCCCCGGTTTCTGTAAGTGAATGAATGAGAAACGATAGCAATGTCCGATAAACAAAAACTGGTCGATGTTAAAAATCTGAAAGTTCACTTTCCCCTGTTTGGCGGAGTTCTGTCCCGTCGTGTGGCCACCGTGAAAGCGGTGGATGGCATCTCTTTTTCCATCAAACGTAAAGAGACCATCGGTCTGGTGGGTGAATCAGGTTGCGGAAAAACCACGGTGGGCCGGGCGCTGGTGGCAATACTGCGCCAGCTCTATCCCGATGTGGAAATTGACGGCAGCATCACCTACAATTTCAACGGGAAATCCGTGGATTTTGCCCGGCTTAAACCCCGGGAGTTGCGGAAATACCGTTCCAAAGTCCAGATGATCTTTCAGGACCCGTTCGCCTCATTGAATCCGCGTATGACGGTAGCGCAGATCATTTCTGAGCCCCTCCAGCTCCATACCAAAATGAACGATTCGGAGATGAAAGACCGGGTGGGCTGGCTGCTGGACAAGGTGGGTTTACAACCGGAACAGGCGTATCGCTATCCCCATGAATTTTCCGGCGGGCAGCGTCAGCGCGTGGGCATTGCCCGGGCTTTGGCCACCAATCCGGATTTGATTATTTGCGATGAGCCGGTTTCGGCGTTGGATGTTTCCATTCAGGCTCAGGTGATCAATCTGATGATGGACTTGCAGGAAGAATTCGGCATGTCCTATCTGTTCATTGCCCATGATCTTTCGGTGGTGGAACACATCGCAGACCGTATCGCCGTCATGTATTTAGGCAATGTGGTGGAATTTGGCGAAAGCTCCACCGTGTATTACGATCCCCGCCATCCTTATAGCAAAGCGCTGCTCTCCGCCGTACCACGTCCCGATCCTCATCGTCAGCGCGAAAGCCGTATCGTCCTGGAGGGTGATGTGCCGACTCCGTTGAACAAGCCTTCCGGTTGTGGGTTCAGGACACGCTGTCCCCTGGCGGAAAAGTCCTGCGCAGAAGAGATTCCCGTTCTGGAAGAACATGCCCTGGAACATTGGGTGGCCTGTCCCATTGTAAAGGAAAAAAATGCGGGATGACAGCAGCCCCAATTTGATCGGACAGTAATCCATGACGAAACGGCAAATCATTATCACTGCACTTGTTCTGGTGGGGCTCATTATCAGCGCCTGGTATTTCAACGCATCGGAAGAAACGCAGGTGGAAAATATTGAGGTGACGCCATCGGTGGGACCCTTCCGGGTCACGGTCACTACGGCCGGCGAACTTCAGGCGAAAAATTCCATCGATATCCAGGGACCAACCAATGCCCGTCGGCTTCGTATTTATAATATGAAAATCCTGAAGCTGATTCCCGAGGGCACGGAGGTGGATTCAGGCGATTTTGTGGCTGAACTGGATCAATCCGAACTACGCAGTAAAATAGAAGAATCCCAGTTAGCCATTGATAAAGCAGAATCCCAATTCGAACAGGCGCAGTTGGATTGTACGCTCTCCCTGGCCAATGCCCGCAATGACCTGGTCAACCTGACATACGCGCTGGAAGAACGACGGCTCTACATGGAGCAGTCAAAATTTGAGGCGCCATCCATCATTCGCCAGGCTGAAATTGATCTGGATAAGGCACACCGGAGCCTGAAACAGGCGCGGGAAAATTATGTGACCAAAGTCCGCCAGTCCGAAGCCAAAATGCGGGAAGTGGAAGCCGAGCTTTCCAAGCGCAAGAACGAGTTGCGAGACCTGCTGGAGTTGGAGCAGCAATTCACCATTTACGCGCCGGAAAAGGGGATGGTGATTTACGTCCGGGAATGGGACGGCACCAAAATCACCGAGGGTTCACAGGTTTCCGCCTGGCGACCAACGGTGGCCACGCTGCCGGACCTTTCGGTCATGGAATCGGTGACCTATGTGAATGAAGTGGACATTCAAAAAATTAAAAAAGGCCAACCGGTGGAGATCGGGCTGGATGCTGATCCGGACAAGAATCTTACAGGGCTGGTGACCTCTGTAGCCAATATCGGTGAACAACGCCCCAACTCTGACTCAAAGGTCTTCGAGGTGCGGATTGAGATTGACAAGGCGGACTCCACACTACGCCCTGCCATGACCACCTCCAACACGATTATTGTGGCCGGTGTGGACAGCGCGCTGTATGTACCACTGGAGTGCCTGCACGCGCAGGATTCGCTGAGTTACGTGTTTCGTCACAACAGCGGCGGCTGGGTGAAGCAGCAGGTTGAGGTGGGGCTGATCAATGAGGATAATGCTGTGATCGTATCCGGCATTGAACCCACGGACAAACTCATGTTATCGGTTCCAGCCAATAGTGACGCAATGCCATTTGTCCCGCTGCCGGCAAACTGATTGGTTTTACCGGAAATCCGGAATATGCTCCGCAAGATCGTTTTCAATTTTATCATCGCCGTCGAGGCAATATTTCAGAATAAAACCCGAGCTTTTCTCACCTCATTGGGAATCATTTTCGGTGTGGCTTCCGTCATTGCCATGCTGGCAATCGGGAATGGTGCCCGGCAGGAGATTTTGTCCCAAATGCAGCTATTGGGCGTGAACAATATCATTGTTCAGCCGGTGGTGAAGCAGGAGGAAGGCAAGGTGGAGGAAGAGCTTGGTGATAAGAGCCGGGAAAAGCGGTTCACGCCCGGGCTGACGCTGGCGGATGCCACGGCGGTCGCCCAGACCATTCCCAAAGTGCGCTTCGTGAGTCCGGAAATTGTCATGGAAACCATGGTGGTGCGCTCCGGGCTGAAGCGCACCGGCAAGCTGGTGGGGGTGAATGAATATTATTTTGACACCAGCGAATTTGAGTTGCAGAAGGGCGAGTGGTTCAATGCAACCCATCTCACGGATGCCATGCCGGTTTGCATCATCGGTCATGGGATCGCCACCAAATTTTTCCCCCGCGAACCGCCACTGGGTCGGCGGATTAAGACCGGTAATCTGTGGCTCACTGTTGTGGGTGTTTTGAAGGAGCGGAAAATCACGGAGCAGAATATCCAGCATCTGGGGATCCGCGATTACAACATGGATATTTACACGCCGGTTCGAACCATGTTGCTGCGTTACAAAAATCGCGCGCTGGTAACGAAACAGGACATCATGGAAACCGCACGGCAGGAAAATGGCGTGGTGCAGGAGATAGGAAATTATCACCAGCTGGACCGCATGGTGGTGCGGGTGGAAGATTCGGAATACATCCAATCGGTGGCGGAGGTGATGAGCCGGATGTTGCAGCGTCGTCATAATGACGTGGTGGATTACGAAATCATTATCCCGGAGCAGCTTTTGGAGCAGGAACAGCGCACGAAAAATATTTTCAATATCGTGCTTGGCGCCATCGCCTCCATCTCACTGGTGGTGGGTGGTATCGGCATTATGAATATCATGTTGGCATCGGTGATGGAGCGGATTCGGGAAATTGGTATCCGTCTGGCGCTGGGTGCGACGAAAATGGACATTATTCTTCAATTTATACTGGAGGCCATCACCATCAGTCTGGTGGGCGGGATTCTGGGCATTTTTCTGGGAATGGCCATGAGCTGGGGCATCGAACGGTTTACCCACATCACCACAATTGTGTCGGGTATCTCCATTGTGGTCTCTTTTGTGGTCTCCTTCAGTGTGGGGCTGGCGTTTGGCAGCTTTCCCGCCAAGCGGGCTGCCGAACAGGATCCCATCGTTTCATTGAGGTACGAGTGATGCGTTTTTTATTGATAAACACCTGGCTGAATGCACTTCAGCAAAAAATGCAATCATCAGGTCTGATCCCGGGGAACCGTACGGAAGTAAAAAATTGTCCTTCGCCCGGGCAGGCGATGCTCAGGAAGACACTTTTTTGCCTGTCAATCTTCGCATCATTCGGTGCTTTGACAGACTCGCTGTTGGCGCAACCGCTGGTGTTTTCGCTGGACAATTGCATTGATCTGGCTCAGGAGCAGGGGCCGGAGGCAAAAATGGCCCGTCAGACATT
>JAIPJQ010000157.1 GCA_021734065.1 Fidelibacterota bacterium | reverse complement strand
TGAATCACGCCAACACCAATTCCCTGTGGGCTTCGGTCATGATTGAAGCGCTGGTGCGGTGTGGAGTCACCCACTTTGTGGTGAGTCCCGGCTCGCGTTCCACACCCCTTACTGTTGCGGCGGCAGAGCACCCCGGGACGACCACAACCGTTCATGTGGATGAACGCGGCGCAGGATATTTTGCGGTGGGCTATGCCCGTGGCACCGGAAAACCAGCAGTACTCATCAGCACATCCGGTACTGCCACAGCAAATTATCTCCCGGCAATTGTGGAAGCCTCCCAGGATAATCTGCCACTGCTGGTTTTAACTGCCGACCGTCCGCCACACATGTGGGACACCGGCGCCAATCAAACCATTCGCCAATCTGGCATTTACGCTCATTACACCCGGTTTGAACGGACGCTGCCTGTACCGTCAAGGTCGGTTCCGCTCACCTACCTCATCAATACAATTGATTCCGCCGCCGAAATATTATTCAGTAAAGCGGACCGTGGTCCCGTGCATCTCAATTGTCCGTTTGAAAAACCCCTGGAACCCACGCCTTCAGAAGACGATTTCACCGCCTGGCTTACGCCCGTTACAGACTGGCTGGAAAACGCCACACCAGCACCGGTCTCAACAGAACAAGCGGCGCCGGTTGCACCTGACGTACTTGACCGGCTCACCCACAGGGCGATGCGATCGACACATGGTTTGCTGGTTTTCGGACGTGAAAGCGACCGCGACAGTGCGGATGCTTATTTAAAGTTAGCCGAACTCCTCCAGTGGCCGGTGTGGGTGGATATTCAGTCGCCGATACGGGCGCAAATTGACGCCTCAAAGCTCTGCCGGCTTACCAATGACATTCTGAAACACCCTGAAATCAGTCAGCGCTGGCAGCCCAATATTGTCCTCCAGTTTGGGGGCACTCTCACCTCCCACGCAGCGCTGGATTTCATTCAGATGAGCCAGCCCCGGGATCATTTTCACATCCATCCCTGGTCACGATCACTGGATCCGGGTGGCTCGGTGACCCAGCATATTCAAACCGAACCGGGGCATTTTGCGCGGGAAATGTTTCAGCGGCTCTCCGGGAGTGAGATAACGCCAACCTATTTTGATGCCAAATGGTGTAAGACGGATGCGCGGGTTGTAGACACTCATATGCACACAGAATCCCCGGATATTTATGAGGCTGCACTGGCATATCGTCTCAGCCGGGCATTGGCGGCGGAATCCATTCTTTTTGTTGGTAATTCCATGCCCATCCGGGATTTCGACCGTTACGGCGCTTTCACGAATGGCGCGCAGGTGTACGGCAATCGAGGTGCCAGCGGGATTGACGGGAATATTGCCACAGTGGCGGGGCTGGCAGCCGGACGCCGGAAACCGGTCATCGGTGTCATGGGCGATCTGGCAGCATTGCATGATCTTAACTCCCTGCATTTAGTTGCACAATCTGAACATCCGGTGATCCTGATAATCATCAATAATCATGGCGGTGGGATTTTTTCCCAGCTTCCCATCTCGCAACATGACAGTGTGTTTGAACAGTATTTTGGGACACCGCATACCTATGATTTCCAACTCCCGGCGCGTCAGTATGGATTGGATTATCATCTCATCAATACTGCTGAAAAATTAGTCAATCTGGACGAATGGGTGCGCCTGGATCACTCTGCTATCATTGAAATTCACACAAACCGGGAAATTCAGTCGGGATTTCGACATCACCTGTCAGAACAGATTCGGGAAGCATTGAACCGGGAAATGGCATTATGAAATTGGCTTGTCGAACCTGGGGCTCCGCCGAAAAACCGGTGTTGCTCATGTTGCACGGATTTATGGGCTCCGGAGCAGACTGGGACCCCGTTGCCGAATCCCTTTGCGATGATTTCTACTGTCTGGCACCCGATTTACCCGGGCATGGAGCGACAGATATGACAGGCATTTCGCAGGACAATGCTTTTGACGAAACGGCCGCTGCAATTGTGAATTTGCTGGCAGAAATGGACATTACCGAGGCGGTTTTATTGGGTTACAGTATGGGTGGCCGGATGGGTTGGTACACCGCCCTGAAATACCCGGAGTGGTTTACCGGATTGATTTTGGAATCGGCATCACCGGGTCTGAAAACGCCTGATGAACGAGCTGCCCGGCTGGAAATCGACCTGGAACGGGCTGAGGCTTTACGAAACGGCAATTTTGAGGCATTTCTGGAACAATGGTATAATCAACCGCTGTTCCGGTCTATGGCGCGTCGAGGGGAGCAATTGGCATCATTAAAAAAATCCCGGCTGACTAAATCGCCAAACTCCCTGGCAGATGCGCTGGATTATTTTTCCGTGGCACGTCAGCCAGGTCTATGGGACCAATCGCGTGCATTGTTGATTCCGGTTTTGATGATTGTGGGAGAATTTGACGAGAAATACCGCGGCATAGCCGGAGAGATCGCAGCTACCTGTCTGCGACGCGCCAATGTCCGTATTATCCCACAGGCTGGTCATAATACGCACTGGGAAGCGAAGGAAAATTTTATTCAGGCCGTAGAATCTTTTTTTGAAACTGAGTTGAATAGTACGAGGAGACCGTTATGAGTACCATTGACTGGCAGATCGCCGGTGACTATACCGATATCAAATATCATAAAGCTGAGGGCATTGCTAAAATCACAATCAACCGTCCCGAGGTGCGCAATGCATTTCGTCCGCTCACGGTTGTGGAGATGAGCAAAGCGCTGGAAGATGCCCGGAATGACATGGAAATTGGCGTTATTATCCTCACCGGCGAAGGTGAGAAGGCATTCTGTTCCGGCGGGGATCAACGCATTCGGGGCGATGCGGGTTATGCTGATGGCGAGGGTGTTCACCGCCTGAATGTACTGGACTTCCAGCGTCAGATTCGCACTTGTCCCAAACCGGTCATTGCCATGGTGGCGGGTTACGCCATTGGTGGCGGGCATGTGCTACATGTGATGTGTGATCTTACCATCGCCGCTGAAAATGCCATTTTTGGCCAAACCGGTCCCCGGGTGGGCTCCTTCGACGGCGGGTATGGCGCCAGCTACCTGGCTCGTATGGTCGGCCAGAAGAAAGCCCGCGAAATCTGGTATCTCTGTCGCCAATACAGCGCACAGGAAGCGCTGGAAATGGGTATGGTCAATAAGGTTGTGCCTTACGAACAGCTTGAGGAAGAAACGGTGCAATGGTGCCGGGAAATTCTGGCCAATTCCCCCATCGCTATTCGCTGTCTGAAATCAGCCTTGAATGCTGATTGTGATGGCCAGGCCGGGCTGCAGGAACTTGCGGGGAACGCAACCATGCTGTTTTACATGAGCGAAGAGGGGCAGGAAGGGCGGAATGCGTTTCTGGAAAAGCGCAAACCCAATTTCAACAAATTTCCCAAGCGTCCCTAACGCCAGGTCATCATGCGACAGAATTCGCTATCCGCATGGGCGTTGGCAGCCCGTCCCAAAACACTCCCGGCAGCTATTTCACCGGTAGTCATGGGCACCGCCATGGCCTATGCTGACCAGGGGGCGCACTGGTTAACGGCGCTTCTGGCCCTTTTTGGTGCACTCATGATCCAGATCGGCACCAATCTGGCCAATGATTATTTTGACCACAAAAAAGGAAAAGACACTCACCAGCGCCTGGGACCCACGCGGGTCACACAAGCCGGTTTGGTCAGCGACAGGGGTATGCGCATTGCCATCAGTGTGGTTTTTGGTGCCGCATTTCTGGCCGGAATCTATCTGGTGTACCGGGCAGGCTGGCCCATCGTGATTATCGGCCTGCTGTCGCTGTTGTTTGGTTTGATTTATACTGCCGGACCTTTCCCGTTGGCGTATGTTGGGATTGCCGATTTATTTGCTTTTCTGTTTTTTGGTCCCATTGCGCTGGCTGGATCCTACTACGCCCAGACGCTAACCATGAACTGGACGGTTCTTGTGGCCGGATTGGCGCCCGGTTGCTTTTCGCTCGCCCTGCTCACCGTGAATAATCTGCGGGACGTGGATGAGGATCGGGGCACCCGAAAAAGGACACTGATTGTGCGAATGGGTAAAACCTATGGTCGCTATCAATATCTGGGAAGTCTGATCGGGGCGGCGATTATCCCCCTCCTGCTTTGGAACATCAGGCCGGAGCACGCGGGTGTACTCATCACACTCCTGATGGTGTTTTTTGCGATTCCGGCCATTCGTGGGATTTTTGGTGGTGCCACCGGTCGCGCGCTGAATCATACCCTGGCACTCACCGGTCGCACACAATTGATTTACACACTACTGTTCATCACGGGTTGGTTGTTATGAAAATAAAGCACTTTGAGTTGTATCGCTACCGGTTACAGTTTCGTCAGCCAATTGAATTAAAACAGCGCACCCATACCCATCGCACCGGTTGCCTGGTAAAAATCGCCACCGATACCGATTTGACGGGATGGGGAGAATTGGCGCCCCTGCCGGGATTCAGCCGGGAATCTCTGGAGGAAGCCACAACTGCTGTCCACGATTTTTTATCCAATCACTCCCGTACCGCACTCCCGCATAGTTTCAAGGAATTATTGAGCTGGCTTCCCATGGATTTGCCGCCTTCAGCAGCGTTTGGACTGGCCACGGCACTGATGAGCATCATGGCTCAGTCTGAACACCATTATTACCTGCATCAGGTTTTCGGAGAATGCGAATTCATGTCGGTACAGGTAAACGGATTACTGTCACAAAATGAAAAACTGGCCGACATTATTGAACGCTTCAATTTCCACGGAATCGATGTCTTGAAACTGAAAGTGGGCTCACCTGATGTGGAGAGCGATGTGGAGCTGGTCAAATCCATTCACGAGCTGGCTCCGGGACTCAAATTGCGTCTGGATGTGAATGGTCAATGGTCTTTGCAGGAGGCAGTTTTTTTCGCTAATGCCATCCGGGGAATCGCAGTGGATTACATTGAAGAACCGGTGACGGATCCGGCGGACATTACGGCTTTTCATTCACAGACCGGCATGGCTGTGGCGCTGGACGAAACCCTCCTCCGGCCGGCCTGGCAGGATTTATTGCCATCGGTCGCCGATATGGTTTCGGCATTCATCCTGAAACCAACCTTT